>NZ_CP009516.1:3136629-3450292 GCF_000970285.1 Methanosarcina horonobensis HB-1 = JCM 15518 | reverse complement strand
GGCCGGAGTCAAAGAAAAAACAGATCCTGGAGAGGGTGGAGGTATATTTAAAAAAGAGCCGTGCCACTATACCGGTGGTTCAAAGTTGTTGCCTTTTTTGAGTAACTAATGGCAAATTTTAATCATGTATGTGTCTAAAAAAAGAAGCATGGTAATTTTTCTTAAAAGGCAAAAATATAATTTATAGGGATATTATATAAATAATTTATATAACAATAGAAAGTGACCAGAATAATATCTTATACTGGATGCGTCGGTCCAGTAGAGCCAATAACTTTAAACTAGATAAATACATTAATTGTGGAAACTATTCAAAAGAGTAATTCTATTAAATGAGTGAATCTGAATTCGAATCTTATCTTCCTGAAAAGAAGATCTGTGCAATAAAAGCAAAACACAGAAAAAGGTTTACTGATGGAATATAAATTTCAAAATATAATTTAAGAAGAGACTTTCAGACTCTGTATTAAAATCATCAGTTTAAATATTGTTGCATTGTATTGTCAAGCCTTTCTATTGACATTAAACAGTTCTCAAGAAAGGCGATATCTGCCGGTTAAAGATCGTGATTTACCTTTAAAATTGACAGGTGAGCTGGTGAGCATCAACATAAACAGATATAAATGTGGATATTGTGGGGCCTGTGTGGGAGTTTGCCCTAAGGGAGCACTCGAACTTGTAGAAACCTGGATTGAAGTAGACGAAAGTGTCTGTATCGTGTGCGGGATCTGTGATCGCATCTGCCCTGTAGGAGCAATTGAGGTAATGAAATGAAGGACAGGTATGACGTTCTGGTTATAGGAGCCGGTCCTGCAGGTTCTATTGCTGCAAAAACAGCAGCTGAGAAAGGACTTGATGTACTTTTAATTGAAAAACGCCAGGAAATAGGTGATCCTGTACGCTGTGCCGAAGGCGTAAACAAAGAGTACCTTAAAAAACATGTAGAGATTGACAAGCAATGGATTTGCGCTGACCTTAAAGGCTCTTATATTTTCTCTCCGGACGGCACAAGGATAGAGATGGCTGAAGAAATCTCAGGAGGAGAGGTCGGATATGTGCTTGAGAGAAAGGTCTTTGACCGCGCCCTTGCGGAGCAGGCTGCCGCCGTCGGAGCTGAAGTCAGAGTCAAAACAAGAGCTACAGGTCTTATCATTGAAGATGACTTCGTAAAAGGAGCCAGACTCATGCATCTCGGGAAAGAGTATGAGGTGCGTGCCAGTATAGTAATAGGAGCTGACGGAGTCGAATCAAAGGTGGGCAGGTGGGCAGGAATCGATACAGCCCTGAAGCCCATAGATATTGAAACCTGTGCGCAGTACCTGATAGCAGGCGCGGACGTAAATCAGGAGTACTGCGAGTTCTACATAGGAAACGAGGTCGCACCCGGAGGCTATGTCTGGGTTTTTCCTAAAGGAGAAGGCAAAGCCAATGTGGGAATAGGAATTCTCGGAAGCAAGATGGGAAAATTCAAGCCGAGACCGGTAGATTATCTGAATGATTTCCTGCAAAAAAGATTTCCGGATGCTCGTATCGTTGAGATGGTTTTCGGAGGAGTCCCGGTGTCAGGCAGTATCGAGAAAACCTCAGCTAACGGGTTGATGCTAGTGGGAGACGCTGCACGTCAGTCAGACCCCATCACAGGCGGGGGGATTCTCAATGCCATGGATGCAGGTAAGCTGGCTGGAGAAGCTGCTTATGCAGCCATATCTGCAGGGGATGTCTCTCTTGGAAAGCTTGAAGAGGAATATGAGAAAAAATGGAGAGCTACGGTAGGGCATGAAATCGATATGAGCCTTATCGTAAAGAACTGCTTTATCAACCTTACTGACGCTGACCTTGACTCGCTTGCCCATTCATTAAAAGATGTGAAGTTCGAGAGAATGAGTCTACTTGATCTGCTCCAGGCTCTCTTCAAAGCCAATAAAAAACTGCTCTGGGACCTTCGTGTGCTTTTCAAGGATGCAGCAAAAGAAGTAATAAAGAATAGAACGTAATGCCTGTTTCTTCAGGCATCTTTTTTATTATATTTTTCATTCTGGACTTTCAATGGGAAATTTTTCCAAGTTTTCTAATTTACTTTTCCAGATTACCTGATTTTTTTGTGAAATCATTTGTTCCAGAACTCAGGTGTAAAGAGCACTATTACTGTGTAGACTTCAAGCCTTCCAATCCACATATTGGCAATCAGAATTAATTTTCCGAGAGGAGGGATGGGATCAAATGTACCCATCGGGCCGACCACATTAAGGCCTGGACCTATGTTCCCGATAGTAGCTATGGAGGCAGTAATTGAAGTTATGATGTCCATACCCAGTACAGAGAGGATAAGGGCACTCGATATGAAAACAAGAAGATAGATCACCACAAAAGAAAAAATAGAGTTTATAACCTCATCTGGCACGTTTTTATTGTTGAATTTTACACTTTTTACGGCTCTCGGATGAAGGGATTTGAAAAGTTCTATTCTCCCGTGCCTGAGGAGCATAAGGACGCGCACAACCTTAATGCCTCCGCCTGTAGAGCCTGCACAACCGCCGACAAACATAACAAGCAGAAGCACCATTTTTGCTGACTCTGACCAGAGATTAAAGTCGGTTGTGGCAAACCCGGTTGTGGTCATTATGGAGACTACCTGAAAGATCGAAAACCTGAAAGAATCAAAAATCCCTGTGTCAAGATCGCGATAGAGCAGGAGAGTCAAAAGCCCGGTAGCTGCAAGGGTGAGGGCTGTATAAAAGCGGAATTCATCGTCTTTGAGGAGGAAGTCTTTGTCAACATAAATCGCCCTGTAATGGAGGGCAAAGTTTGCACCCGAGACGAACATGAAAAAAACTATTATATATTCTACCAGAGGGCTGTTAAAGGCTTCAATGCTCAATCCATAAGGTGAGAAACCTCCGCAAGCCATTGTGGTAAAAGTATGGGTAACTGCATCGTATAGCGAGAGCCCTGCAAGCAGGAGGGCAACAACCTCCGCAAAGGAGATTACAAAATAAACCATCCACAGAATTTTTGCTGTTTCCCTTATTCTTGGTTTTAACTTATCTTCAGTTGGACCCGGAGCTTCAGCCCTGAAAAGCTGGCGTCCTGCAACTCCCAGTTTTGGCAGGATAGCAATGAAAAGCACGATAATACCCATACCGCCAAGCCACTGCATCATGGACCGCCAGAAGAGAATGCCTTTTGGATGGCTTTCTATATCAGTCAGAATTGTCGAGCCTGTGGTGGTAAAGGCTGACATGGATTCAAAAAGAGAATTGAGGGGAGAAATCCCGTCAAGCACGAAAGGAATTGCTCCGAAAACCGCTGCAGCAAGCCAGCCCAAGGCAACGATTGCAAAGCCTTCTTTGCGCATCCAGTCTTCATCGGTTTTATAGGAAAGCAGGATTAAGCCGGTAAGGACGGTTATTACTATGGATACAAGAAAAGGTGTCAGACTTTCCCCGTAATAGTACGAAACTCCGAGAGGAATAACCATCAGTATCCCGAGAAGCCTGAGTAAACCGCCAAGAACATAAAAAACAATCTTAATATTCACGCTGACCCTCTGTTTTTGAAACTTATGAGTTTTTAATGCACTCATAACTATTCATATTTATTCTTTATTTAAACAGCTTCTCAACAGGTCGGACAGCTGAAGAAAGAGCAAAAACAATAACTTTGTCTCCTTCCCTAATGACAAACTCCCCTCTGGGAATAATAACTTCATCATTATGTACCACCATTGTAACTATTGCACCTTTAGGAAACTTAACCTTGCTGAGCGGTTTTCCTACGATTTTTGACTGCCCTGATGCAATATACTCGATAATTTCCGCTTTTTCTCCCTCAAGCGTTGCAAGGGCTTCTATACCTTTTCCCATAGTAAGCTTGAGGACTTCATTTACGGTTGCTTCTCTCGGGCTTACTGCAACGTCAATTCCCACCATCTCGAAAAGGGGCACATAGTCCGAACGGTCAGCTCTTGCAATTACTTTTTTGGCGCCCATTTGCTTTGCCAGAAGTGAGCAGAGAAGGTTTTTTTCGTCGCTGTCCGTAACTGCAATAACAACATCCATATCCTCAATGTCTTCTTCCCTGAGAAGGCTGACATCAGTACCGTCTCCGTTGAGTATAAGGGCGTTTTCCAGTATTTCAGCCACTTCTATACAGCGGCTTTTCCTATATTCAATAATCTTGAGATCTGCGTTCTCATCTTTATCTATAATTTTGGCAAGATAAAAGCCCACAATTCCGCAGCCAATAAGGAGAATTCTATTTCTGTGAGGCTCTTTGTTCCCGAAAACAACTTCAAGGTCTTCCATACCTTTTGGCTTGCCCACAACTACTACGTGGTCGTTTGCCTTGATCAAATCATCTCCGTGAGGGATGATTATTTCGTTTTCTCGGAAAATCGCACTGACAATGCAGCAGTCATCAAGCTTGAGATCATACATATGCTTTCCCACAAGCCTGTTGTCAGGACGGATTGCAAACTCTATCATCTGGACCTTGCCCCCGGCAAACATCTCCGCATCTATTGCAGAGGGGTTTGAAAGTACCTCGGCAACTTCCGAGGCGAGAGCGAGCTCAGGGCATATCATAATATCCACACCTACCTGAGCTCTGGAAGTAACAGGCACATCGATGTAGTCAGGGTTGCTGACTCTTGCTATGGTTTTTGTATCTTTCCAGCCATGAGATCTTATAATAAGTTTTGCAGTCATACAGGCGACGATATTAACTTCATCAACTCCGGTGACCGCAACGAGAATATCCGTACTCGGAAGAATACTTGCGAGGATATCGGCATTTGCGCCATTCCCTTCCATAACCTGAATATCCAGCTCATCAGCCCGTCTCAGTGCGTCCTCATCTTTTTCGATGACAATTACATCATGTGTTAAGGAAAGAAATTTTGCGATATGAAATCCTACTTGGCCTGCCCCTATAATTACTGCTTTCATAAGATTTCCTCGAAAAAAGACTATCTCCAGATAGATTACTCTGCTTGCTTAAGTAGTCTTTGGAAAAAAGAAGACGTAAATAGGAGGATTTCTAAGAAATAGTGGAATGTAGAAATATTTACTTATTCCTAAATCTTTCACCAAACCGGATAGTTCAGGTACATGGTTTGAAACTATTACATTTTCATAACCTTTACTTATTGCTCTTTCTAAACAAGGAATTGTATCATCGTAAAGATGCCATTTTGTAATATCTAAGTATTTTCATTTTTATTTGACTTGCAATTTCAGTTGATAATGTTTCATTAACCTCAATTTCATGTATTATTTCTGAAAAGTGCAATTTGTTTCCATAACTTGGCAGGAAAATACATCTGCATAATAATCATAGTTGATAAAAACGTCACAGTAAATCCTGAAAGTTTCAAAGAATCTTGTGTTTGTATACTTTGTATAAGCAGATAAAATTGGTATAATTGACATTTCTTTAGGGTTCTTTATGGTGTTTTCATGTTCCCTGATTCAAAGAATGCGATAATTGAAATATTTTTTTCGACTTCCAAGTAGCTGAAGCCATGGAGAAAATTCCTTTCAGGAGTGCCAGAAATCACTCGTAAAGAGAACCAGTACAGTATATACTTCAAGCCTGCCGACCCACATGTTGTTTATCAGGATAATTTTTCCCAGGGCAGGAAGCCCTTCAAAGTTTGCCACAGGCCCGACGAGATTAAATCCAGGCCCTATATTTCCGAGAGTCGCGATCGAAGCGGTAATAGAACTGATCATATCGACCCCAAGCAAGGTCAGAAGCATTGCACTGAAGATAAAAACTGATATGTAAATCACAACAAAAGAGAGTATGGACTGTAAAATATCATCCGGTACTGCTTTATTGTTGAATCTGATAGGTCTGACAAGTCTTGGATGAATAAACTTAAACAGTTCTCTTCTCGCATACTTTAACGTGAGCAGAAAACGCACAACCTTCATGCCTCCACCCGTAGAACCTGCACAGCCTCCGATAAACATGACTGCAAGAATCAGAATCTTTGCCGAATCTTTCCACAGATTAAAATCAGTTGAAGCAAAGCCCGTAGCTGTCATTATGGAAGTAATCTGGAATATAGCATAGCGGAAAGAATTGAAAAGAGAAAATTCCATGTCCTTGTACAGAACCAGAGTAAGCAAGCCTGTAAAGCCCAGAAGAATAGAAGTATAGACCCTGAATTCCTCGTCTTTAAGAATAAAGTTCTTATCAATAAAAATCGCCCTATAATAGAGAGCAAAGTTCGCTCCGGCTGCAAACATGAAAAACGTGAGAATAAACTCGATAAGAGGGCTGTTAAAAGCTTCGATTCCGGCCCCGTACGGAGAAAAACCTCCGCAAGCCATACCGGCAAAAGTATGCGTAAGGGCATCGTAAAGTGACATCCCTGCAAGCATAAGAGCCACAACTTCAATAGCAGAAATCAGGATATAAAGTGCCCACAGGATTTTTGCCGTATCTTTTATCCGGGGTTTGAGCTTATCTTCGGTAGGGCCCGGAGCTTCTGCTCGGAAAAGCTGACGGCCGGCAACTCCCAGTTTGGGCAGGATGGCAATGAAAAGTACGATAATTCCCATGCCTCCAAGCCACTGGGTAAAAGACCGCCAGAAAAGAAGACTTCTAGAATAACTTTCTATATCCACAAGAATTGTCGAACCTGTTGAAGTAAAACCGGACATTGTTTCAAACACGGCGTCAATGAAGGACACTCCTTCGAAAAGGAAAGGAATCCCGCCAAAGATAGCCGCTGCAAGCCATGTCAGAGCCACAATGGCAAGAGCTTCTTTCTGCTGCCATTCGGCACGACCTTTGATACGTGTAAGGAGTAAACCCGCAAGGAGAGTTACGAGAATAGAAACAATAAAAGGCTTCAGAGGCTCCTGATAGTATAGAGCCACTAAAAGGGGAACAAGCATTGTAAAAGCTAGAAGTATTAGAATTTTCCCCAATGCATTAAAAACAGCTTTATTATCTATAAAAATCACTCCTATCTCGTAAAATTTACCTGAAATATTTTTCTACTTCAGAAACAGCTGAAGCCATTGAAAAAATAACTACACGGTCTCCGTTATTAATTACGAAGTCCCCTCTTGGAATTATAGTTTCTTTTCCGCGCACGACCATGTTGATAAGAGATCCTTTCGGGAACTTTACTTTGTTTAAAGGCTTGCCTACAATTTTTGATCTCTCGGAAGCTGTGTATTCTATGATTTCGGCTTTTTCGCCTTCGATAGTTGTGAGTGTCTGTATACCTTTTCCCATGGTAAGTTTGAGGACCTCATTTACGGTCGCTTCCCTGGGACTTACAGCCATGTCTATCCCGACCATTTCAAAAAGAGGCAGATAGTCCGAGCGGTCAGCCCTTGCAATCACTTTTTTGGCTCCGAGCTGCTTTGCAAGCAGAGCACAGAGGAGGTTCTTTTCGTCGCTGTCCGTAACCGCAACAACAACGTCCATGTCCTCAATATTTTCTTCTCTGAGAAGGCTGACATCAGTGCCGTCCCCGTTGAGCACAAGTGCATTTTCCAGAGCCTCAGCCACTTCTATGCAGCGCCCCTTTCTGTGTTCAATAATTCTCAGGTCAGCGTTGTTCTCTCTGTCGATCAGCTTTGCCAGATAAAAACCTACGATCCCGCAGCCGATAAGAAGAATTCTTGTTCTGTGGGGCACCTGGCTTCCGAAAACGTTCTCCAGATTTTCCATAGCTTCCGGCTTACCCACAACTACCATGTGGTCGTTTGCTTTGATTAAGTCGTCTCCGTGAGGAATTATTATCTCATCTTCTCTGAAAACCGCACTGACAATGCAGCAGTCAGCAAGCCTGAGGTCCTGCATATGCTTTCCTACGAGTTTGCTTTCGGGACTTATTGCAAACTCAGTCATTCTTACTTTTCCTTCGGCAAACATTTCCGCATCTATTGCTGAGGGGCTTGAGAGTATATCAGCAACTTCCGAGGCCAGTGCAAGTTCAGGACAGATCATAAGATCAACACCGACCTGAGCCCTTGATGTAACCGGGGAATCTATGTAATCGGGATTACTGACCCTTGCTATGGTTTTTGTATCCTTCCAGCCGTTTTTGTTCTTTGTAATCAGCTTTGCAGTCATGCAGGCAACAATATTAACCTCATCAACGCCTGTGACAGCTACAAGAAGGTCAGCATTCTGCAGGACTTTTGAAAGGATTTCCGCATTTGCGCCGTTTCCTTCAATTACGAGCACGTCAAGTTCGTCTGCCCTTTTTGATGCTTCCTCATCTTTCTCTATAATTACCACATCGTTTTTAGGAGAGAGTGCTTTTGCAATATGATAGCCTACTTCCCCTGCACCAATAATTACAGCCTTCATAGAACACCTTCAAAAAAACTGTTTTTAATGAATCTACCACTGAGGAAATAATTGAACAAGAAATCATGATTATAGGAATGGTAAGTATAAAACCAATTGAAGTAAAAAGAACCAGAACCAGAATAACCGGTGTGAAAACAATTAAAGTCAAAGTAAGTATGTTTAAAGTAAATAACGCTAAAACAAACATAAAGAAGATATCGGACATAGCACTAAAGTTTAAAGTGATGCCTGATATATGATAAATTGAAGCACGATAAATTGAAGCAAAGTTTCTCAGCGTGTTGACCATCTCTGGAAATTAAACTTTTTGCAAACCAGAATTTCTTAAATCTATGCTTTTACGAAATAACTATGGTTCCTAGACATAGAATTAAACAGGTGTATATAAATGTTTTTCAAGCTCCCGGTCCAGGAAAGAATCTAAATAAAAAACAATCCTTTAAGAAGAATTATAATCAAAAAAGGTTAAAAAAGAAAAAGAAGTAGAAATCTGAGAAATACCAGATTAATGGGTAAATATGAGCCAGAGATATTATTTTCAACTCTCAAAGGCATCTTTTACCTTTTCGAAAAGTCCCTTGCTTTTCTTGGATTTCTCGCTTTTTTGCTTTTCAGCTTTGCCCCTTTCCTCTGCTTCGGATTTTTTTCCGTTGCTCAGGTATTCGAACTGGCGAAGGAGTTCTTTCTGTTCCTGGGTAAGCTTAGTAGGGGTCTTGACTATTACCCTTACGAGCTGGTCCCCTTTGCCGTGCCCGTGCAGGCGCTGTATACCTTTATCTTTGAGCCTGAATACGGAATGGGTCTGAGTCCCTGAAGGGATGTTCATTTTGACCTGGCCATAGAGGGTATCAACCATAACATCCGCTCCGAGTGCAGCCTGGGTGAAGGATATTGACAGTTCGGAGATCACATCGTAATCGACCCGCTTGAAATATTTATGTTCCATTACATGGATAATAATGTAAAGGTCTCCGGAAGGTGCTCCCGGTTCTCCTGCATCTCCTTCTCCGCTGAGCCTGAGGGTCATACCAGAGTCTGCTCCTGCAGGTACGTTGATTGATATCGTTCTCCTGCTCCTGACTCTGCCTGCTCCGCTGCAGACCGGACACGGGGTCTCAATTATCTGGCCTCTGCCATGACAGGTACTGCAGGCTGTGGTGCTCACGAACTGCATTCCCAGAGTTGAGCGGGTAGTACGAATCTGTCCTGTGCCGCCACAGGTAGGACAGCGTTTCGGGCTTGTACCTTCTTTTGCTCCAGTGCCCGCACAGGCAGAACATCTTTCTGTCCTTGGAATATCGATATCCTTACGGACTCCGAAAGCAGCTTCTTCGAAGGTTACATAAAGGTCATACTGGAGGTCCGACCCTCTCCTGGGAGCCATGGGACCTCCTCTTCTGCCGCCTCCGAAAAACATTTCAAAAATGTCTCCGAACCCGCCAAAGTCCGCGCCCCGGAAAATGTCTTCTGCACTGTATTGATTATCGATTCCCGCATGTCCGAAGCGGTCGTACTGAGCCCTTTTCTCTGTATCTGAAAGAACGGCGTAAGCCTCGGATATTTCTTTGAATTTTTCTTCAGCCCCAGGCTCCTTATTCCTGTCAGGATGGTACTGCAGGGCAAGCTTCCGGTATGTCTTTTTTATATCCTCGACTGAAGCATCTTTGGATAATCCGAGAATTTCGTAATAGTCACGTGTGGTAGCCATCAGGATTCCCTGTTGTTTTAAAAAAATAAAGGAGACGGAACCTGTTCACAGGTTTCCGGTCAGGCCTGAGAATTCCCAGGCATATTTCTCTATCTAATTCTTCTTTACTTACTTACGCTTTTCGTCGTCAACTACTTCATAATCGGCGTCAACAACATTCTCATCAGGACCTCTTGCATCAGTGCCGCCTTCACCGCCTGCAGCAGCCTGTTGAGCAGCCTGCTGGGCTTTCTGGTACATGGCTGTTGAGATCGGGTACACGGCTTCCTGAAGGGCTTCGGTCTTTGCCTTAATGTCTTCTGCGTCCTTGCCTTCAAGGGCCTTCTTCAGGTCTTCAATTGCAGCATTGACTTTTGACTTCTGGTCTTCGGTGGCTACGTCTCCTGCTTCCTTAATAGTCTTTTCTGCGGCATTGATAAGAGCTTCGGCATTATTCCTGGTCTCGACTTCCTCTTTGCGCTTCCTGTCTTCTTCGGCATGGAGTTCCGCATCCTTGACCATGCGCTCGATTTCGGCGTCAGAAAGCCCGCCGGGTTTCTTAATGGAAATAGACTGCTCCTTGCCTGTACCCAGGTCCTTTGCATTCACGTGCAGAATCCCGTTTGCGTCAATGTCAAATGCGACCTCGATCTGCGGGATGCCTCTCGGAGCCGGGGGTATGCCGTCAAGAGTAAACCTTCCAAGGGTCTTGTTTTCGGAAGCGATTCCGCGCTCTCCCTGCAGGACGTGGATCTCGACTGAGGGCTGGTTGTCAGCAGCAGTTGAGAAGATCTGGCTCTTTTTGGTCGGAATGGTTGTGTTCCTCTGAATGAGCGGGGTTGCAATGCCTCCGAGGGTCTCAATACCAAGGGTAAGGGGAGTAACATCTAGCAGAAGGACGTCTTTTACCTCTCCGCCAAGGACTCCTGCCTGAATAGCTGCACCGATTGCAACTGCTTCATCAGGGTTAATGTTCTTGTAGGGTTTCTTGCCTGTGAAGTTTTCCACAAGTTCGACAACGGCAGGCATCCTTGTTGCGCCTCCGACAAGGATTACTTTGTCAAGATCATTTGGTGTAAGCTTTGCATCGCTGAGTGCACGGCGCATGGATACAAGGGTCTTTTCCAGGAGGTCTTCAGTCATCTTCTGGAACTGGGCTCTTGTCAGGTCGACATCCATGTGCTTTGGTTCCCCATCAGGACCGACTGTCAGGAAGGGGAGGTTGATGTTTGTGCTTGCAACTCCCGAAAGCTCGATTTTGGCTTTTTCGGCAGCATCTTTCAGGCGCTGGAGTACAGCTTTATCTTTGGAGAGATCGATTCCTTCGGTTTTCTTAAATTCTGCAAGAAGGTAATCCATAATCCGCTGGTCGAAGTCGTCGCCTCCGAGGTGGGTATCTCCGCTTGTGGACTTCACTTCAAAGACTCCGCCTCCGAGTTCCAGAATGGATACGTCAAAGGTTCCGCCTCCAAGATCGTAGACAAGGATCTTCTGGTCTACATCTCCTTTGTCAAGCCCGTAAGCAAGGGATGCGGCTGTGGGTTCGTTTATGATTCTCAGGACTTCAAGCCCTGCAATTGAGCCTGCATCTTTTGTAGCCTGCCTCTGTGCATCGTTGAAATAAGCAGGAACTGTAATGACAGCCTGTTTGAGTGTTTCTCCGAGATAAGCTTCCGCATCTGTTTTGAGCTTCTGGAGGATCATCGCAGAAATTTCCTGCGGGGTGTATGCTTTCCCGTTAAGCGTAACTTTGTAGTTGGCTTCCCCCATGTGCCTTTTTATTGAATAAACGGTGTTCTCCGGGTTTGAAATTGCCTGCCGCTTTGCGACCTGTCCCACGAGTTTCTCACCTTTCTTGGAGAACCCGACAACTGAAGGAGTTGTCCTGCTGCCTTCGGCATTCGGAATCACAACAGCTTCCCCGCCTTCCATCACTGCCACACATGAGTTGGTAGTACCAAGGTCAATACCCAGTATCTTTGCCATATTATATCCTCATAGTTAATTATCAATTAAATTATACTTAGATTATCTAATAGTTGTAAGTTAGATTAGACAGTTATGTTTCCGGTTAAATTGCTCAGTAAAGATAATTAATAAATTTACTTAATCTGACCAATTAGTTCTATTAATTGGTTAAATTATCCGGACTCAGTAAATTATTCAGTTTGGTTAATTTATTTAGCCTGAGAGGTTAGCAGATTATCTTTTATTAAATTACTAATTCAAGTTATTTAATAAAGTTCTTCTGTTACTTACAGGGTTACAGAGCTTTACTTTGCGTTTAAGAACTGAATGTAATCTTGAATTTTTAATCCAGGTCCGGGACTAAACGTAAACCTGGTTTAGACGTAAATTTATTTTTAAGTAACTGAAATTTATTTCTCTGCCTCTTCTGGGCTTCTTGCTACTGAAACCAGAGCGGGTCTGACAACCTTCTCGTTCAAAGCATATCCATGTTTGTAAACATCAACGATGGTGTTATCCGGAACTTCGGAGGTTTCTATATGCTGGATAGCTTCATGCCTGTGAGGATCGAACTCGCCTGCCTTTTCGCATTTTATCCTTTCAAGCCCGTACTTTTCCAGGATAGAGAAGAACTGCTTTGAAAGCTGCTCTATTCCGCTTACTATTGAGCCCATATCCTCTGCAGTCCTTGCAGATTTCAGAGCGCGGTCGAAATTATCGGTCACTTCAACAAAGTCAAGAAGTACCTGTTCAAGCGTAGCTTTCCGGTTTTCTTCCATCTGACGGGCGGTCCGTTTTCTGAAGTTATCAAAATCCGCTGCAAGCCGGAAAAGCTGGTCCTTTAGAAGTTCGTTTTCCTCCCTGCAAGCAGCCTCAGGGCTTTTTTCAGCCTCGGAACTTACAGGTTCGTTTTCAGGACTTACTGTTGTTTCACCGGCTTTTCCAGCCGAAGACTCAGAATTCCGGGCTTCGGAACTTTCAGCCTCTGTCTGGTTTTCTTCTTTGGAATTCATATTTTCCTTTTTACTGGACTTTTTCATTTATCAATCCCCATGAAATTATTCTAACGGTTTCGCTCGTCCTGATCTGTGATTGTTTGTAATTCTATAAATACTTTTCTATTGGATTAATAGTAGATCCTTTTTAGAAAGAAGAAAAAAAGGAAAGTCAGTAAAAGTGGTTCTCAAGTTTATAAGATAGTACTTTCAGCATTATGATTCCTGCAATCATGCAAGCAGCAACTGCCGAAATTACCTGTTCCCACCCAATAGCAGAAATTCCTCCGCCTAAAGCAAACTGAACGCCTCCCACGAGAGTGACAAACACGAAGGAAAGCCCGAAACCTGCAAACGTTCCTCCTATAAGGGAGCTTACAGTGTTAAGCCCCTGTTTCTCATAAAAGACCATTCCGCCGATAAACATCACGGCAAAGATCATGAGTACAAACGCCGAAGGCAGAGGACTCGATTTCGTAGAGAATATATCAAATAACCCTAGCCCCATATCAACCAGGAATATGCCCAGAAGAACCGCAATAGAAAGGGTTTTGACAAAAGGATTTTCAAACAAAGACTGGGAATTCGGATTTCTGCTGTTTATTTTACCAGCCACCATTAATTATTGTAATGTTTATTTTTTAAGCTATAAACTATATAAATTATATAAACCTTTACTTAAATCTCCTACTCGATTACTTAGCTTCCCTTTTTCCTTCATATTCATTCATATATTGATTTACCTGACTTTCTATTACCCTGTCTCTTCCTGCATAACTCTAAAAATTTCATAATGACGTTTGAGGACTTAATTTCATATCTTATAAATGCTCATCGCGCCCGTCTGGAGGCCCTCCAAAAAGAGAGGAAAAAAGATCTCTTTCATTCGTCGAGCGGGACAGGGATGATTCAGTATGGTGAATGATATTGGGTGGTTAGGAGTGTGTGTATGTAATTCTTCTGCGCTCAGCAAATTAATATTAATCCATAGTTTAGTCCTCTTGAGCCCCAGTTTACTCTATAACTTATAAATTAGTCCTCTTGAGCGAAGCGGAGCGAGCGAAAAGGACACCGTCCTCCCGAGACGGGACTCGGGCGAGACAAAAAATAATATAAAATGACCGGGTTTTTCTTTTCCGATGAAAATCCTGATTGCAGAATTCGCTGTAGGTACGGATATTGAAAAGTCCCTTATCCCTGAAGGGGCAGCTATGTTGAAAACGCTTGCCGAAAGCTTTGTCCGTGTAGGACATGAGGTGTATTATCCTGCTGCGGGAGTGGAAATAGGTGCAGGTACGGCATTGAGATCAACGGCTGAGAACTTCAGGCAGGTAATTGAACGGGAAGCAAAAAAGTGTGATGCCGGACTGCTTATTGCTCCCGACGGAATGCTTCCTGAACTGAACAGGATACTTGAAGAGAATACCGTAAACCTGGGGTGCTCTCCTGAATCTGCAGCATGCTGTGCAGACAAACTCCTGTGTACGGAAATCCTGAAAAAAGCGGGAATTAATGCTCCTGAGATTGCTGAAGAAGCCAAAGAGGGAAAAAAGTATGTTCTAAAGCCAAGGTTCGGGTGCGGGGCAGAGGCAACATATCTGGTTACAGAGTTCGAAAATTCCGGGGAATTCATCGCAAGCGAATATATCGAAGGGGAACATCTGAGCGTAAGCCTTATTGCAGGAAAAAAGCCGCTTCCACTTACTGTAAACCGCCAGTTCATCGAGTTTAATGAAAAAGAGGGAAGGGAAGGAAAAAATCCTGAGGAAACCGGGGTTTCGGGTATAAAATATAACGGCAGCCTTACCCCTTATCATACTTCCAGAAAAGACGAACTCTATGAGGCTGCAATCTCTACAGTAAAATGCCTTGATTGCTTCGGGTATGTAGGTGTGGATATTGTGCTTTCCGATCTTCCTTATGTCGTGGATGTAAATCCAAGACCCACAGCCTCAATATTCGGGGTCAGCAGGGTCATGAAGGAAGAAATAGGCGAACTTCTTCTTATGAACAGATTCGGAACACTCCCTGATTCCGTGCAGATCGAGGGGGAGTATCACTTCTCAAAAGATATGCTGGGAGAGCTTTTTGGGAAGAATTGAAGACCCGGGAAAACATGGAGAATGACAGGGGAATATATGGATAATTACATGTGTGATATTCGGAACCTGGAAAAAACACGGAAAGGAATTAAAATGTATTCAAAAATTATAGGGATTGACATTGGAGGGGCAAACACAAAACTTGCTTCCTCGGACGGAACTGTTGTGGAACTTCATTACCTGCCACTCTGGAAGAATACCAGGCTTCCGGAAGTTTTAAAAGAAATCTCGCAAAGGCTGAAACCTGAAAAAGTTGCTGTTGTAATGACTGGAGAACTTGCCGATTGCTTCGAAGACAAAGAGCAGGGCATCCTCTTCATAAAAGAAACTGTTGATTCTGCTTTCGGCCCTGAAAGAGTTTCATATATTAACAGCCAGGGAAGGTTCCAGAGCGAAACCGATTCCCTGAGAGAGCTTGCTGCCGCAAACTGGGCAGCCTCAGCCAGATTGATAGGAAAAGAGATCGGAGACTGTGTTTTTGTTGATGTCGGCAGTACCACAAGCGATATTATTCCGATTATATCAGGAGAACATAGAGCAGGCCTTACGGACTTCGAAAGACTGTTAAGGAGTGAACTTGTTTATGCAGGCACTCTCAGGACTAACCTTGCTGCACTTCTTGAAAAGGTAAAACTTGAAAAAGGCATTTGCAGAACATCCTCTGAACTCTTTGCAACGACAGCAGACGCTTATTTAATACTCGGAAAAATCAATGAAGACACGTACACCTGTGAAACTGCTGACGGCGCCGGCAGGAGCAGAATAGATTCCATGCGCAGGATTGCAAGGCTGGTCTGTGCAGACCTTTCAGAGGTAAGGGAGCAGGAGATATACGAGATTGCAGAGCAGGTAAATGAAAAACAGGTTTCTACCCTTGCTGAGTCTATTTCTGAAGTTGCAAAAAGGAATGGACTTAATAAGATTGCAGCAGCGGGCCTTGGAGAATTTCTGATAGCAGAAGCCGCAGAAAGGCTTGGATATGAATATGTTTCAGTTGCCGGGCACTGGGGAGAAGATATCTCAAAGGTCTTTCCGGCATATGCTGCCGCCCGCTTGCTGGAAGCCGAAACATTAAGAAACTGAGGCTGTAAAAACCTGTGTCCCGAAGGAGTAAGAACTGAACCGAAAGTTGCTATGGAAAAACTGCAACGGATATGAATTATAAATGAAGCCTATGATAGTGGTCATTAAAATAGGGGGAAGCCTGATCCGTGAAGCTCCGGAACTTGTGAACAGGCTCATAAATGAATTCGGATCAGGAAGCCAGGGTACTGCTCCGGATATAAAGCATCCCGAAAAAACATCCTTCTCCATACTTATAGTGCCTGGAGGAGGAATTTTCGCTGATGCCGTAAGAAGAGCTGATGAGAGCTTTGGTCTCGGAGACGATGCCGCTCACTGGATGGCTATACTTGGCATGGAACAATATGCCTTTTATCTGCAGGATAAAAGCCATGCAGCAGGAACGGATTCAATACAAGAATTGCCTCCCGGCGTTTCAATTCTTTTTCCCTACGGACTGCTGAAGGCAGAAGACCCTTTACCCCACTCATGGAAGGTAACATCGGACACGATTGCTGCCTGGGTAGCTAAGCAGACAGGAGCCTTATTTATTAAGGCCACGGATGTTGACGGGATATTCAGGGAAGGAAAACTGATTAGAGAAACTTTTACATCGGATTTATCTGAAAATTTTGAGAGCTGCATTGACCCTGCTCTGCCTGAATTTCTTCAGAAAAACAGAATGGAGTGCATAGTTATAAATGGAAAATTCCCAGAAAGGATAATTCAGGCGATGTACGGGAAGCCTGTGCCCTGTACGGCGGTAAAGGGGAATATTTAAATTGTATATCGTATATGACTAGGGAGAGAAGCAAACCGTGTCCAAAAAGCATCATTACATTCAGTTCATCAGATTTATTGATGTTAATAAAGGTGCCGAAAAAGCAGGATACTGAAGCTTAAGGAAGGTGCCTGATTCACCGGTTAATTCATTACAGTTCGCTATAAGGAATAATTAAGGAGAAGAAAAATGTCAGCAGAGAAAGTTGAATACTGTACCTCATGCGGGATCCGTCTTGTGGAGAAAGGCTATGTAAAGTTCCCCTGCCCCCAGTGCGGAGCAGAGATCGGAAGATGCACAAGCTGCAGGCAGCAGGGCAATGTATATACCTGTCCGAAGTGCGGATTCAAAGCTCCGTGATTTCGGATAGAGTGCCAGAAAATCCGCATACGTTGTAAGAACAGCTTGAAACTGGTAGAAGGATAATAGTATTAATCATAGAGAGGGATTGAAATGGGTGACGTCGCAGCAAAAATTAAGATTATGCCAGAAAGCGTTGAAACCGACCTTGCAGAATTGAAAGAGAAAATAAAAGCCGTAATTCCTGCAGGGGCAGACCTTCACGGAGATATTGTTGAGGAGCCTATCGCTTTTGGCTTGAAGGCTCTGATTGTAACATTAATCGTTAATGACGAAGAAGGCGGAACCGAACCTGCAGAAGAAGCCTTTGCAAAGGTTTCCGGCGTCGAGAACGTTCAGGTTCTGGAAGCCTACCGCATCTGAGAAGGAAAAAAGAGCCGGATAATATTTTCCGGAAAACTTTTTTCATCATTCTCTTTTTCGTAAAAGGGCTCGTAGATCAGGGGAAGATCGTTACGTTCGCAACGTAAAGGCCGCGGGTTCAAATCCCGCCGAGTCCATTTACTGTGAACCTTATAGCGAATTCGGTTCCGTTACCCCTTTTCAGTTCAAGCTTCCCATCTAATTGATCTACAAGAGCGCTTATCAGTTGCATGCCAAGAGTATCGAGATCATGGATGCCAAGATTTTCAGGAATGCCTATTCCATTATCTGAAACGGTTAAAACAAAGCTTGTAATCTTATTGCCTTCTTTTTTGTGTTCTCCATTTTCTTCTCTACGGAGTTCGATCTGGATCTCTCCTCTGTCCCTGCCCTTAAATGCATGTTTGAGGGAATTGGAAACGAGTTCATTAACAATTATTCCTAATGGGACAGCAACGTCCATGTTAAAGAATGCATTTTTTTCCAGATCCATTTTCAGGTGGATGTTTTTGCTATTTAGGCTGTAAGTTCGAAAAAGATTTTCAGCTAACTCTTTAATGTACTCACAAAAGTTTAGTGTATCGGTTCCTTCTCCTTTATAAAGTTCTTCATGGATAAGAGCCATAGATACAACCCTGTTCTGGCTTTCCCTGAAAGCCTCGATAACTTTCGGATTATTGAACTTATCAGCCTGAAGGTCAAGAAGGGAAGAGATAACCTGCAGGTTATTCTTAATTCTGTGGTGAATTTCTTTCTTGCGGGTAATCTCAATATTTGCAAGAGCTTTCTGTGTCTTTTTATTCTCGGTAATATCGAGAACGAAAGCTGTGCCTGCGTTACACACCTTATTGAAAGTAGCTGCCCCAATAATTACAGGCACGCGTGAGCCATCTTTACGGAGGTATTCTTTTTCTTTTGGTCCTTTTAAGCCGGTATTTTTCAGTTCTGCGATAGTTTGCTCATCCTGAGAACGGTACTCAGGCGGTGTCATCTTTTTCCAGTTTACCTTTCCTGCCTGCAAGTCTTCGTGCGTGTAGCCGACTATTTCCAGAAACCTGTCGTTGGCATCGGTGATTGAACCGTCCAGACTATAGTAACACACGCCGAGCATATCCGATTCGTAAAATAGGCGCATGCGCGCTTCACTCTCACGCAGAGCTTCTTCCGCCCTGATACGCTCAGTAACGTCTCTTACAATACCTGAGATTGCCACAAGCCTTCCTGTAACGTCAAAGACAGGAGAAAGAGTAATTGAAACATTTATAAGAGTACCGTCCTTTCTTAACCGTAAAGTCTCATACTGGTGGACTTTTTCTCCCTTTATAACCGTTTCAGTTAATTTTTTTGTTTCGTCACGTAGATTGGACGGAGCCAGGATAGATGCGTCTTTTCCCCGAACTTCTTCAACCGAATAGCCATAAACCTGCTCTGCCGCTTTATTCCAGCTCGTAATGATACCTTCAAGAGACACAGTTATAATGGCATCACTCGACGATTCAATAGCATTCGCCAGTATCTGAATTTTCTCTTCTGTTTTTTTACGTTCAGTAATGTCTTGAATTATTCCTTTTACTCGAATAGGGAAATTTTCATCATTATAAATAAAATCTGATTTTATGTGGAGTGTACGTTCTTCCCCATTATCTAAAACAATTCTAAAATCAAGCCCGGAAGTACGTATATTTGTTGTATAATCATTGACTTTACAGTAGTGATCCAGGTCGTCGGGATGAACATAACTTAAATATTCACCTATAGATGGTGCTAATTTTTTAGGATCACGTTTGAAAATACGATACATTTCTTCAGACCAGTATGCATTATCTGTTGCAATATCCCATTCCCAGTTCCCAATATGAGCCATCTTTTGAGCTTCAGCAAGACCTGTCTCACTTGCTTTCAATGATTCATAAGCCTTCTCCAGCTCTTCTGTACGTTCTTTTACTTTTTCTTCCAAATTTTCGTGTGCTTTTTTAAGAGCTTCTTCTGCTTTTTTTCGCTCTGTAATGTCTGTGATCATAGCAAGTGACCCTGTGTATTTTCCAAGGCCATCAAACAATGAACTGGAGGAAACAATGCACCAGAGTTCCGAACCAT
This sequence comes from Methanosarcina horonobensis HB-1 = JCM 15518, assembly GCF_000970285.1. Classification (NCBI taxonomy): domain Archaea; kingdom Methanobacteriati; phylum Methanobacteriota; class Methanomicrobia; order Methanosarcinales; family Methanosarcinaceae; genus Methanosarcina; species Methanosarcina horonobensis. The sequence goes on along the minus strand of NZ_CP009516.1, from coordinate 3,430,534 downwards.
CCTTCCGGATGAACCTGTAGTCGACTACTTGCTGGTTAACTCTCTGTATGTGCTCACGCAGTCGATTATTAAACTTTTCGTGAAACTCCGGCGACATGAACTTTCGGGGAGACTGTTCCAGTATTTCCTCAATACTGTATCCCAGCATTTCGGACATCTTCCGGTTGATGAAGACAGTTCGTTCATTACTGTCAATTAACCAGATTCCCTCATTTGCGGTCTCTACTATCTGCCGGAATTTTTCTTCACTAGCCCGTAAAGCCTCCTCGGTCTTCTTGCGTTCTGAGATGTCTCTAATGATCAGACTTGAATTTAGATTACCATCGGCATCTACAAAGAGCTTGGAGGTTGTATCGCAGACAAAAGTTGATCCATCTTTTCTTCTGTGTGTCAGTTCAGCCCTCATCCTACCGGTTAGTTTTCTTTCTTCAAGTGCAGCCGCAAGCTTCTCGTTGTTGACCAGCATACTTTCTCTTCCCGCAAGTATAATTTCCTCTTCGGTCATGCCGAACATTTGACACGCTTGAGGGTTTGCACATAGAATAGTGCCGTCAGGTTTTGTGAGAAAAATTCCGTCTAGGCTGTTTTCATATAGAGACCGGTAGCGTTCTTCACTTGCTTGCAGCGCCTTCTCAGCCTGCTTCCGTTTCTGTTCTGTCTTTTTCCTCTGTAGAGCCTGGACTACCGCGGGCGCGATAGCTTTAAGATCTTCCTGCTGCTCACTGCTATACCCGTCTTCACGGTTTGCTACAGCGATCAAACCTATTGTATTCCCATCCTGCATAAGGGGTACGCCAAGGAACGATGTGATTGGAGGATGCCCGTCTGGAATTCCAATACTGTCGGGATGTGACTGGGGGTCATTGCTAAAGAAGCCTTTCTCGCTGTTGATGACACTGCCGTACAGGCCATGGACAGCAAAAACGTTTTGAGGACGATGTCCTGTCTTGTCATACATAAAGCACCGTTCCCATCCCAGCTTGCTTTTTGCAACATCATACAGCAGCCCGTCGGTACCCATTTCATTAATGAAACCAAACTCGCTGCCAGTCACTTCCAGGGCTACAGATAAACATTCATTTCCCACTTCTTCTTCACTTTTTGCCTGCACCGCATTGCTGAAGACCTTATTTATTCCTTCAAGGACGCGGTTATATCTGCGTATTCTGTGCTCTTCCTGTTTGCGTTCGTTGATATCATGGGCTATATAAATATTCCCAGTAAGTTTTCCGTCCGAATCATGTACCGGCGAGGTGCTTACTGAGAAATAACCACCAAGACAATCTTCGTAAATCTCTGCAGTATGCTTATCCCCATCTTTAGGCAGTTGCTCATGAGGGCAAAAAGAGGGGGGTTTGTCCGTCCCATGGATAACACGATAGCAGGTTGACACTGTGCACTCTCCTTGTGTCACCCCCAATCTTGCCGCCATAGCCCTATTTGTACGGACAATCCTGTATTCATTATCAATTACAGCTATCAGGTCCGGCACAGCATCAAAGGTTTGCTCCCAGTCTTTTGCAGCCTGCACAGCTTCTTTTTCCGCCCTCTTCCTTCCTGAATTTTCTATCCGCTCCCATTTTCCTTCCCTTTTGATCAGAGCAAATTGATGGTTGGAGACTACATCAATAACCTCGGCTGTGCTGCACATATCAAGATAATATGGGCACAGAGCTATCACATGACGTTCGTCGATAATAACATCCACTTTATTTTCATAATCAATGAAACCGTTCCAGCCTTCTTTTTCCAGCCAGCGATTGTCCCCTACAGCCCTCAGTCCATCATAGCCCCTTGCCATAGCATGATCGATTTTTTCAATCCAGCTATTTACGACCCTATCAGGATCGAAAACACCTTCCTTCAGATACCCGTGAGTGTAAGGGACAATTTCCATTTGCCCTTTCTCCAGATAAACATCAATATCAGGAACAGCTTTTCTAAGAGCTCCTTTTGCTTCCTCGATTTCAAGAGGCTGTGAAGCGATCCAAACGCAAAGCTCGTTATTTTCCAGCCCTGCTTTGAAGTAAGGAACGAGTATATCGATCAAATCTTCCCTGGTCTGGTAGAACTGGCAGAAGTGCGTTCCCCAGGGCACATCTCCAATGATATCAATGCCAGAATCTCTAGTATCTTTTCCCATCAATAATGTCTCCGGTTTTTGATATACCAGGACAAAAATTTCTTTATGTCTGCATATTTGATTTCATCTTTGCCTTAAAACTTACTCGCGCTAACCTAAGAAGATTTTCCATTTGCTCTATGATCTCTTTTTCTTGACTATTAAAATCCGCTATTCTGGAAGTGGCGGACTCTAGCTAAATGCTTCTAGCTAAATGCTTTTTCAGCTACAAGAGAAGAAACGAATTAATATGGATGTAAATAATAATTGGATTGAAATAAAAATACTATGACAGGTATATTAGTTTATTGATTTTTAGCAGTATTGATTTTTAACAGTACTGGTTTTAACAGTATTGGTTTTAACAGTATTGGTTTTAACAGTATTGGGTTTTAGATAATCTTTCTTTGTTCTTCACCGCAATCCTCTAAATGCAAAAAATTAATATGTTTTGTAAATCTGTACATTCTATACCTCATTATTTGCACTTTAGTTTATAATACAACTTTATAAAAATAAGAAAGAATTAAATACAAATAACTCTTTTTAAATATTAGTGTGGTCATCCCACGCTAGAATAACCCCCTCAGATGGCCAGGGAAAGTTGAAGCTCCCCCTGGCCACTATAATCAAATAAATAATCTTTCAAAAGGTATCTTTTAAAAATAAATTTCAGTTCAATTTTCCTGTTACGAGATCTTTTATGCTTCTATTCGTCCGAGTTTTACTTTCTCTCTGTTTCCCTTTTGATAAGGTTTTTATTGAAGAAATAATATACAAAAATATTTATTTATAAAAAGTTAGTTAAATTTTTCATTCTGAATGAATATTTGAAGAAACTGAACTCAAACAATCCAAATCTGAACTTTGCAAAATGCAGAGACACATCATATGCTTTTTAAACAATGGGATCCATAATAGACCAGCTTATATTTTTTTGAAATCAAGCCCCGGATGTATGGGATTGAAGGGAATAAATAGCGGAAAAATGGGAAAATCCGCAAAAGGCTATTTTTAACCCTGCTTTTAAGCGAAAACATTGATTCTCGCTCTGAAACCTACAGACCAGGCAAAGAGTAAAAGGGGGACTGGTATTTATTAAAAGTAACAGCTTACCCGAGAGAGAAGAAAAGGCTGGGGAAATAGAACGGGAAAGCTCAACAGGACTGCAGGAAAAAACACTGAAGCATTCTCCTTCTGAGAACCCTAACCCTGTTCTCAGGATAGAAATGAATGGAAAGGTTCTTTATGCAAATAGAGCAGCCCGCTTTCTTCTTGAACATTGGGGCATAAAAGAAGGAGAAGAGCTCCCTCAGTCCCTAAGAAACGATATCAAAAGAATCATCTCGCAGAAAGATCCTGAACATCTTGAGATCAATATCGAGAAAGTTACGTATTCTCTGATGTTCTACGCTGACCCGGAAGACGACTGCGTAGATATTTATGGATTTGATATCAGTTGCAGGGTGCGGGCTGAAGAGGAACTCAGGTTCCAGAATGAGAGACTGGAAAAACTGGCTGAACTAAAGACCCTTGAATACATAGAAGTAAATGAAAAACTTACAGAGGAAGTGACCGGGAGAGAAAATATTGAGAAAACCCTCAGGAATAATCTTCAGTTTCTTGAGACACTTCTTGACAGCATTCCAAGTCCTGTGTTCCAGAGGGATCTGAATGAGATTTACGTAAACTGTAACGAGAGTTTTGCCAGGCAAATAATGGGGCTTCCGAAAGAGATGGTCATAGGGGACTCATTCATGGAGTTTCAGAAGAGAGTCCCAAAAGAGCTGGCTGAGATTTATTATAAACACGACAGGGAACTTCTGGAAAATGGGGGTAGCCACTACTATGAGACCACGGTTATCTGCGCTGATGACGTGGTTAGAGATTTCCTGTTCCATAAAGCTACTTACGAAGACGGTTCTGGAAAAGTTGCCGGGATTGTGGGTGTAATGCTGGACATTACTCAGCGGAAAGAAGCTGAGAAATTTCTTCGGAAAACTGAAGAGAAATACAGGCTTGCTGCAGAGCAAACAGGACAGCTAGTTTACGATTGTGAGCCAAAATCAGGGCAAATCTACTGGGCAGGAGCAATACAGGAACTTACAGGTTACAGCCCTGAAGAGTTCAGGCAGGTAGATCTGGATAACTGGATAGAAGGCGTCCATCCCGAAGACCGCGAAAAGGCATGGAAAACACATGAAAAATGTATGGAAAACGGGGGGAAGTACCTTGAAGAGTACAGGTTCAGAAAGAAAAATGGAATCTACTTTTATGCAAAAGATCGCGGAGTGTACCTTCAGGACGATCTTAACAGGGTTTACAGGATTGTAGGGGTAATAAAAGACACTACGGAAAGAAAACTTGCTAGAGAGGTTCTTGAACGAAGTGAGGAAAGATTCCGTATAATCGCAGAACAGACAGGGCAGTTAGTTTATGATTATGATATGGAAAACAACCGAATTTCCTGGACCGGAGCAATAGAGGAACTTACAGGATACAGTTTTGAAGAGTTTCAGGGTTTTACTCCTAAGGTCTGGGCTCAGCATGTTCATCCTGATGACCTGGAAAAAATAGTAAAAGCCCATACCAGGTGCATTAAAGATGGGGAGAAATACCTTGAAGAATACAGGTTCAGAAGAAAGGATGGAAGCTATATTTGCGTTGAAGACGGCGGCATTTTTCTGAAAACTGAGAGCGGAAATATATGCCGGGTTCTCGGAGCAGTAAAAGATATTACCGAGAGGAAACTTGCTCACGATGAACTGGAAAAAAGTGAAAGTCGCTATCGTTTGATCGCAGAAAAAACTAAAATGCTTCTGTATTACGATAACTACAGGGACGACAGAATTGATTGGGCAGGTGCAATTCCTCAGATTACAGGGTATAGTCGTGAAGAATTCCAGAAATTCAGGACTGACGGCTGGATGAGCCTGATTCATCCGGAAGACCTCCCGAGAGTGAGAGATGCTCACGAATACTGCCTGCAGCATGGAGGAGATTTCCACCAAAACTACAGGTTCAGGAGAAAGGATGGAAGTTACTTCTATGTTGAGGATGAAGGAATTTACTTGAAAAATGAAAAAGGCTGCGCATATATAGCAGCCGGAGTAATTAAAGATGTTACGGAGAAAAAACATACTCAGGAAAAACTTCAGGAAAGTGAAGAAAGGTTCCGAATAGCTGCCGAACAGACAGGGCAGATAGTATTCGAACACGATCATGGGGATAAAAATATCAAGTGGGCAGGAGCTATCCAGGATGTTACAGGATATACAATAGAGGAATTTAGTAAATTCGACAATGCCGCATTGGCGGACCATATCCACCCTGAAGATAGGGAAAGGGCACTTAATGAACTCAGGATGTGTCAGGAAAAAGAAAATAAATTCCGTACCGAATACAGATTCAGAAAGAAAGATGGGAGCTATATCTATCTGGAAGACAGCGGTGTTTATCTAAGGGAGAAAAACGGGAGCATTCGAAAAGCTTTCGGCGTAATGAAAAATATTACGGGCATAAAACTGGCCTCCGAAAAGCTGAAGGAAAGTGAAGCGCGATACAGGTCCTTCATGACGAATTTCAGAGGAATTGCTTTCCAGATGGGACTTGACTTTACTCCGCTTCTCATAGACGGTAATATCGAAGAAACTACAGGATATAAAAGAGAGGATTTCATCACCGGAAAAATTGGCTGGTACCAGAATGTTCTTTCCGTAGATAGGGAAAAGCTTTTTGAGAATAGGGAGAGATTGGTAAATGATCCTTCACTCTTCATAGAGCATGAATACCGGATCAGGCACAAGGATGGAGAATTAAGATGGATCCGTGAGATTCTCCAGAACGTTTCCGATCCCGCAGGCAAAAAGAGAATATTGCAGGGGATGGTCTATGATATCAGCAAACAAAAAGAAGCTGAAGAATCTCTTGCAAAAGTGGAAGAAATCCGTAAAAAGGAGATACATCACAGGATAAAAAATAACCTGCAGGTTATTTCAAGCCTTCTTGAACTTCAGGCCGAGAGATTTAATGATAAGGAAGTTCTGGAAGCTTTTCGTGAGAGTCAGAACCGTGTTGCCACAATGGCAATAATCCACGAAGAACTGTACAGATCAAGAGACAATGAGACTCTGGATTTCTCGGCTTACCTTCAGAAACTGACAGCGGATCTATTCCACTCATACATTGTCAGAAAAGGGGACGTTGATATGCAGCTCGATATCGAAGAGGTTTTTCTGGGAATGGACACTGCAGTTCCTCTGGGGATAATTATTAATGAGCTTGTATCCAATTCTCTGAAGCATGCGTTTCCTTCAGGCAGAAGAGGAAAAATTCGCATCCAGCTCAGCAGGACAGAAGAGAATTCCGGGAATAAAAATATAAGTAATAGCACTAATAATATTGGTGCTAAGAGTTCAGTTGACAAAAATATCCAGTACACACTGGTAGTTTCGGACAATGGGTTGGGTTTTCCGGAAAACGTTGATTTCAGGAACACGAGCTCTCTGGGCCTGCAACTCGTAAACATACTTATCGAGCAGCTTGAGGGTACAATTGAACTTGAACGTTATTCAGGAACCAGGTTCAAAATCTGGTTTAAGGATCCCTACCAGTCATCTGAAAATTTATCCAGTATCAAAGGGGAGATACAATGAAAAAAGCAAAAATTCTGGTTGTTGAAGACCAGAACATCGTCGCTCTAAATATCAGGAATAAACTCAAAAATTTGGGTTACACTGTACCGGGTACTGCGTCCACAGGAGAGGAAGCAATAAGAAAAGCAGAGCTGACGAATGCAGACCTTGTTTTAATGGATATCATGTTGAAAGGGGACATGGACGGTATTGAAGCTGCCCGTGAAATAAAAACCCGCCTTAATATTCCTGTACTATATCTGACCGCTTATACTGACGATGAAACCCTTGAAAGGGCTAAAATGACAGAACCGGCAGGTTATATTTCTAAGCCTTTCAAAGAAGAAGACCTGCACAGCAATATTGAAATGGCTCTCCATAAGCACAGAGCTGAAAAAAAAGAGACTGAAAGCTCAGGTAAAGATGAATGAAACTCCTCAATAAGCCTTAAAGAGAATCTGTATTCAGTTAGAGCTGATATCCTTCTCATAAATTTAACTTGTGTTCTTAAAAAGATATATTACTCAGATTTTAACTGAGTTTTATTGCTCAGCGTTCCCCGAGTATGAGAATATTTCGCGGAGGCCTGTTCAGGAAGGAAACAGTTGACCCTGCTGGATACATCTCAAACCTCTTCTTAAACAATATCATAGATCACAGTTTGCCTGGAGCAACCAGTTTAAAAAATTCTATATATTTTAGTGTCTGGAATTTAAGATAGTGACTACATTAAACAGTAACCATAAGCCACCGAAAAACCAGAATACAGGACCTGCAGTGTTTATAAGAAATTCACCTTTGCCCGGATTTTCCGGGTATATTTCGATATACAGAGAACCGGCAGTCATCAGCAGGAAACTTGTAATCGTAAATAAAAATAAAACTGTTCGTACCCTAGAAGCTTTTGAATCTGGATGGGGAAAACCATTCATAGAATAGATTAGCAGAAGAAGAAATAAATAATTTTTTAAATTAGTTCGCTTTAGAGAAAGTCTTCGATCGTTCTTTAAAATATGTATAAGTGTATTTCGGATTGCAGTTTGAGAAAGAAATGGGCGTTAACTGCATTACAAATTGGTAATTGTGGATTGAACCTGTGGATTGAACCTGTGGATTGAACCTGTGGATTGAACTGGAGGTTGGATTATGAATTCCATTAAGAAGTATAACGCCCAGAATATTAAAAGTAAGGGATCTTATATAAAGGATTCATTTTTTTATAATTTGCAATGTATACTGTAAAAATATATAAAATTTGAATCCGACATAAATAATAATATTAGAGAATTAAAGCTACTTTTAAAGCTCAAATTCTCATTCAAAAGGTCAGAGGTCTATTTAGAGCTTGAGGACCTTTGCAGCTTTCAAAGCATTGTTAACCAGAGTTTCAATATCAAGTTTTTTCTCTTCAATAACTATGAGGTCATAGTTTGCTTTGACTTCTGGACGCTCCGGGACTGCAGTACAACCTCCTGCTGACCTTGTAGAGATATCATAAGTTCCTATTTTACGGGCAAGATCCACGATCTCGTTTTTGTCAAAGGCAATTAAGGGGTGATAAATAGGGATAGCAAGCTGATAGATCTCGGCATGCATATTGGCAGCAGTCTGGGAGGCTACCTGTCCAAGTGAAGAGCCGGTAATAACTCCGCTTGCACCTTCCTTTTTCATGACCTCGTAGGCTTCCCTGTACATCATGCGTTTGCAGAGAAGACAGGTGTTTTTTCTATGGCACATTTCTATAAAGGATCTCAGGTTTGGGCCGTGGGGAATCTCATAAGTCGTGAACTGATGCCCTGGAGCCCAGGTTTGAAGCTGCCGGATACAGTCAAAAGCACGTTCCTTTGCCGCATCTTCTGCATAAGGAGAATTATTGCAGTAAATAGGAGTGATCATTACGCCGCGCCTCATCATCAGCCACGCGGCAACAGGGGAGTCCAGTCCGCCTGACATCAGCACCACCATATTTCCCTGGGTGCCAAGGGGAAGCCCTCCCACCCCTTTTATTGTTTCCAAATAAACGTAAGCCAGATCCTGCCTCATCTCTACAAAAATTTCCCTGTCAGGAGAACTAAGGTTCACTCTGGGATGTTTTCCTTCTTTTTCAAGTGCATTCCATACAGCATCTCCGCATGTTCTCCCTATATCAGCTGATGAGAATAAATGATTTCCACTTCTTCTGGCTCGGATCGCAAAAGATTCTCCTTCCTTAATAAGATCTGTTCCAAGTAGGGCACAGGTCCCTGCCGCACCCTCAAGATCCGGTTCTGTTATTAACGCAGGAGAAGTTGAAACAACTCCAAAAACATCTGCTGCCGCGTCTGCTGCACGCGGATCTTTTGTCTCAATAAATATCCTGCCCCATTCTCTTCGCATGAGGGAGTATGGAATGTCCCTTGAGTCCAGCATTGAAGCGATATTTTTCATAAGTATTTTCTCATACCAGTTTCGAATGCCCGCGCTTTTAAGAGCAAGCTCTCCATAGCGAACTATAACTACATTTGCCTGGCTTTCGAAGCCCTGGTGAGAAAGTCCCGAGTCTTTTTTATTCATGCTGTCTGTAAAAGTATCTGGCATGTTCTTGCTGTCTCTTTTTGTCTTTTTATAAACATCAGATGCATTTTTTAGTTCAGTTTCATCAGAATTGCCTGTCATGTATACTTATCGGTTAGGGTGGCATGGTGTTTAAAGTTTTCAGGGAAAAGAATTTTTTTCAGGATAGAGGATACTTTGCGGCGACTTATGGGAGACTTATCGAAACCTTTAAATATATTATTGTTTTGAAGAATATGGTAATTTTAGGGTATGTATATGAAAGAATATTAGAAAACATGAAAATCTCTCCTTTTATCTATCATTGTTAATCAGTATAAAAAATATACAGACTGTAATATTATTTTTGGAAAATCTATATAAGTCAGAACCTGTATAGTATTGTATGCTATTGTGTATTACGCACAATATCGAAGACATTGGGTAAGACTGGGTAAAAATTGCCCACCTATCGAAACGACGCAAGCAATAAAAGACAACCACGCCAGGGGTGGAGTACCAATGGATACTCTGAAAAAGCTTGCAGGAAAATCGATAGTAGCAGCAATTGCCGCTTATAGCCTTCTGCTGATACTATTTCCTGTTGGCTGGATCGTTTTGCTCGGAACCGCTATCGGAAAGCCGAGCCCGGAAAAAGGATCTGTCGAGTCGAGAATCCTTGGGGCAGACCTCGAAGTCTGAGCCCCCGAGAGAAAAGGCATGGGTGTCAGAAACCAACAAGGAAGCCCGGCAGGGGTTTCTGGCTAACATTCTTGCCGCCCAGCACCGGTGTCGAAACAAACAAGGGAGCTCGCAAGGCTTCTGGCCAACATTCGCACCACCCTCTTGTAATTTGAGAACTGGTTTGCGGGTGTCGGAAACAAACAAGGAAACAGCAGTTTCAGGAAAGCAATCCGGCTACCTACCATATCAAGAGGCGGATCTGGAAGGAAATCGGAGGAAAAAGAGGGAACGGCCGTTTCTGGCAACATTCAGGCAACCCACTTTTTTTATTGCAACTTTTATTTTGTTTTGTTCTCTTTATTTCAGTTTCTAACCACTTTTTATGTATTTTTTTCTTTTCATAGTTTTTTATGTATGCATAATGGTTATAATTACTTGCTTAAAAAAGAAACTGCTTTGTATACTGAATTACGGGTATATAGCAGAAGTTGAACCCAATCTATCCTTGAGAATAAGTTGAATAATAAAATTGGGAGGTGCATATAAAATTTTTACACTATACTATTTTTTGCTAAAACTATCTTAGTTTTAAAAAATTGTTTGTTGGAAATGGTTATATAAATTGATTTTAAAATGCAGAGAACGCGATAATAAAATACCAATCTGAAGGCACATTCGCAGAATTATATAATGTAGTAATCAAAATTAAATAAAAATATTCTCTGAAATGAACTGTAAACATTAGTAAATTTTTAATCAAAATTGAGCAAATATATTATATAAGTTGGGAACTATACAGATATTATCTGTAATTTGAAGTGCAGTCGCAAAAATCATGAAAAATGGCACTCAAGATGATGGAATTGTATGTTTCAGATAAACCAAAAGTTCTAATAGTTGATGATGAGAGGGATCAGGTAGAACTACTTTGCCTGCAGCTTGAGGATGAATATCTTCCGATCCCTGCATATTCCGGGAAAGAAGCCATTGAACTTGTGAAAACTGAACTTCCGGATTTGATTTTATTAGACTTGATGCTGCCTGAATGTGATGGTTATGAAATATGCAGTATACTTAAAAACGATCCCGACTACAGGTTCATACCTATAATCATAATTTCCGGATTTTTTGAGAAACCTAATAAAGTGAAAGCAACTCAATGCGGAGCTGATGACTTTATCCATAAGCCAATAGATAGATTTGAGCTTAAAACAAGAATAAAGTCTTTGATCAGAATAAAAAAGAATTACGAAGCTCTGCAGGAAAGCGAGAACAGGTATAAACAACTTTTTAACAATAGCCCGGCTGTCACCTTTCTCGTAGACCCGTTCAATTATCACATTGTCGATGCAAATGATCCTGCATGCGCTTACTATGGATATACATACGAGGAAATAACTGCAAAAAAAATCTCAGACATTAACATATTCTCTCAGGAAAGAAATAGAGAAATTAGCCAATGGGTTTTTTCCGAAAAAAAAGGTCATTTCTATTCCTGTCATAAACTTGCCAGTGGAGAAATAAGGCATGTAGAGGTATATATTAATACAGTTAATACCAGAGACAAGAAACTTTTTTTTACGAATGTCTATGATGTTACTGCCAGCAAGAAGACCGAAAGGGAACTTGCTGAATCGGAAGAAAAATTCAAACAAGTTGTAGAACTCTCAATCGACGGAATAATTATAGGGGCAAGTAGTGGGAAAATTGTTGACTGTAATGAGGCAGCCTGCCGAATCTTCGGGTATGGTAAAGAAGAAATGCTGGAGCTGAATGTGAATAATATTCTTCGGGAAGACTTTATGCGAGACATTCCAGAGATAATAACCCGTAAAACAGTTCCTGAGAATAAAATTATCGAGAGTGTAAACAAAAGAAAGGATGGTACGTTCTTTACAGCTGAAATCGCAACCCGAGCATTCAAACTGGGTGATGAAGATAGGCTCATAGTTTATGTCAGGGACATTACAGAACGTAAAAAAGCGGAAAGAGACCTGAAATCAAGCGAAGAGAACTTCCGTGCTCTTGTCAACAATACTCTTGACGGTATAGTTATACTTAACTTTGAAGGAGAAGTAGTAGCGGCAAACGCTGCTATTGGAAGAATGTTTAATCTACAGCTCGAAAAGATAACAGGTGTGAGCATTGCAAAATACCTCGCTCCCGAATCAGTACCTGTTGCAATTAAAGACCAGATAAATGTCCTCAATGATCAGGGGGGTTACCTCAGTGTTTACAAAGCAGTCTCTTCAACGGGTGAACACTTCTGGATTGAAGGGCTTGGTACAAAAATTATCTATAGAGGCCAGCCTGCAAATATTGTAGTTATAAGGGATATAACTGTTAGAAAGAAAGCAGAAGAAGCTTTAATAAATGCAAAAACAGCTGCTGAAGTGGCAAACCGTACAAAAACCGAATTCTTAACTAACATGAGTCACGAATTGAAGACTCCCTTAAACTCTATTATCGGTTTTTCTGACATGCTAAAAGAAGGAATTGCAGGTCCACTGAATGAGAAGCAAAAGAGGTATGCTCAGTTTATTTCTTCAAGTGGAAAAAATCTCCTCAATATTATCAATGACATACTGGAGTTATCAAAAGCAGAAGCAGGTGAGGGTGAGCTCAATATAGAAGATTTTTCTGTTGATGAGTCTATCAAAAAAGTTATCTCAATGATTCTTCCGCAGATTCATCAGAAGAACATTAAATTAAACTACAATTCAGAAAATAGAACATTGTGGATCTCTGCTGATGAAGGTAAGTTCAGGCAGATTATGACTAACTTATTGAGCAATGCTGTGAAGTTTACTCCTGCAGACGGTTCAATTGATATATTCTTAAAACAGAGCGGCGACCTTGTAATTATTACGGTCAAAGACACGGGAATAGGAATCCCTGAGGATGACCTTGATAGAATTTTTAAGCCTTTTATCCAGCTTGAGTCTTCTCTGAGCCGAACTTTTGAAGGTACTGGACTGGGGCTGACTCTGGTAAAAAAGTACGTTGAAATGCATGGCGGCAATATATCTGTAAAAAGTAGAGCAGGAGAAGGTTCATCTTTTAGATTTGAACTGCCGGTAAATCGACAGAAAGCAGTTGAACCCATTCTTGAGATGTCGGGTTGCCAGAAAAGCAACAGCTGAAACCCGTTGAGATGAAAATTATCGGCTGAAAAACGGTTGCCTGAGTTTGCAGGTATCAGTTACTGGCTAAGGGTTCCTTTTTATTTTCCGTATATTTTCGATATGTTTTTCTGCTTTTTCCGAGTATTTCTTGTGTTTTTCAGCTCTTCAGTTCACATGCAATGAAAGCAGAAGTTTCATAGTTTAGTCCTTAACTGAAGATATCCTTATATCCTTATTCCCTCATAGCACAGTCGATGACAAGCTACAAAGTTCTGGTGAGGGATGTCATAAAAAAAGCTGATGTCCTTCTTGAAGTTATAGACGCCAGGTTTCCGGATGAAACCCGAAATAGTGAGGTTGAAAAAGAGATTATTCGTTTAAATAAACCGTTTATAATCGTCATCAATAAGTGTGATCTTGTTTCAAAAGAGAAACTTGATAAAACCAAAGCTCGCCTCTCCAGAATTGCCCCTACGGTTTTCGTATCCAGCAAGGACAGGTCAGGGACAACCATGTTAAGGCACCAGATCCTTGCATCCGCCTGCATAAAAGGACGTGATATCCTTGTCGGCACACTCGGTTATCCCAACGTGGGCAAGTCCTCAGTTATAAATGGTGTTACAGGCAGGCACAGGGCGAGCACCTCTCCCATATCCGGTCATACAAAAGGAGTTCAGCACGTGGATGCAGGTTCTCGTATTATGTTTATGGACACACCCGGAGTAATTCCGTTCGATGAAAACGATGAATATGTGCAGGGCTTGCTTGGAATAAAGGATGCAACTCATCTGCAGGACCCAATTGGGGTTGCCCTTAAGATAATAGAAAAACTGCTTGCCGAAAATAAAGCTGCCCTTGAGTCCTTTTACAGCGTTACTATCGAAACCCGGAACTCTTACTCCGTCCTGGAACAGATAGGCAAACAGTGCAATTTCCTGCAGAAGAAAGGCGAGGTCGATGAGATGAGGACAGCTACCAGAATGATCAATGACTGGCAAAATGGGCTTCTTCTTATTTAATAAAAAGATAGCTGGTTTGAAAACCACAAAAAAAGAAAAAGAAAAAAGAAGACCAAAAACAAGAACCTGAAGTAAATAACATGAAAATTCTGTAGGGATGCGATTAAAACAGAATTGAATATTCACCTGAAAATGTTCTTTCTAGCCTATTTTTTACCCTTTACTACTTTTCACATCTTTTTTTCTTCTATTTCTTTCATCCACGCCTCTTTTTAAAAAGCCTTCAGATAGATTTGTGGGGATTATTAGATTCACCTTAATTGGAAATCAGCTATCGGGGAAAAATTATTGTCTAAAGCTAGAAGATATTTCTTTTATTTATTTCTCTTAATTGCGGTGCTGGTGTGCCGGTTGACTTTTTTATCTGGCCGGCAGTGGGACTCCAGACCCGCGCGGCACAGGGAGAGAAAAATAGTATGCCGTTTTGAGGTATCTCAGATAATATTTACTGATTTCTCATGGACCATTTGAGTAAACTTAAAAGGAAAAACTATTCAATCTTTAATACCAGGATCAAATAAGAAAGGAGCGGAAAAGCAAATGGAAGAAGGTTTGAAAGAAAAAAAGGGAAAAAACGGCGAGCTGTCTGATGAAAAGGAAAGAGTGCTGAAAAACAAACTGATACTGGTGACTTCAAAGCTGATAATTATAACTATTGTAATCGTGTTAGCTATCCTGTCTCAGAGATAAAAAATTCGCCTGATAGGACCGTGCAGGCACGTGGGTATCCGCGACAAGTTTACAGGGGCTGGCTGGCAAAGCAATTATAGATCTTTTCCGGCAGTTCGTCCCGATTCTTTACATTAACCGTCAAAACTTCAAACTCTTTTCTAACCTTCCGGGCAAGCGGATGCCTGCTTGAATGGTGAAGTACAGCCAGGACAGGCTTATCTGATTCCAGAACTTCCTCTACCGCAGCAACAAAAGACCCGGATATAAGTTCCATAGGCCCGATCTCATCTATTACTATAAAATCGCAGGAAAGGGCATTTCTGAGGGCGCCTGCTCCTATCCTTTCAAGGGTTTCAGGATTTACATGATATTTTCCAAGTCTGGGTCCGCTGCCTTTAATGTGGCTGAGAGTTCCTGTCTTTCCTGTAGCAAGATCAAGAATCGAAAAACCTTCCCTCTGCCCTTCTTCACGTATCTCAGCGGTCTGGATGCCCCCTATTTTGAAGCCTGGCTGGCCGGCAAGTTTTTTGGCAACTTTTGCCACGACTGTTGATTTCCCGACACCGGGACTGCCGGTTACTGCAATTCTCAGCATAATCTTTTTCCTTCCGCCTCTTTTTCCTTTCCCCCCAATAAATAAGCCTTGATTTTATTTAATTCAGCAACAGTGAAGTTTTACGTTGATTATAAGAACATTGCAGAGTATAAAGAAATAGACCTCAAAACTTCATTACGCTAACTCTCGTATACATATAAGGAGATAAGGAGATGAAATTGTGAATACTGATAAGGAGATTCTTACCAGACTGCAGGAGATCGAAAAGAGAATGGAAAAAATAGAAGCTACACTGGAGAGCATCAACAGTGTCCTTAAAAAAGTGGAGCAAAACACCTATTTTGGATGTTATGTAGAGGGAGAAAAGCTGGATTAAAGCTCTTGAACTTCACCTGAACTCAAGTTACCCTGGTTACCCCCTCACAAAGGGTGGGGTATACTGCCGGTCTGGATGCTCTGGTTGTCAGAAAGCTCGTTTTTCCCTTGCCGGATATTCTTAATCCATGTGATTGAAACGCAGGATAGATGAGTTCACTTTCTGTGTACATATCTCAATGATATTTTTCCTTCCTCATCGTATTTTGTCCAGACCGTGGTATTTTTGTCCTATGACCACATGTACTCAAATTTGCTGGTATTTTCTTCGCTTCCGGTTTCTATTACGGCTTTACAAAAGGTTTCGTTTTCGAACTCTTTAGTGCCTGTTACTGTCATATTCAGAGCTCTTCCTGTAGTGGGGTTTTTTACCTGAACCTGGGAACCGACAGGGCACCAGTTGTCTTCAGTCTGATCGAAGAGGCTGATATTTATTTCGGTATCATTGCCTGAAATTGATAATTTTGTTCCGTCCTCGCCTGTACAGCCTGAAGCCATAAGAGTGGACGCAATAAGTAATATGAGGAATATCTGTTTTTTTGACAATTTTCATCACCTGAGTTTCTGTTTTCACCTGGAGTTTCTGTTTATTTACCAGAAATTTATCTCTTGAGGGTTTTATTTCTAATTCAATTTGTGAGATAAAGATGTGAGATAGTCCATAAAAACTGTTTGATTATACTATCTAAAATCAGGCTTTATGCAGGGGAAAAAAACTCCGGTATCTAATATGTTTTTTCCTGAAACAGGCTCTTATCCGATAGTGAGGGCTGGAAAAAAAGAACTGTACCTGGTGAAAAACCGAATTATCGGTTCCTCTGCTTTACATCTGGGGAATAAAAACTGGATAAACGCTTCTCCTGAAAATTCCTGCCTTCTTCCGAAAAACAACCCGGGAGAAAGAAGCTTTAAACATTGAGGTAAAATGGAACGCAAAAGAATACTCACGGACAGGCAGAAACGGATATTTACACATCACGGGATGGATCTTACCTCAATGACAGCAAGAAAGAAAACATTGTTTCCGGAGGAAAGCCAGAAAGAAGCATATCCTCAAACCCTGATGGATCGAACTGCAGAGGTAGTAGCTTCTGCTCTCAAAGCCGAATTCTGCAGAATTTTCAGGCTCTATCACGGCTGTATTGGTCTTCAGGAAAATCAACTTTCTGTTCAGGAAATCGGATGTGTCGGACAACCTGATAAACTGGAGGAATTTGCTGGCGGGATCAGTGTTTTTATAAGACGCCAGGGGAAAATCAGTATGGTTGTAATGCTTTACAGAACAGGGAAGGATGAGTTTGCCCCTGAAGAAGTACGTTTTTTAAGGTATATCCTGTCTCTGGTCCTTAAAGTCCAGGAATGTACGAACGTTGGCACAAAAATTCAGGACAGGATACTCTTTTTAGAGTCCCTTCTCGAGAACGTCCCGGATCCCGCTTATTTTAAAGATGTAACCCGGGAAATTCAAAGTCACATTGGACTTTCTACCAGAAAGCCTGCAGGTTTTTTAAATAAAAAAGCTACCGGTTCCATGCATGAGCTGGAAAAAGTAATTCCAAAGGAGCTTACAGATATTTATAAAAGAAAAAACGGAGGGGTCCTGGGAGTATCCGGAGAGCTTACCAGAATGATGCCAGGAATCTGTGTTTTCAGGGAAAGTGAAGAGGCATTGAAAATAGCCCTTGAAGTGCAAAAAGTGCTCTGGACAATAATCAGTAACAGCCCTGCAATAGTCTTTTTATGGCGAAATAAAGCTAAATGGCCTGCTGATTTTGTATCTGAAAATATTTCCCAGTTCGGGTCTGAAGTTGAAGACTTCACTTCAGGAAGAATCCTTTATGGAGATCTCGTCCACAAGGAGGATATAAAAGATGTTACTGAAGAGCTTGCTCGCTGCGTTGAGGACAAGTGTGAGAGCTTCAAAATGGAGTACCGTATCTTCACAAAAGGAGGAGAACTTCGCTGGGTTGATGAGAGAACTTTCATCCAGAGAGATGCAGAGTGCAGAGCCATTTATTTCCAGGGAGTTGTGATTGACATTACCGACAGGAAGCTTGCAGAAGAAGCTCTCGAGAGAGCTGAGCAGCTCCGGAATAAAGAGATCAACCACAGAATCAAGAATAACCTGCAAATTATCTCATCCCTTCTGGACCTGCAGGCTGAGAAGTTCAGCGATAAGCAGGTTATAGAGGCTTTCAGGGAAAGTGAAAACCGCATTGTGTCAATGTCCCTCATACACGAAGAACTTTATAAATCAGGAAATCTTGACGTTCTCGATTTCTCTTCTTATATCCGCAATTTAATATCTGACCTCCGCAGGTCCTACGGTACTGATAACTCGGCTATCCAGGTACACCTTAACATAGACAAAGTTTTTCTTGGAGTTGATACGGCGGTTTCTCTGGGTATTATAATCAATGAGCTTTTTACCAACTCCGTTAAATATGCTTTTCCCCAGGGCAGAGGAGGAGAAATTAACATCGAACTTCTCAGGGAAAAAGCCAGTGAAGTGAGAGATGAAAAAGAAATGGTGGGCAAAACAACTCTCCAGAGAGTTCCAGATGAAGATCAGGGTATGTATGAACAGCTTACTCTCATTTTTGCAGATAACGGAAAAGGTGTTCCTGAAGAGCTGGACATCAAAAACCCGGAATCTCTTGGCTTACAGCTTGTAAATGCACTTGTGGGTCAGATCGACGGTGATCTTGAGCTGGAAAGAAAAAACGGCACAGAGTTCAGGATTAAGTTCAGGGATATTATTCGAGAGGATAACCTGAAAAATAAACATGTATGAAGCTGGAAAGACATAATGTTTTGAGTAAAATAATGGCTGGATAAAAATCTTAAATTCCAATACGCCCGACTTTCCACCTCTTGAGTTGCATCACCCGATTTTCGCTTCCATAATTTCGCTTGGAAGACAGGAAATCGAAGAATTTCTGGGAATTTCGATGTAATCGCAACATTACTAGATCCGTTGACAAAAAATGTACTTTTTGGACCTGATAAATATTCTCTATCATATTCGCCTTTTTATTTTTAGCTCTTATCTCTGGATTATTTTCGTTTGAAGACTTATTTTCCTTTCAGGATGAAATTTTAATAGTAATACCTGTATATTTTAATATGGGATATAAAGGAGTGGATAATATTAATGAAAACCGTTTTAAAAAAATCCTGATTGCAACAGATGGTTCTGAAAATGCCGAAAAAGCAGCTTCTTACGGAATGGATATTGCAAAAGTAACAGGAGCTGAAGTTTATGCCCTGTATGTCATTTCCACCGAGCATGCAGGCACTGCACGGACTGTTATGGGCTGGACAGAGGCATTTGAAGAGTATCTTGCTAACAAAGGAGGAGCTGCAACTGCCTATGTACAGAACCTTGGGAAAGAAGCCGGGATTAATGTGGAACCCGTGTATCTGAAAGGCAGCCCGGCTGAAAAAATTCTTGAATATGCTGAGGAAAACAATATTGGTCTGATAGTTATGGGCACACAGGGGCTGACAGGAGTCAAAAGGTTCCTTATCGGCAGCGTGGCAGAGAATGTGCTCAGGCACTCAAAGGTCCCTGTGATGATTATACGGTGATCGTGAACTTGAAAGGCTGAAAGCCTGACATAAGTTCTGAAAGAACCCTGACAGCCTGACAGTTAATTTTTACATTTTTTCCAGGATCGGTAGTCGGTCGATCTGGCTGCCGCTCATTGGATTCAATCAATTATTTTCCTCAAGGGGCAGGACAGAGCCTCCTCGGTTAAAGATAACTCCAGTCAAAACCAGATGTAGAAACTCTTTCAGATAGAGGCTCTTCCAGATATAGTGGCTTCTGGCCTGCTTTTACAGAAAGTTAAGTCCTTAATCTTCAAATATTCCTGATCCACTAAACACATCTTTTGCTTCTTCAAGGCTCAGGTCTTCAGGAGGCACGATAATATCGGACTCTAGAATTTCTTCGGCTTCAACTGCTTCTCCTCTTTCCTTTATTTCGGAAATCAGCTTTGTAAGCTCTGCCCGATATTCCTCTGTTTTCCCTTCCGCAACAAGGGCTACAATTCTGTTATCTATCTGGTTTAATTCATCGCAGAGTGCCTCAGACGCCCGGTATTGACCTTCCCCCATAATCCTGATAATCATTCTCAGACCTCCTTTTCTTCTTCCGGACCTTTACCTTCTTCAGGGGTTTTTGCCTTTCCAGGTTCCTTCCCTGCTTCGGCTTTAAGTCTTGCAAGTTCTGATTCAACACTGCTCTGGGTGCTGATTTTTGCCAGTTCACGTTCAATGTCGTCCCTGCCGCCTGTAAGGTCCTCAAGTGTCCCGGCTTCCATCAGTTCATCAATTGCTTCAGCACGTGCTTTCATTTCTTCGGTTTTGTTTTCAGCCCTTTCAAGAGCAAGGCCGACATCTGCCATTTCTTCACTGATTCCGGTGACTGATTCATTTATCTTCACCTGAGCTTCAGCCGCAGAGTACTGGGCTTTAATGGATTCCTTCTTTGTCCGGAAGATCTCTACCTTTGTAGAAAGGCGCTTTTCCGAGGCTATGAGCTTTTCTTCCTGTTTTTCGAGCTCGACAATTTCCCTGTCAATCCCGTCGACCTGCTGCTGGAGGGCAGCCTTTCTCTCAAGGGCAAGCCTTGCGAGGTCTTCACGGTTAGCTGCGACTGCGTCCCTTGCCTGTTTCTCAAGCTTCTCATTGCTCTGGATCAGTTTTGCCCTCTGGAGCTGGAGCCGCTTTTTAGAAGTTGTTACCTCTGCAACGCCTCTTTTTACATTCTGCAGCAGTTCCAGCTGTTTTTCATAAGAGTAATCGAGCGTTTCTCTCGGGTCTTCCATTCTGTTAAGTACTTTGTTCATTTTGGCCTTGAACACCGTTTCCATTCTTGAGATCAATCCCATGTGTTTTCCCCTTTAATTTTCAAAAATTATTTCTAAATGGGCTGGATTTTATTTCCTTGGATTTAATTTTCTTGGATTTAATTTTCTTGGATTTAATTTCCTTACTTTTCTGGAGTAAGGTTTTCTGAATACATTTCCATCACTCTTTCTCGAAGCAATCTTTTATTCCTATATCTTTTGGTTGGAGTTATATTTTTAGTTTATCTGTACTTTGTTTTATTTTGTTTTTGTTTTCATCTGTTTTATTCTATTTTTGCCTTCTTTCTCTATAATTTTATGTCTCTATTATTATATTTAATACGGGATTATTCGTAGTCTCGCGAACGTTTTATATATTCAAAACGCAACTTATCTAAAGATATCATGGCAAAACCTGAGAATAAGACTGAATTCTTTTATACCGAAAAAGGGCTCATAGCCGTTGACAGTCCTGTTAAACTCCAGATCCTGAATCTGCTCAGGGAAAAGCCAAAGTCATTTGATGAAATCGTAAAATATACGGCAAAAGCTAAATCCACTATTTCCGTCCACCTTAATAACCTCAGATCCTGCGAGCTGGTTGAAGAAAACTCAGATCCTGAAGACCGGCGTAAAAAGATATACTCTCTGACTTCCTGTTACATGGGCTGTTCTCAGGAGCCATTTATAGGGCATTACAGGAGTCTGCTGAAAATAGTTGCTGCAAACGGAAACGACAGGTTCCGCTTTATGGAAACTCTTTTTCATGTTCTTCGGTTTGGTTTTGAGGCATACGGAATTGATAATGCCCCCGTTGTCAAGATGATTGGAATCGACATTGGGAAGCATCTCTCTGCTAGCTTTGAGTCCAGTACTCCTGAAGCCCTGTTTAACGAGATTGCACGCTTTCTGGAGTTTCACGGAGACTGCCGTGTCTCGGTAATCACAGGAAACTCTCCTGCTCTTCGGGTCGAAGACGACTTCAAGGCAGGATCCATGCCTGTAACAGGAAAACCCTTCTGTGCCCTCAGAGAAGGTATTATTGAAGGAATCATCAAAGAAAAACTAGAAAAAGAGTGTGGAGTCCTGGAAGTTGAGTGTTACGGGACCGGACACAACCACTGTCTCTTTGAGATAACAGTCTGAACTAATTTTTTATATTTACAGTCTAACATCGATATTTTTGTCGAGAACTTTACTTAAGAAGTAATTCTCTTATGTAAATTGCTCCCTGAAACATCTCCGGACAATTTACTTTTCGGGCTCAGGTCTGTTTTTTCAGGCAGGTGCTGTTGATACGCATGTTAGTGAAGGTTAACGTGAATCCCCTATTACGACTCCCATCTCTGATTTAAGACGAGGTCCTATTGCTGCCACAATTCCCGGCCCGTCTGTTGTTTCCCTACATACGACTGCATGTTCAAGCAGGCCAAGGCGCTCTATTTCGTAAATGTCCCTGCCATGCCCTGTTTTTTTTATCGCATTTTTTATTTCCGAGCGAGTAGCAGCATTAATAATAACTCTGTCGGTACTTGCTTTTTTCCAGCTCCACCAGAGGTCAAGCTGTTTTTTGGTGAAGCGGGCTTTTATTTTTTTGTTTACTTCCAGTACCTCAATCTCAACAGGCAGGTGAGGGATCAGGCCAAACCTTGACGCGAGCTGTTTCGGCTTTCCGCTGCCCAAGGCTCTGAGTTCTTCAGCTTCAACCTGCACAGGGATCCCGATATTGATCACAAAAGCTTCTTCTGGAAAAGCCTGAAGGAAACCTATATATATCCTTCCGGGTTCGGCTTTTTCTGCAGGAGTTCCGTATCTGGATACCAGGAGGTTTGCTGACACCTCTTCATCTTCCCCTTCAAGGGAAAATTCTGCCCAGTTTTCCGGGGTAATAGAAACCTCAACCTTTACCTCAAGGTCCTTCAATTCATTCTCAACCAAGCTTTTCAGGAGTTCAGCCATCCTTTCCCGGTTTTTTCCATAAATATGCTGGAGAGTTACAACTTTTCTCATTTTCTTCCTGCCAATCTGTTATTCTTTGCCTGGTACTGCTGTGAATTACGTACTTTCCGGCTTTGAGCTCTTCAGGTAAGATTCGAGGAGTCTTTCTGTTTCTTCGAGGGCTAAAATTACTGTTCCATCAACAGGAGTTTCTGCCTTTTCAATCTGATTTTGCAGTTTTTTGACGTCCCGACTGTTAGGGCCGAGTTTTCTTGAAACCATTTCCTTACTCTGCCCTTTCTCAACCGCTTCCCTGTAAATGCTCTCGATTTTGTTCCTCAGATTCATGGTCTTTTCAAGAATTTCAGCACTTAGAGGATCAAGCTCTTTTGTTTTTTCGCTTTCTATTTCTACCCGTTCTTCGGACTCTTTTTCTTCCTTTCCTTTTCCTTCTTCACCTTTTTCTACTGTTTCCTTTTCTCCTGCTGTCAGGTTTTCTTCTCTGGAAAATTCTTCTGCGATCACATTCCGGAACTCTTTAAGGGCCGTTTCCACTTCCTTTCCATACTCGGTAAGTTCAACAAATTTTATCCGGCCCTCGAATGTGAATCTTATAAGTCCAGACTGTTCCATTTTCGAAAGGATTCTCGTAGTATGCGCAAATGTCGAGTCTATCTCCTTTGAAATAACTGAAGCATAAGTTTTTCCCGTCAAACCTATGAATAGCAGTGCACGCGTGGGTTTTTCCTGCAAAAACAATTTTTCTGCATCTTCGTCAGACATAATATCACACAGAGTTTTTTTAGCGGACTATTTCCGGATCTGAGCTCAGGCGTTTATTATTCATTAATAGTTTATATAATATTTGAACAGTTTTTATCTCTAGTTTTCAAAGGAGTATTCTCTTCATTCTGAAAGTGCCAGAATTATGTTCTTTATTTCACTTATAGGAGCATCTGTTTTGAAAGAGGTTCCACTGAAATGAGTCCTTGAAGCTTCAAACCCACTGGCTCTAAGTGCCTCTATAAAACTCTCAATACCTGTTGCAGAAGCTCCCAATTCTTTACAGATTACGTGCTGGTCATAGAACATGGGAATGTCGAGTTCGTCTCTGCAGAATGTAATTATTTTTCTGACTTTATCTTTTGTATTCAGAGGGTGTGCTTCAAGCTCTGAAATCACCTCATTGCAGAACTCCGGCTCTTTATATGGCCCAAGCCATAAAGGACCTGCAATTTTTGTCAGTCCCCCGCAGGCAGGACATTCCCGTTCAATATGGACAGCAAGCCCGTAAACAGGTCCCCTGAACCCGCACCTGGGGCAGTGTATATTGAACCCCATGTACTTTAGAGTCCTGTCTGCATGTCTGGTTCCGGGGAGGACTTCCAGGTAAGTACGGACATAATGACGCGTAACATGGGAAAGCAGGGGTAACATGCCTTTTTCGTGTTTTGCAAGCTCCCTTGCACAGGCTCCGAGCAGAACCCTTAACCCCATCTCGCTATGATATTCGGTGTTCAGGGGTACGGCTGCGTACTTTCTGATTCCGGAGTTAAGATGGGCTCCACAGAGGGGAGCAGTGTCTGTTGCAGTAACCGAAAGCATACTATGTGCAGACGTTGCAGCTGCATCAAGGTAAGGTGAAGGAGTCCCGAAGGGATCTACATCAACGATATGGAATCTCTGCTCATGAAGCAGAACATTTGCGTTCTTGCGCGTAGCCTGGGCTTTTTCTTCAAGCCCGTTAATTTTTATATTTTCCTTTATAAGTTCAAATGCTTCAGGGCTCCAATCGTTCATGGTCGCGTGAATTCCTACTTCCCCCGCAATTCTGAGCCCGCGGATTCCTGATGCCGAAAAAGCATCCACGTAGCGGATCTCCTCTCTATGTATTTCTTTTTTCGAAAGAAGCCTCTCCACAAATGCCGCAGTTGCTGCAACGTTTATATCACGGTTTAGCTCCATTTCCGGGTTATAGAACACCGGCGCTGCCGAGGGAGGGAAATTTGCATCCGGAGGCGGGACCGGAACCAGAACCTTTGTTGTCCCTTCCACTATAGTTCTACAGATCATCTAAAGTTGCTATACTTTGGGATATTATTTTACAGTGATGGTCATCCGTATGTTCGGGTACCCGTTCACGCTGAAATTGTAGTTTCCTGTCTTTCCAGTTTGCTCTTCTTCAACTCCGCCAGCTACGCCCTGAATCAGTATTTCCCCAGCGGTTTCTGTTTGAGATGCAGGATGAGCTTTTTTTGCCATTGCCTCCCCCTTGAATATATTTATTTTTGTTCATAATTCAATATAATTCTATAATATAATAATACTTTCTTATAATAAATCTTATTTTTTAAAAATAGTTTATTTGTATTGGAATATAAAAAAGTAAGTTTACTGGAAAGTCTTGCTGCCTTTCCAGACAAATGTGTATATGCTTTGAGGTATTTTATTCAAAAATATTTGGAAAATAGTTTATTTCAAAAGTCCTTCAATTTTTTCAGAGAACTTATTCAGGGTTCGATCACAGTTATATTGACGTTCATCCTGGGCTGCCCGACAATGGTGAAGTTGTAAGCTCCTGATTCATTGAAAGTGTAGGCAAAGGAACGCCTGTACACAAGATTCGTGTTCTCAAAGAGTTCCTGTTCGCTAACAAGGGTAAAGACTCTTCTCGGGCTGTCTTGATAATTTATCCAGGCAACTGTTTCTCCTTCTTTGATATCAAGACTTGAAGGATATGCCCTGTAGTTATCCAGTCTTATAGTATAGGGAGTTTTCCTTATACTGGAGGTATTAATTGCTGGTCCTTCTTCCGTCACATTTTCCTGAGTTACGTTTCCGTCCTCTGTCTCATTTAATACCGGAGTCTCAACTTCTTCCGAAGTTTCGGTCTCTACTGGTGTTTCCGTTTCTTCCGGAGTCGCTATGTCTTCCGGGGTTACTGTTTCTTCAGGTGTCGCATTTTCTTCAGGGGACGGTTGTTCGTTTCCAGTGCATCCCGAGAACAAAACTATGCTTAAAACCAGAAGCAGAACAATGAGTTTTGTTTTCATTTTATTCCCCACGATCTCTTTTGGTTATGGATTTAGGAAATCCTCAGAAATAATTCTGGGTTTCAATAGTTTTATTTTGATTTTTTAACTTTAATGGATCTAAATTTTTCGAGCATTAATTGACCGTTCTTGTTTATTTAATAGTTAATGTCATTTAATCTTAAGTTCTTGCTTTAATAGACTTTTTCTTTTTTAAGCTGTTAGCTTTTCTTATATGTTTAAAATATGTTATATATCTTTGTACATTTCTTTTTCATATTCTTCTTCTATTTATCTGTTATCCAGAGCAAAATTCTTAATGAGGTTTAAGCACTTTGCTCGCGTATAAAGATATTTTAGACCTTTGTAAACATATTTAAAGATAATAAAACCGGTCGTTAAAATTCTTTATTTTACAAAGGGAAAAACAGCCGGTCCGTAAACATGTAATTCAACTTTTATGGATTTTCCTAACCTGAAGCATGCTCTCATTTTTCTCTCACAGGATATTCCATAAAAGCAAAACAGCAATCCCAATAGATGCAATTATACCGAAAGTGTTCAATGCGAGGGAGAAAAGGCTGGCAGAACCCGAGATCTTTGAGAGCAGAATTTTATTTACAGTACTTACAAGGCTTGCAAGCACCGCTGTGTTTGCCGCAGTTGCATAAGATATGGTCCCATCATTCACGGCAAGAAGGGTTACGGAAACTATCACTCCAGAGCTGCTGACAAGAGCTCCCAGCGCAGTAACATAAATTCCGACAGTTCCCACGGTGTTATAGGCAAAGTTACCCATAATAAGGATCAGGGTAAATGCTATACCGAATTTAAATGCCTGCCCGAGTGAAAAAGGAGATTCGATTTTAAGTTCTCCCCCGCCTGCCGGGCATACTTTCTTATTGCGCTTGAGAATCATGATGGCAGATACAAGGATAATTACAAGCTGGGGTGGAAGCATAAGCAGGGTTGTCTGGCCTGTAGGATCAACTATCAGAGCTAACATAAGGTTCCTGATGAGCATGGAAATATTACAAAGCAAGATTCCCATAAGGATGGGTTCGGCTATGTTTTCTGCTCTCTTTGAAAGCCCGGCAAGCGCTCCTGTTGTGGCTTCACTGTTTACGAAGCCTCCCAGAAAGCCTGAGTAACAGAGACCGCGTTCTGTCCCGAATTTCCTCAGAAGCACGTAACTTAAGAAACTGATCAGTGAAACAATGACCACAATAAGGATTGCCGATCTCAGATTTATAAGCCCGAAAAACTGCTTATCCGGCATTACCGGATAAAGAATAAAAGCTACTGCAAGAAACTGAATTGCATTATACAGCTCTTCTTTTGTCAGGTTTCCTGCAAACTGGTGGAGAAGCTGCTTCTGAATCAGGAGGAATTCTACTACTATTGATGAAACAATCGCATACAGGCCGTAATCATAGCCAACAAGGACTCCCACCACGAAAATAAAAAATAGAGTGATAGGACTTGTAACCCCTATTCGCTTGAAAAGAAATATCTTGGAATAGGTGATTATGGAACAGATAGCTGCAAAGAAAAGCGCGGCTACGTAAACGAAACCTGGACCTGCCGATTCGCTTGTAAGAGCAACAAGCATGCCTGTTATGCAGGTTATGCTGTAAGTCCTCACACCTGCAAAGATTTCGTGCTCAAGGCCCCTGTGCTCTCTCTCCACACCTACCATGATTCCTATCAGAAAGGCGGTGGCAAGTTTTGTCAGGAAGTCTACTAAAACCGGATCGAAACCGAACTCGTTAACAACGTCCGTATCTTACCCTCTAAATTTTTTCTATCTTTAATTATGCATTCTAGTAAAATTTTCTATCTGTTAGCAAAATTTTCGATCTGTAATTCTGTACTCCAGTAAAATAGTCTCATTGAAGTGGATTCTACAATACAGGTGGAGATATAGTTATAGAATAATATGAAATAATGTAAAACAAAAAATATAATTCTATAGTAGAAGTTTACACTTCCACAAACTCAACCTCAATTGGCTTGTTTTCTGTCTCTTCAATGGTTATAAAAGCACAGGAACCCTTGCAGGCTTCTCCCGGGTTCACAACAATTGTTTTTCCCACCTTTTCCATGCCTTTTGCTTCATGGATGTGCCCGCAGACGATAAGATCTACTCTATCCAGGAATTTCTGGATGGCTTTGCTCCCTACGTGCCCGAAGGGCAGTTCGTCCCTGGCTCCGTGGGGAGGAGCGTGCGTAAGAAGCACTATTGTCCCGCACTCCTCTGAGTTCTCTGCTGAACAGACCATGCCTTCAAGAGCATTTTCGATTTCTTCTTCGGAAAGCTCAAAAGGAGTATTGAAAGGCGTAGGGTTTGAGCCTCCAAGCCCTATAAAACGTATGTTTCCAACCTGTTCGGTTTTTCCATGCAGGTTTATGGCTTTTGAATTCTCAAGGGCTTTCAGGATGCTTCTCTGGTCACAGTTCCCGGGAATTGCAAGTATTGGCTTATCAAACATTTCAGCCAGCTCATTTACTTTTTCATCGGGTCCGAAGTTGGTTATGTCTCCGACTACCACAGCCATGTCAAAGTCACCGGCTTTTTCTATAATCTTTTTAATCTTCGAGTAATTCCCGTGAGGGTCGGAAATAGCGAGTATCTTCATCCGTATCTTGTCCTTGTTATGAGTTTTTTATCCTTATTTTTATCTTTTAATTTCATAGTTGTTAATTAGAGTTCCAGTTCTAAATTATGATACTAATTCTGGTTTGAATATTATATGTAATCTCTTTTACATCTTATGTCGTGTGTTCTTCTGTGAACATGCACATATGTTTTATATCCCTTACGTAATATATTGCCCCATGCGTGATATCGTAATCATAGGGCATAAAGCAAAAACAAGCGGCGACTTCTCTTTAAACGACCTTCCAGGGTCTGCAGGAAGAATGGATATACTATGCCGCTGCGTAAGTTCTGCCCTTTTTCTCTCTTTCGGAATGCGCAGGGATGTAAATGTGCACCTGCTCCTTCTGGGAGAGCCCGAGCCCGGAAAAATAATCAGGTTTGAAGGGCTCCATCTGAGATACCTTAACCCGGACGAAAGAAGTAGCGGTTCTCTTATTCAAAAAGCCCTTCAGAAGAATGCAACCGAACATGATATCAGGTCCACGCCCGGCGTCTGGATACGCACCGGTGATTTTAATTCTCTTCTGGCTTCTTTTGAAGGCAGGACTTTGCTCTACCTTAGGGAAGACGGGAAGGATATCAGAGAAATTGCCAGGGAAATCAGGGATCCGGTTTTTATTCTGGGAGACCATACAGGTGTTACGGAAGAAGAGGAAAATCAGCTTCTTGAAGCAGGAGCACGGATTATTTCCGTTGGGCCCATTTCCCTTCACTCCAACCACTGCATAACTCTTATTCATAACGAACTTGACAGGGCTGAAGCCGAAAGAGGAGAAATTCCGGGAGGATCCGGTTCCGGGTCAGAAGACTGAGATACAATTTTTGCGTCTGACTTTTATCCAAAAAGTTATATCCTATTTCCCTGTATCCCGAATAAAGCTTAGAGAATGTGAAATAAAATGGATGTACTCGAAATTTCAAAAAAGATTCTGCACGAAGGTCCCATCTGTGACAATTGCCTGGGCCGTCAGTTTGCAAAATTATCCACAGGTCTCAGCAATAGAGAACGCGGGCAGGCAGTAAAACTTGCCCTTGTCCTGGAAGGGGACCGAATTTACAAAAGTGAAAACGACGATTCCCTTTTAAGAGAACTTGCTCCCTGCAGTGCCCTTGCAAGGAAAACCCTCCGAATCGAGGGCGAAGATGAACAGTGCTGGGTCTGCCTTGACCAGTTTAAAAAACTGGACTTCTGGGCAGAGGAAGCTGCAAAAGCTCTGGAAGGTCTTGAGTACTCCACTTTCCTTGTCGGCACAAAGGTCAGCGGGCTTCTCAGTGAAAACGAAGAGATCCTCTGGGCTGAGGCAGGGACTGCCTACGCCGAACAGTTGAAAACCGAGCTTAACCGGGAGGTAGGCAAAAGGATTGCGGAAAAGGTTGAAAAGGAAGTTGACTTTCAAAACCCTGACATTGTAGTCACCCTTGACCTTGCAGCAAACAAATCAGAACTTCAGGTCCGTTCCGTGTATATTTACGGGCGCTATCTGAAAAAGATTCGCGGAATCCCCCAGACTCGATGGCCGTGCCGGAAATGCAAGGGCAGAGGCTGCGAGAAGTGCGGATTTACAGGCAAACAGTATCCCGAATCCGTAGACGAGCTGATCAAGGGACCTGTTATAGAAACATTTGAAGCTGCTGACACAGCTTTTCACGGGTCGGGCAGGGAAGACATAGATGCCCTGATGCTCGGAAGCGGCAGACCCTTTGTGGTAGAAGCAAAGTCTCCTGTAAAGCGCATTGCTGATCTTGAGGGGCTTGCTGCAAAAATCAATGAAAATGCTGCAGGAAAAGTTGAGGTAAGGGAGCTTCGCTTTGTTGAAAAAGGCATGATTGAGACCCTGAAAAGTTCAAAGGCGGATAAAACTTATAAGCTTAAAGTTACATTTAAAGAGCCTGTTTCAGAGGAAAAGCTTAAATCCTGCCTTGAGTCTTTGAGTGGCACAGAGATCGCCCAGCAGACCCCAAAGCGTGTGGTTCACAGGCGGGCAGACCTTATCCGGAAAAGGTACGTGCACAGTATAACGCTTGACGAGCTGACAGATGAAGGTTATGCTTATATTACCGTAAACTGTGAAGGCGGGCTGTACGTCAAAGAACTGATTTCCGGAGATGAAGGCAGGACAAACCCGAGCCTGACAGGGCTTTTAGGAATTCCTGCGCTCGTAGAAGATCTTGATGTGGTTAACGTCGAAATTTAAGCTTCAATGTATCTGAATCCGCCCTGAAAAACCAAATTGATCTAAGTAACCTGGATAGGTCTGATCTGAATCATCCGGATCTATCTGAAATAAATGAATCCGGGTCTATCAATCTGTTTCACTGGCCGGTCTGGCCACAGGGAATGAGTGGCTTAACGAACGGTTCATTTAAATAATATCCATCTTATTTAGAGGAAAACCAATTACTAAATAGAAACTTTACTAAAGAGAAACTAATCGAGCATTCTAACGGAGGAACATGCGATGACAAATTCCCATGGTGAAAAACGCTGCACAAGGTACAAATTACAGAAGACGGTTCGCGAAAGAGGAATTTCCCCTGTAATCAGGGCAATCCAGGAATTCGAAGAAGGACAGATGGTTCACATTGACATTGACCCGAGCGTCCAAAAAGGGATGCCAAATCCGAAATTCCAGGGTTCCACAGGAAAAGTTATCGGACAGCGCGGTCGCTCATATGTGCTGGCAGTCCGCGAAGGAAACGCAATGAAAGAAGTCTTTTCTCTTCCGCAGCACCTGAAACCTCAGAAATACTGATTTCGAGCAAGGCAGTTAGGTTTTACAACCTAATCTCCCTCTCATTCCGGGTTAAGGTATGCAGGCCTCCAACCGGAGGTTTGAAATCCTGCCAGACATTCCAGCAAATAACAGGCTGAATAATGTTCCGCTAAAGGATTATATTTAACAGAACTAATGTCCCTTAAAAACCTTAAAAAGGTCACGTTTAAAAGGGATTCGGAATAACTGCTTTTTAAAATCTATCTCTTATCCCGATAAAGGAACATCTATAATTATATATCATTTGTAAAACATATGGTTCAGTTATATCATTTGCAAACGTATAGTGGAAATAGTTCAGGACATAGTTTGAAATCGTTCCAGCTTATCGGGTGAATACCGGTTACCGAAAGACAGAAATGCTGGCAGCAGGAATCAGAGCTCACAATAAAGCATTGTAACAGATTGCTCTGTAAAGAAGTACAAATACCTGAAGTTTTTAATTCAAAAGAGTGTATTTCAATGATAGTTAAGGAAGTACTCAACGAGGAGTTATTGACACTGGCCGAGGTCAGAGACATACTTTCCGGGATTGCTGACGAGCGCAGAGAGCAGGGGCTCGAGGTTGCATACAGTTTCAGAAAAGCCCTGCACCATGCGGAACAATTCTCCAAGATTAGCGGACCGAAGTCAAGAGAACTTGTTAATAAGTTGCTCGAGCTTGAAAAAATGAAACCCGTTATTGCGATCAGGATAGCGGATATCCTGCCCCAGTCCAGAGACGAACTCAGGTCAATCTATGCAAAAGAAAAGTATACACTTAGCAATGAAGAGCTGGATCAAATTCTGGACTATGTATTCGCAGCTATGGAATAATAAAAGGTAAAGAGAATAAGCTATATAGCAGTTTATTTGTTATTTATGAAGAAGTATCCTAAAATCCGATTAGAACACTTTAAAATTATAGGAGTACCCTGGAAGAATTTAGCAGCAGAGGATTCTCTGGTTCTTTAAATCCCTGAACCTGAGAATACCGGGATACAGGTCAGTCTCCAGTTTCCAGCTGGTCTCCAAAAATTGGTTCGGGAAGTACGAAGTGACATGGAAAATATCCTGAACCGGTAGAGCTAAAAGAAGCTGGGCATATCTAAGTTTGAGCATACCCTGAAATAGATTAACTGGGATTTCATGTTTAAAGGGGTTTCATATTTACTGATAGGATGGGTGCTGATGAAAGTAGAGAAGTCGCAATCAGGTAGACCGTACACTGGCAGATCCTCTGCCGAAAAACCTTCTTCTGGCGGCAGGCGTCCGGCAGGCAAACCGCAATTTGAAAGGCAATCAGAAAGAGCTCCGCGCTCATCCGGAAAACCCACAGAAGGTTCACAGGACAGAGAGGAATACGTATGGGTGCTCGATTATCTTCCCTACGGGAAATCCGTTGATGGAAAGTCAGCATACCAGAAAAAACCTCTTGTGCAGGCTATAGGGGATAAAAAATTCACTCTTATGGAACTTGTTCCAAAAAATGGGGTAATTCCTGATATCCAGTCAAGGGTTTATATCGGGCCCGGAGACAGGAATGAAATAGACCATGTAAAGCAGAGGATAGGCTATTCTGACCTTACTACCGGAGCAAACCTCGAATTACCCTTCATCCTTGAAGCTGTTGTCAGGCACAAAGAAGAAAGGTTTGTAAAGTTCTTCAACGATGCCCATTCCATTACAACCCGCCTGCACATGCTTGAACTCCTTCCCGGTATAGGCAAAAAACTCATGTGGTCTATTATTGATGAACGCAAGAAAGGAGACTTTAAGAGTTTTCAGGATATCCGCGAAAGGATTCCAAGTCTCCACGACCCTGCTAAAGTTATCTCTCACAGGATCGAAGAAGAACTCAAGGACGACTTCATCAAGTACAGGCTGTTCACTACCCCTCCTCGCCGCCAGAAACCCGAGTGAGTGGGAAATCTTTTTTTCTATTTTTTAATTAATTTTTGCCTATCAGGCTTCGTAGTTAGGCTTTTGAAGATTCAGGATTTCTACAGTATGTCTATTTATAGAACTTGTTTATTTGCAGAGTTTGTCTATTAAAACATTTAATTTATTCAGGAGGTTTCAGCCCTGGTTCGTTCTATTCTTAAAAAATACAATATAAAAGGAGGCACTTTTGATCAGCACTTCCTTATTGACACCGGCTACCTGGACAGGATAGTTGCTGCCGCTGAACTGAGCCCTCAGGATACGGTTCTCGAAATAGGTGCGGGAATCGGAAACCTTACCGAAAGGCTTACAAGAAGAGCAAAAAAGGTAATTGCGGTCGAACTTGATCCTGCCCTTATTTCAGTCCTGCATGACCGTTTTGATACTGTCGAGAACATAGAGATTATAGAAGGCGATGCTCTTAAAGTCAGATTCCCGGAGTTTGATAAGGTTGTCTCAAACCTCCCCTACTCAATTTCTTCGGAAATCACCTTTAAGCTCCTGCACCATAAATTCAAACTCGGAATTCTCATGTACCAGTACGAGTTTGCAGCCCGCATGGTCTCTCCTCCGGGCTGTAAAGATTATTCTCGCCTCACGGTTGATACCTATTATTTTGCTGATGCCTCTATCCTCATGAAAGTCCCAAAAGGAGCCTTTCAGCCAGCCCCTGAGGTCGATTCTGCAGTTGTCAAACTGGTTCCCCGCCCTGCTCCTTTCGAGGTCCGCGATGAAGCCTTTTTCCTTGAGTTTGTAGCTGCAGTTTTCAGCCAGCGCCGGAAAAAGCTCAGGAACTCAATCCTGAACACCAATTATATGCTCAAAATCCCGGACGTTAAAGAGGTTGTAAACCAGCTCCCTGAAGGTTTTATGAGCAAAAGAGCCGAGAACCTCACTCCTGAAGAGCTTGCTTGTGTTGCAAACATGATTTTTGACCTTAAATCCCGATAAACCATGGTTGAAATAGAATATAGAAATACCCGGGTCAAACTCGGACCCTTAGACTTTGTTTACGAGCCAGCAGAAGATTCCTTTTTGCTCGCCGATGCTGCCCTCGAAGAGGCAGAACCAGGCATGCGCGTCCTTGAGATAGGAGCAGGTTCGGGTTTCGTATCTGCCGTTCTCAGGGCAAATATTAAAGGCATCCGTGTCTTTGCAACTGAAATCAACCCTCACGCCGCCCTCTGTGCAAAAGCAAACGGGGTTGAAGTAATCCGTACCGACCTTTTCAAATGTATAAAACCAGGAAACAGGGGAGTTTTTTTTGACCTTATTCTGTTTAATCCGCCTTATCTTCCCACTTCCGAAGACGAAAAAGTCCCTGGATGGCTTAACTACGCTTTTGACGGCGGGATAAGCGGGCGGGAGACTCTCGACCGTTTTTTGGATGAGGTCAGAGACTACTTGAGTCCCGGAGGGAAAATTCTGGTGTTAATCTCTTCGATAACCGGGCTTGAAGCTGTGAAGGATAAGATGGAAAAACTGGGATTCGAGGTCGACGTTGTGCTGAAGAAAAAAGTTTCATTTGAGAAATTAATGGTGGTGAGAGGAAAACTCCTGTAAGCAGTAGAAATCCTGTAAGCAGTAGAAAAATACCTATATTAGTTATGGATTAAGTTTAATTTCAAACACTTCCCAGGATTGGATTGGGAGTTATCATTCCTCTGACTTCGACTATTCTTATAGCTAAGATTTACGAAATATTTGCAGAATAAAGATTTACAAGGTAAAATCTAAGAATAGGACCCGATTTTGAGCGATTCTATTTTTCAACTTTTCATATGTTTTTAAAAAAGCGTATTATCTGTTTTTTGTCCCTTAAATTCACTATTTTACTGCAAAAAAAATGCCCTTTTCTCTGGAGCCTAATCAAATACAGTTCCCGATAAATTAGATTTTATTCAAATAATTGAAACAAAAGCGAAAATGGATACGTCTTTCTTTTGATCTCTAAATACTCCATTAACAATTTTTTTAACAATCATTATATATGTACAAACAATAAAAATATATAAATACAGTCTTGGGCTATAAATTAATTGTGACATTTATGAACAGGAAATCATGTATTTCAATATGTATAATTCTGGCAATTCTTTTATCAGGCTGTATCGAATCCTCCGGAGAGACTGTGAATCTCGGGGCTACCAGTGAATCTGAGAATATAACCATAGGAGTACTTTTACCGCTTACAGGGAGCCTTGCCTCTATAGGGGAAGCAAGCCAGGTAGCACTTGATGTATCATCTGAGGATATCAATGGCTATTTCTCAGGGCTTGGTTCCGGAATGAATGTAAAATTAGTTGTAAAGGATACCGAAAGTGATCCTGAGACGGCTCTGGAAAAGCTCAAAGAACTTGATGAAATGGGAATAAAGATTATTATCGGTCCGCAGGGGAGCGATGAAGCGCAAGCTGTCCTGGATTATGCGAATCAGAATGGTATCATCCTTCTTAGTACTGCATCAACAGCTCCATCTTTAGCTATTCCTGACGATAACCTGTTCAGACTTGTACCTGACGACACCAACCAGGGAATTGTTCTGGCAAGACTGATGACAAATGAAGGGATCGGTACTGTAATCCCTATATACAGGAATGATGTATGGGGTGACGGACTCGCTGATGAGGTTGAAAAGAATTTTAAGGCTCTTAACGGCACAGTACTTAAGGGAATTGCGTATAAACCCGAAAATGCGAACCATTCAGCAGAAGTAGAGGCACTCAATGAAAAAGTAATGTCAGCCACTTCAGAACATGCTAGTGAATCAGTGGCTGTGTTTCTTTGTTCCTATGGAGAAGCAACAGAGATCTTTGCTTTAGCTCAGAACTATTCTGCCCTGTCAGAGGTCAAATGGTATGGTACTGACGGTATAGCACTGAACAAGGAACTGATCAACGATAATAACGCGGCCAGTTTTGCTGCAGCAGTCAATGTAAGTGCACCCATGTATGGATACCTAAACGATAATAAAAGATCTAAAGCGATTGAACTCAAGATTGAAGAGCAACTTGGAAGGCTTCCTGAATCTTATGCATTGGCCGCATATGACGCTCTCTGGATAGCTACATATGTTTATCAGGACCCCATTTCATCAGATAATGATGAAATTATAAAAATGGCAATGACTTCCAATACAGATAGATATCATGGAATTAGCGGATGGACGATACTTAATGAGAACGGGGACAGAGAATCCTGGACGTACTATATCTGGACAGTTACTGAAGAAAACGGAAGTTACCAGTGGGAAGATTATATAACAGCTTCGAGGTGGAGCGATAATCAATATATCGAATTCGAGCGATAATCAATATATCGAATTCTATTAATTGTTGATGGTGTGAGTGCACCATCAATTACTTTTTTTATCTGAAATTTAACGTTCCCCACAAAAAATCTCTGTTTTACAATAAATATAATGTAATAAGTTTGTTCTTAGAGTTTTTAATACAAATTAAAGGTCATTTGATTTGTTTTTATACTATTAATTAAATTTACAGCAGTGAAGAATTAAATTCTATTGAACTTAAATCACTCCTGTAATCATATATATAACAAAACCCAATAGTATGGCACTATGACCCCCACGAACAGAGAAAATCCCATTTATCCGAAATTTATCACAGGTATAAAACCTCCAGCCGACAGGACCGAAAAGGCTCTCTGGTTTATTTTCAGGGGGCGTGACATCCTTCTTAAAACTCATAAAAACCCTGGAGCAATTCCCAGGCTGCTTGATATTAATAAGGAGATCGGGCTTCCTGCGGTAAGAGAACAGTATCTTGGCGTGCTTGAGGGAACGCACTGCTTTTCTGTCGAGCTTCCTGCGGATGCAGAAGCACCTGAGGGGATGGAGTTTGTTGATCTCAGGCAGGCATATTCCGAGATAAGTGAAAGGTGCTTTGAACTTGTAAATAAAGCAGTGCAGGTAATGGAGTGGGACAGGACAAATCAGTTCTGCAGCAGGTGCGGGACAAAGACTCTGCAGAAGCCAGGAGAACGGGGAAAAGAATGCCCTGAATGCGGAGAACTCTTCTATCCAAGGATCTCACCTGCTATTATTGTGCTTATAAGAAACGGCAGCAAGATCCTGCTCGCAAGGTCTCCGAATTTCCCTCCAGACATGTACAGCCTGATAGCCGGCTTTATCGAGCCAGGAGAATCGGCTGAAGCTGCGGTTTCCAGAGAAGTCTGGGAGGAAGTAGGCATAAAAGTTAAAAACGTCACTTACTTCGGGACGCAGGCATGGCCTTTTCCTAATTCCCTCATGATCGGCTTTACCGCGGAATATAATTCCGGAGAAATTCGGCCCGACGGATTTGAGATTGAGGACGCAAAATGGTTTTCAGCAGACGAACTGCCTTTCCTGCCCGGAAAGATAAGCATTTCAAGGAAATTGATTGATCATTTCCTGAAAGAGGAAGGGCTGGAAATTTAAAGCGGATTCATCGGATTCATATTTGATTCGGAGTTTCATTCATCCTGCTGTGACCTTTTTCTATTCTTTTTATCTTTTTTGCTGTGGAGGCATTTGCAGAAAGGATCGCTACGCCTTCGGACATTACGGCAGTAGATTTTAGAGCTACTGATTTAACGGTTTTTCTGGAAAACTTTTTTTATATTTGGGAACCATAAAAGATAATAAATTAATATCATTATAAAAAGAAATATAAATAAGTGAAATAAGATGGATAAGTGATTTTGCTTGAATATAGAATAAAAAAGCATGTTGCTAACTGACAGAAAACGTAATGGAGTAAAAATATAGTGATCAAAAAGAATGCAAAGTTTATACTGCAAATTGTTATTTCAACTACTATTACAACTATAATTTTATTAGCATATTTTTATTTTGCACATGGTTTACCTGTTGCTCACGAACTCGAAAAAGCAAATGTCGTATCTGTGCAAATTATGCAGGGAAACGAAACCATTACTCTCACTGATGATCAAGATATTGAGCAAGCTGTCAATATTGTAAAAATATTAAGTTTTCGATTTGGAGAAGCTAATGGCGGACCTGCAGATACGATATGCACATTTTATCTTAGAGATGGTTCAAAAATGGAAATAGGAGCAAACAGTGATACCATTTTTAAGAATGGCAGGCAATATGTTGGTATGAATGACTCGTGTCAACTTTTTGGAAAATTAATGCAGGGTATTTTCTTCCCTGAGACACTGCAGGATGGGAAACTGTATAATTAACGAATGGAAACTGTAGAATTAATGAATGAGCTCATCCCAAAAATTGATTTAACCGCATTATTGCTACTAACATTATAACACCAGATATGATATTTCTTTGATTTCGTACTTTGGAAACACTTTTTTGTATGATTCTATCCAGCTAAAAAACCCTTCTATTATGCTTTTTTTAATGCCGAGGTATTGAAAGCCTGATTAGTTACCTGATACAAAGAAAATTCCTGAGAGGGATATAAATTAAGGTCGTTGAATGTAACGTTAATATCTGCAGCCATTGTTGAGCAAGGAAGAAATAAAAGAAAAAGCAGAGGAATAAATAAACGGGAGGAATTCAAGAGAAGTCCCCCTTTTAACGGCCAAAGCGAAGACCTGTACTGATTGCTCCCAGGATATCATCAAAGAACCTGAGACAGAACTTTGCAATTCCAATTGTCATTATAGGGCCGATTGCAGCAGAAACCATATCTCCCATACTTAGAAGGATAGAAGTTATTGTGGAAATCGACTCAGTGATAGCAGTTGTGTTTATTGCTGCGGAGGCATTAGCAGCGAGTACTGCCACACCTCCGGATATTGCGGTAGCAGATTTCAAAGCTACCGATTTAATGTTTTTTCTGGAAAACTTTTCTTTATATTTAGAGATCATAAATAGGAATAAATAGATACTATTATAAAAAATCAATATGAGTTAAGTTGAATAAGATAAAAAAGAAGTTTTACTCCAGAATATGAAATAAAAGATGTAGTTACTAACCAACAGAAAGCAAGAAAAATAACTGAAAAAAACGATAGCAATAAAAATGAACATTGTTTTTAGAAAAGGAATTCGTATGATTAAAAAAAGCATTCCAAATTTTCTTATTCTGCTGTTAGTACTTGCTTCTCTAGGATGCATCAGTAACGATAGTGATGATGACGGGTATCCAGACAATATAGATGCTTTTCCAAAAGATTATAATTATCATCTCGATTCCGATGGCGATAGATGTGCCGATGAAATAGATGCTTTCCCTAATGATGTGAGATATAAGGTTGAATCTGACAGGCTAAATAGTACAAATAATCCTGAGGAACTTTGCCAATATGGAAATGAACTCTTAGAAGCTAAAAACTATGAACAATCAATTGAGTATTTTGATAAATCTTTATCTATAAAATACAATGAAAAGGTTTTAAACCGGAAGTCATTGGCATTATTTCACCTCCATAATTATGAAGAAACTATCGAATGTGCCGATGAAGTTTTGAAAAACAACGAAAATAACACTTTTGCCTTATGCATGAAAGCAGGCTCTTTCTCGCGATTGGGAGACATTGATCAAGCAAATAAATATGCTGATATGGCTATTGAATCAGACCCCAGTAATCTAATGTTATTAGAACTTAAGGATATCATTGCTTCAGAGAATAGTGTTTCAGAGAATGACTTCCAAGATGAAAATGATCTAACATCAAAAATTAAACTTGACTTAAATAAGATGGGCTATCCAAATGCGCAAGTGAAATTATTTGATCAAATTAAATGGATTGAAATTGATATCGGTAAATTTGAGAGTACAACAGTTGCTTCGCCTAGTTTGGAGCCTCAGTTCGAGTATATTGCAGAAAGAATAGGTTCTTCAACGTACGTTTATGAAAGTGGTTATGATAAAGTTTGTGTAAAATGGAAAGTATATTGGAATATTGAAGGTGATGGTACAATTGGTACTTCAGCTCATGGGAGTAACACAGGCAGTGTATATTACCATGTAAGAGAAGCTAAAATTACATATTATTAAGTTTCTTCCGATAAAAGATCTTAAGTTTTCCACCTCCGGGCAGTAAAGGAAAATTTCTCTTCTTTTTTTCATAGTCATTTATAATCCATTGGAAGTACTTTCCTGCGCAATAAAAAAACAGGAAAGCTATAGACCCGGAAAACCGGCCTTCACAAAAAAGAATTCTCTAAGCTTTTGGGAGTGATTGATGTTCTGGAAGATGAACTGCTGTTCAAGCAGGCAGCAACCACAGGGATCTGGAGGGGAGATATC
This sequence comes from Methanosarcina horonobensis HB-1 = JCM 15518, assembly GCF_000970285.1. NCBI lineage: Archaea > Methanobacteriati > Methanobacteriota > Methanomicrobia > Methanosarcinales > Methanosarcinaceae > Methanosarcina > Methanosarcina horonobensis. The sequence continues at coordinate 3,390,389 of NZ_CP009516.1, read as the reverse complement.
TGCAATATCAAGAATAATCATATTCATCTGAATGAAAATATCCTGTACTTCTATGAAGCTAAGAAAAAAAGTATGTACGATGCTCCTCTTTTGGATGATATAGTACTCCTGATCCGGAAGGTCTGGAACTCCAGGGAAAAAATAAGGAGGAATTTCTGTTCCCATTTACTGGGAGGACCGCATATAACAGATTCCAGGTTTACTGCGAACATGCAGGGATTCATAAAAGGCCTTTCCACGCATTAAGAGCAACTGCATAAAGTTCACCCAAGCTGCAGGCTGGACTCCAGAGGAAGCTGCAAAGCTTATAGATGATACTCTCGGGTTATCCAGGAACATTATAGTAACCCTTCAGCCGGAGAGATGAAAGCTGCAGAAATTAAGTCTATTCTTAACTGGACTGAATCTTATGTGTATAGAAGGAGCAGTGTTTGGGGTGAAATGTTAAATTATCGGAATCGATTAATCTAAAATTTAAGATTCTTTTCTCTTTTTCTTCTCAGGTGCCACAGGTTCGGTTAAATAGAATCCAAATGATGCGAAATCTTTGACATCCATTTTGTGGGATTTCTCATCGGAAGAGATAGCAGGAGTGATGAACCGGAAAAACTCACTGGCAAACTGCTCGTAGCTGAACCCCTCAACCTCGATCACCAGTTTCCATTTATTTTCCATTGACAGAATACCCATGAAGGAGATCATAAGGTACATCGATGTCAGGAACGGATCGAGATCGGCCCGGATTGTACCGTCATCGATACCCTCCTGGATCGCATCCCGCAGAATCAGACGGCAGGTACCGTATCCCTTTCCAATCTCTGCAGTACACGGGTTCTCTTTGGAAAAACGCTCAGAACCGTAAAAATGGATCATTCGAAGATAATCGGGGTATTCCTGTGAAAACTGGTAATAAGCCTGGCCCATCAGGGCTACCTTGACAATACCCGACACCTGTTTCTCCATGCATTCCGTGTATTTTTCCTTCAGGATCCCGATACCACGGAGTACGATAGTAGCGTAAAGTGCCTCTTTATTTTTAAAGTATAGATAAATGGTAGCCTTATTCAGTTCGACCTCGCGGGCGATGTCTTCCATAGAAACATCTTCATAATTTCGAGAAAAAAAGAGACGCTCGGCTGCATCGATGATCTCGGTTTTTCGCTGTTCCTTTTCTCGTTGTCTTCTCTCGGCGATTCCCATAGTTCCACTCCATTCGGGATATATTCATTAGATAAAATATTCAGGCTCCTTTCGTTGGCTATAGAGCGTATGGAGACGCACTGATGCATCTTTAACCAGCCCGGGTTTCATCGATCTGGCACTTTGCGGGCAGTTTTTGATACACGCACAGCAGGTAATGCATTTTTCTATATCAATCAAACGGGAATTTTCTGCATCAACAGCACCTACAGGACACACCTCTGCACAGATTCCACACTGTGAACACTCGTCACTGACTGCGATAAAATCAACAATCCACAATTTTGTAACTCCTCCATAAGGATAAGTGCCAGGCACATGCACATCAGAAACCTGAGAGATTAATGAAACAGATTGCAGTTTTTCACGTATTTTCTGTCCAAATACTTCTGCATGGTGTAAATCGTCTTCATCGGGCCGTCCCTGTGCTGTTGGTGTCTCGGAGTTTGAGAATGAGTGTTCCCCGATATATGCAGCACAGGCAATGGGAATACACCCACATTTCATTACAATATTTTTTAGTTCGAGTAACGCATCGTCATACACACGGTTACCATAAACCACAACACAGACCGTCGGTGTATTATGAGCTTGAATTGCATTCAGCCATTCACTTAATAATGCCGGCACTCTCCCCATATAAACGGGAACTCCAACTACAAGCAATTCATTTTCCGATGTCTGCAATGGTTGTTTTCTTGTATCCGGTCTGGTAATATCAATTAATTCCGCGGTGCCTGGGTTAATACCATGCGCAACGCCCTGAACAACTGATTTTGTTGTTCCGGTAGGTGAAAAATAAGCTAATTTCACAGATTCCATTTTCATTTTATTTACTCCATCAATTGCGTAACTCTAAGTTATGATATAACTATTGACAATTAAATAACTATTGGTTAGTAAATAACTGTTAGTTTGTTTCAGAATATTTTCTAGAGAAATATTAGGTACATGACGGAGGCTAAAATTTGTTTGGGATGAATAAGAAATTGTCATCAAGAGAATTCCCAATAAAAACCACTTAAGGAAACGGTAAGTGGATAACATTTACACATATTTCGCACACGGATTTTGGAAACAGGGAAAAAGCGCAGCCTATATTTGATTTGGGTAAATATCATGAGAGAGAAGGCAAATTTATGATGCCGTTTGCAGTCTAGGTTCATCATGCATTTGTTGATGGTATTCATATTGGCAAACTTGCGGATAAGCTGCAGAGATACTTGGATGAAGTGTAGATTATAAGCATAATGGGAGGATCAGTAGGTCACTAATTTTTACTTTTCTTAAAGTTGTGTCTTCAAAATACATAGGTTTACTTTAAAATCTGTGCATCAATGAAACAGGAAAAACAGGCTATTCCTCTGGACACACAAAAGAAGTTTCCAATGGGCTGCCATAAAAATAAACAAAATTTCGAAGTCAGTATATTTTATCGTGATGATCGTAATCTTCCAGGGTTACAGTCTTTGATTCCTCATCAATAGAGAAGACTAATGCAAAATGTTTATCGATATGCACTCTTTTTTACTATCAAGTTCCGATCTGATTTTTAAAAAATACATAAAAATCAAAGACCATATCGTTTTCTTAAGTTTTCAACTGTGCCTACTTCTATAGCTTCCTGTTTTTCTATTTTCTTCAATTTTTCAATGTACTCAGGCTTTAACTCTGGCTCTAAAATCTCTTCTTCATACTCTTCAGCCATTTTATTAATAGCAGCACTTTTGTCTTTTAAACCGTATTTAGCCTTGATAATATTCAAAACTCGATTAGTTCGCTCATCAATGTTTATTATCGCTTGAACCATATATATACCACATTAATAGAAGGTTAATGTCCTATTAATATATATCGTTCTGCCTCACTAAAGGGTAATATTTCAAAAAAAGCACGTTAAAGAAAACAGCTGGCCATTTACGATGGCATTTATATTTGCTGTTACGAAATGCGCAAATAAAATCGAGGAATTTCGGTATCGTTTTCTTGATGGTGAAGTTGTGTTATACGAATCCATTGACACCTCATTTACATATCTGGATAAAGAAGCGGAATTATTTAAGGTAGTAAATGTACCCATGCAGGATATGTTGAGAAGTTTGTACAACTGGCAACCGTAACGGCAGAAAATCAAAAAGAACATTTTACAGGACTTGTAAGACACTGGACAGATCCATTTATTTCTCCTTTGATTTATGTGAGTGAGTCAATGCCTTACACAATTTTTATTCCCAGAGTCTGCGCAGCAAGTTCTATTGCTTGCCCGGCATTGACTATAGCTCCTCTGAGTTCATTGCGTGTATCGGATACTGTAATCCCGTCAATTATACAGTCCGATAAGTCGATGCCTTTGAGTAAGGTTTTAAAGAAATCCGCTCCTGTGAAATTAACCGCTTTCAGCGTGGGCTTCTTTAATCGAATCTCGGACAAGAAGGCTTCCGTGAAATTGCAGTCATGAATGGCGCAGCTCTCCAATACAGAACTTGAAAAATCTGCATATCGAAAGGAACCGTCAGCTAAAGAGGTTTCTTTCATGTGGCTCTTGCTGAAGTTGCTGCCATCGCCTTTGCACGTTAATATTTTAGAGCCTTTCCAGTAGCTTTCCATAAAACTGCAATTTGCAAAATTGCAGTTATCAAACACCGAATTGTAAAAGCTGGCTTTTGAAAAATTACATTTGCTGAACTGGCATTGTATAAACTGTATCGATTCAAATTCTATCCTTGCGATATCGACGTCCGAAAGCATCTCGCCTTCAAAGCGCATCCTTTCTATATAACTGTCATCAGATTGTGCGGCAATAATTCTGCTTTCCAACATGCTTCCATCTCCAGATATTGATGTTTCCAAATGATTATACAATATAGGACTTACTCACTGGTAGGCCACACCTATATTTTTTCCGGTCCTGTTTTTAAAGAACTTCTTATTGTCATGCCAACAAGATAATGTCGTTAATGTCGTACGAAAATTTTTCAATCAAAAGTTACATTTTTGAGTTTTCTATAAAGGTCGGAATAATTATAATGGGTGTGAGTTATGGGATATTATGTAGAGAATTTACTATTAGATGGTTTGAAAGTTGTTGAGAAATAAATTGCTGAACAATATTCATAATTGAGAAGTTTAAGGGTTGCAAATATGCCTGGACTTAAGCCTGGGTATAGTGACTACAAATTAGAAGTGGTATTCTTGAAAGAAGTTAAAAAAAGAAGCAGGAATATTTTACTAATTATATTGGCATTTTTAATTTGTTCAACTGTTATTCTAATTGCTCTAACTTATCCGAATTACCACGAGACGATGACGGAAGCAGAAAAGCAATTGATTGCGAACAGTACTATTTTGAAAACAGAATATGGAGATATTGAGTATACTGTAGAGGGAGAAGGGAAGCCTGTCTTATTGCTACATGGCGCAGGAGGAGGTTATGATCAGGGACTCTGGGTGGGCAAAGTATTTTTCGGGGATGACTATAAATTTATCTCGGTTTCACGATATGGCTATCTTCGATCATCCATTCCGGATAATGCTTCAATTGAATTGCAAGCCACTGCTTATAAAAATCTTCTGGACAATTTAAGCATAGATAAAGTAATTGTTGTAGGAGCATCAGCTGGAGGTCCGTCAGCCACTCAGTTTGCAAACGACTATCCTGACAGATGCTCAGCATTAATATTGATTTCTGCTGTAAGTATGGGTCCGGCACCAGGCGACCAGGATCCTTTTTATGTTAGTATTATTCACATTATCCAGCAATCTGATTATGTATACTGGCTCTTCACAAGATTTTTTCAACCTGCAATTCTGAACCTGATGGGTATTCCAACAGAAGTATACGAAACATTTAATCCGGAACAGAAAGAACTGGCACAGGAAATGCTTGATATCATGCATCCGATGTCTCAAAGATATAAAGGCACCGTAAACGATGAAAAAATGATTGAATTTTATACCGTACCTGCAGGTAATCTTCGTGCACCAACATTAATTATCCACGCTAAAGATGATGCGCTGGTAAGTTACAAACATGCGGAAAATGCTCACAGTAAAATAAACCAATCGCAACTGGTATTATATGATACTAGTGGCCATGGAATGTTATCTCAAATGAACGGGACGAGGGTGCTTGTGAGAGAATTTGTAACCGAATCCGCCTCTTAAACCATGTGGAATTGAGCATTTAACTAACCCATTTCCAAAGGTTGTTGGGGATTGGCAGGCTGAGAAATGGGAAGATCTCCTTAAGTTGAACTATGGGGTTATTTCAGAAAACCAGACACAAACAAATAGAGTAAAAGATTTTAATTTTGATGTGAAAGTGGAGTAATTATATTTCATTCATTGCAGATACGGATTTATTTTAGAAGCAAGGAGAAAACGACAATGAACATTTCTATCAGATTGGAAGAAGAAAAGGACTTCAAAATTGTAGAATACATGACAAGAGAAGCATTCTGGGATTTATACAAACCGGGATGTGATGAACATCTTGTAGTGCATAAAATAAGAAAAGTACCTGCATTTGTAAAAGAACTGGATTTTGTTGCATGTGATAAGGATACAATCGTCGGCAATATTATTTATTCAAGAGCTAAGGTCCTGAATGAGGAAAATAAAGAATTCGAAGTTTTATGTATGGGCCCATTAACAGTATTGCCATCATATCAAAAGCAGGGGATCGGTTCTTTATTAATGAATCATTCTATCGAAAGGGCAAGGCAGCTTGGATATAAGGGTATAATTATTTTTGGAAATTCCGACTATTATCATCGTTTTGGTTTTGTCAATGCTAAAGAATATGATATCCGGACATCCTGGGGCGATAATTTTGATGCATTTATGGCATTAGAACTCTACGATGGTAGCTTGAGGGGCATTTCAGGAAAATTTTATGAGGACGAGGTTTTTAGAATAGAAAACGAAGAGCTGGAGGATTTTGAAAAGCAATTTCCCTACAAAGAGAAGCATGTTACGGACACTCAATTAAAACTATAAATAAAGAAGGAATACCTGAATTAATTTTTTGAGAAATTTATGGCAATTATGATAGATCCAAAAGCCAAATATTATCATGTCAAAAGCATTTGATTTCATTGCTTCTGATCAAATAGTGTCAACCTGGCTTGAGGGAGCCATTTTCTTCTAAGATTTATATAGAGACTGTCGGATAATACAGGATTAAAGAAACCTAAAGATAGGAGATTTCGATCTTAGCCAGACAGCCTGGAAGACTATTTCAGCCCGGATAAGGATATAGAAACCTATCTATCCAAATTCATCGAATAAAAATAAGTTAGAAATATGTTTCAATTGTGGCATTCTTTTTAAATTCGCCAGATTCGGCAACAACAACGTCCAATTTATTTTTATAAGTGCCTTTCTCTCCATCGCGTTCAGTAACATCTGGATAGACTTCAAGGCTAATATCAAATTTTATGGCCTTACTGTTGATATTATCACTCATTTCAATATAAGTTTCATATGTGATTACTCGGGACATTAATCGAAAGTATTGATAATCTTCTTCTACTAATGATGCTTCACTTGCAATCGGATATAAAATAGGACTGTTTTCATTAATAGGGTCTTCATTGTTCATCTGTTCCAATACCACAATCTTTGAGAAGGAAATATCTGCAAGAACAGATTCGTTTGTCCTAAATTCTAGCATAGGACCATGTTTGATATTTACAATAGAAGTCGTCCAGTTTCCATTGAGTGATTTATTGTCGAGTGACTCAGTAGTATTTTCAAAATATATTCCTCTTATGTACTTCTCTGGCGTGTGGAAAACATGCTCTTGTAGGAGACTTTTGAAAAAAGATGGTTCTTCCTGAGAAGGTGTGATTGCAAAAACTCCTTCTTTTGTTGCAGGAATTGGAACTAAAATTTTGGTTGTTCCCAATACTTCAGTTCCTGAAAGGCCACTTATTTTAACCGTATATTCGTAATGTGGTCTTAATTCGTCAGCCCTCCAGTCTCTTAGATTTATCTCAACAACGTATAGTCCACTTAATGCTATCAATAAGAATATTAAAAATAAATAAGTGATTATTTTTTTCACTGTTTCATCCATAGTCACACTTGGATAATATTAACATTAATAGCTTAAATCCGTAGCTCTTCTAAAGCTCATGAAAGGCTTTTCTTTTTCCTTCGGCTTATCCTTCTGTTTTGAGTTTGATTTCTTACAGACCCTCCAGAGCGCTTCCACGGAAAAACCGCTTAAGGAAACGGTAATTTATGAGATCCATAGCAAAAAATAGGTCGTGAAACTAAAAAGGAAATATATTATAATGTAGATTATATTGAGCGAAGGTGTAAATTTGGGAAACAAGTACCAGATAATAGATTTTGAAATATGGAAGAGAAAAGAGTATTGTCAAATATACAGGAGTGCGGTGCAGCCTCAATATTGTGTGAGTTTTGAACTTGATGTGACGAATTTTAAAAAGCACGTTAAAGAGAATAACTGGCCGTTTACGATGGCGTTTATATTTGCTGTTACGAAATGCGCAAATGAAGTCGAAGAGTTTCGGTATCGTTTTCTTGATGGTGAAGTTGTGTTATATGAGTCCATTGATACCTCATTTACATATCTGGATAAAGAAACGGAATTATTTAAGGTAGTAAATGTACCCATGCAGGATACGATTGAGAAGTTTGTACAACTGGCAACCTTAACAGCGGAAAATCAAAAAGAACATTTTACAGGCCCTGTAGAAAACGATGTATATCAATTCTCTGCCCTGCCATGGATGACATTTACGCATATTTCGCATACGGATTTCGGAAACAGGGAAAAAGCTCAACCCATATTTGATTGGGGAAAATATCATGAAAATGAAGGCAGATTGATGATGCCGTTTGCAGTCCAGGTTCATCATGCATTTGTTGATGGTATTCATATTGGCAAACTTGCGGATAAGTTGCAGAGATACCTGGATGAAGTGTAGATTATAAGTGTAATGGGAGGGCCGGCAGTTCACTAATTTTTACTTTTCTTAAAGTTATGTCTTCACAATGCACAGGTTTATTACAGTAAAACCTGTGCATGTTAGGGAATTTTTTAATTCTATCTTTTAATTCTTATCCTGAAGAGGCAAAAAAATGTCGTCTTTTTTAGAAATCCGATATTGTGGAAATCACCTGGAAAGATTTACAAAAAATATATTTAGGAACTTTTCGCTCATTCTCAATCTTCAGGTTTATACGTAATCAGCCTTGCAGAGTTCATTATCACTGGAATCGATGATAGTTCATGCAATAATGCTCCTGTTACTGGTGTTAGTATTCCCGGTATAGTCAATATAACTGCCATTGAGAGTATACTAAGCGAGAAAGCAACGTTTTGCCAGATAGTATTTATGGCTTTCTTAGAGATGCTTATAAGGTATGGAATTTTTAAAAGGTCGTCTGATAATAATCCGACTTCTGCTGTCTCTATTGCCACATCTGTTCCTGTAAGTCCCATTGCTACCCCTACATCAGCAGTGACAAGTGCCGGACCATCATTAACGCCGTCGCCGACGAAGATTACTTTATGACCTCCCAACTGTAGACGTTTTACAATTTCGACCTTTTCTTGAGGCATTACTTCGGCATAAACCTCATTTATATCTAGACTTTTAGCTATCCTTTCCGCTACAGCTTTGCTGTCGCCAGTCACCATTATTGTCTTTATTCCGAGTTTGTGGAGATTCTCTATAGATTTTTTTGACTCAGGCCTGATTTTATCCTCAAATGCTAACAATCCGGCAACTTCGTTCTCAATCCCTATCATGACTACATTACGACCCTGTTGAGACTGCTCTTTAATTATTTTTTCAATTTCATCTGAGTATGAAATGTTTAACCCGAACAGTTGTTTAGGGCGGCCTACAAAGATATTCTTTCCACTGGTTTTAACTCTAATTCCCATCCCTGATATGGATTCAAATGACTCCGGGTCCGGGATTGATAGTCCTTTCTCTTCTGCAGCTTTGACAATAGCTTTTCCAAATGGATGCTCACTGAATTTTTCTGCAATAGCAGCTAATAGTAATAAGTTTTCATCACTGTTATTTTTTAATGCTGTGATACTGGCAAGTTTTGGCTCACCGTAAGTAAGTGTTCCGGTTTTATCAAAAATAACTGTGTCGATTTTTGCCATAGACTCTATAGTAGCTCCTTTTTTAATGAGATTGCCTTTTAACGCCGCATTACCAACCGAAGCTACCAATGCTGTAGGAGTAGCAAGTACCATTACGCACGGACAGAATACAATTAGCATGGTTATTGCTCGCATCATGTCACCACTCCACCACCAGAGCAAGCCACCTAAAACAATTGCAGTAGGCGTGTAAATTTTAGCATGCCGATTCAAAAGCCGTTCTACGTTTGGTTTCTGTGTCTGAGCTTCTTCAATTAAACGGTGGATTTGCCCAAGGGCCGTTTCATTTCCAACTTTTGTTGCCAGTATTTCCATTGCGCCCGTTTCGTTAAGAGTCCCTGCAAAAACCGTATCTCCAGATTGTTTATCGACAGGCAGGCTTTCTCCGGTAATGGCAGCCTGATTTACCGAGGCAGTACCTGAAAGGACAGTTCCGTCAACAGCGATACGTTCTCCGGACTTGACCAGAATTATATCTCCTACCTGAACATCTTCAAGAGGCACTGAAATGTCATGCCCATCGCGCCTAACAGTGACTCTATCGGGTAACAGTTTCGCCAGTGATTCAAGTGCTTTTCCTGCTCTCGCTGAGACCAGCTCCTCCAGCATGCCGCCGAGAAGTAAAAGCACGGCTACGACAGCAGCAGCTGAATATTGCCCAATAGCAATAGCAGCAATTGTTGCGATGGTAACCGGAATATCAGCAGTGAAGTCCCTTTCTTTAATTCCCTGATAGGCAGACCACCATATAAATGAAGATCCTGTCAATGCCGATAATAGATATAACCAGTTACCTTCACCTGTATTATTGCCATCTGACAGCATGTTTTGGGGATAAACCGCTATTGCTATTATAAGCAAAACACCGCTTGCTACAGTAAATAACGTTCCAGGGTCCAGTAAAAAATCCTTGTAGCGAATAACCACATTGCGAAGGTTACCCAAAAAATTCTTTGTATGAAGAGAAGTGTTTTTTGTCATAGTATCTACCCAATAAAAACTAAATTTTAAGATATTAAAAGCTATAAAAATTAATAACATAAAACCGTTATGGTTTAACACTAAGTATGAAAATTACCTTTAATTATAACAAGAAAACTTGCGCTGGCACACCCACAGTGAGTTAGTGGGTATATGACTGTAAAAAATACAGGCTCTGTAGAAATTCTCTAGATTCTCTTTTTTACCAAAAAAATCTATAAAAATAAGATTGTAAAAATGCCCTTTATTTTTGTCCCCACAAAAAATGAGGAGCAATCTCTATTGTCATCAAACAAGTTATTAAGGCCCTGTAGAAAACGATGTATATCAATTCTCTGTCCTGCCGTGGATAGCATTTACACATATTTCGCACAAGTACTTTGGAAACAGGGAAAAAGCGCAACCCATAATTGATTGGGGAAAATATCATGAAAAAGAAGGCAAATTTATGATGCCTTTTGCAGCTAGGTTCATCATGCATTTGTTGATGGTATTCATATTGGCAAACTTGCGGATAAGCTGCAGAGATACCTGGATGAAGTGTAGATTATAAGCATAGTGGGAGGACCAGTAGTTCACTAATACTCCAGCAGAAGCATGTGGGATTGAGTTAAAGGGAGAAAACAAGTGAATCACGTTGATTCAAAATGCAAATGTGAAGGCAAAATGAGTTAAATTTTTATTAAAAGAATCGCACAACGATTAATAAAAAAGCAAAAATAGAGATCAGGGATTCTATTTTTAACTAACCATAGCTGTTTGCCCAGTTTGCAAATTTACGTCATTGACTCCATACGAAACACTTACTTTTTCAACTTTAGTGTTTCTGAGTTTAACAAATGCTTTTATTGTTACTTTTATCTCGGTTTCTGAAACGTCGATAGTGGCATTAAAGCCTTCAATTCCTTTCATTACAATTTTTGAAACATTAAAATTTTTAGAGGCGTCAAGTAATTCTATACCAATGGGAGTTCCATCTTCCCCCAGATCTAGTATCAAATTCCCCATATCTATCGAAGTATGGTATTGTAGATTTTTATCACGGAAAAAGAAAGTATCCGTTTCGAAATCATATCTCCATAGATCGATATTTTTTTTACCTTCTGGCATTATTACCCCGTCTCCTTTTTGCTTCTTGTTGGTGAACAGTTATTATAGAAATCTTATCTGGGTTAAGACTTTTACGAGATACTACTATGATCAAATCATATTTTTCCAAGTACAGCTCCCAGAGCCATTCCAAGAGCAGAGCCGAGAGCAACTCCCAGGGCTATATTGTCCATCAGGATACCAATTATCAAACCTAATGACATGCCAAGGGCGAGTCCAGAGCTCATTGCATCCTCTTTTTCATTTTCCATGTTTTTCCCTTCCTTTTTTCCATGTTCACTCATGTATTTACCAGTTTTATCTGCCTTTTTTCCTCTGCGGAAGGAAATAAGATAAACAGTTATAGTGGTGACAATTAAAGTTACAGCTATCAATAAAAGTGCCAATCTGGTCATTACTCTGGATTTGTTACTTTAATATAAAAATAGTTTGTAATTGCGGGATTTTCTTGGCGGGGTGAGCTTTTACAGCCGTAAAAGAAGAGCTAGAAGAGCTTTTCAGGTTTAATCGAAATTATAACGGTTGAAGTATCAAAAGACTTATCCATGTCAAACCGATAGTTACATTTCATGAATGACCACTGCGAAGCGGCATGTTCAGGCAATACTTCGGTTAACAGTCTTACCGATAAAATTCCAGGATGGAATGAGGAGCTTGAACTGGCTTTTTCTGCCTACAAAGGTCCTTACGTTCCCGGAAGAATCTCTTCAAGGCACAAAACAGTCTGCGATGTTCTCATTCCTGGAACTGTCGTACAGGCAGGAATTTCCGGTGCACTCCAGAAAATCGGGAAGCAGCCGGTTGTAGGGGATTTTGTCGTTTTGCTTGACCAGCCCGAGACTGGTTCACGCATGGTTGTGAACATCCTGCCCAGGAGAACCTGCCTTTCAAGAGGAGCAGCAGGAGACGGAGGCGGGGAACAGATAATTGCTGCAAACCTTGATACTATTTTTATCGTGACTTCCGTTGGTAAGGATCTCAACCTTCGAAGGCTTGAAAGGTATCTCGCAATTGTATACTCTTCCGGGGCAAGACCTGTGATTTTACTTAACAAAATCGACCTTGAGGATAACCCAACCCAGGTGGTAGAAAAAATTCAGTCGATTGCAGGGATCGTGCCGGTTGTTCCGTTAAGCGCTCTTTCAAAAACCGGGCTTGATGCACTCAGTCCTTACCTGAAACCGGGGGAAACAGTTGCACTCGTAGGTTCCTCTGGTGTCGGAAAATCCACGCTTATCAACTCTCTTCTTGGTGAGACTGTCCAGAAAACTGGGGGTATCAGAGAAGACGATGAAAAAGGTAGGCACACAACTACAGTCCGTCAGATGTTCCCTCTTCCAAACGGAGCGGTTCTTGTAGACAACCCAGGGATCAGGGAAATCCAGCTCGGAGACTCTGCCGAAGGGCTTGAGAAAGCTTTTTCCGAGATTGTTGACGCAGCCCGCAATTGCAAGTTTAAAGACTGCACTCACCGGGACGAGCCGGGCTGTGCTGTACTTAAGGCGGTTGAGGATGGGCTTATTTCTGAGGAAAGGCTTGCCAGCTATCACAGGTTAACCGAAGAGCTAATATTCCAGACGAAAAAAGCTGAAATCGGGCTGAAGAGGCTTGAAAAGGAAAGATACAAACAAATAGCAGTGGACATAAAAAAGTATAAGAAATTTACGGGAAAGCAGTGAAGTTAAACATTTTTTGCCAATCATCCTGAATCTCATTTTTACCTGTACAGTCCTGACATGCTGAATACCTCCTCTCGAGGAGTAGTATTATCCTTCGCCTAACAGCGTAACACCTAAAAACGAAAAAGACTTTCTTGACTGCATAGAACGGGTAAAGAATAGAATCTGATTTCTTTTAAAGGGAGGTACTTGAATGGCAAGTAAAGTCTATTTCGCAGACCTGAGGGCAAAAAATCCTCACGAAAGTAAGATTAGCAAGATCCAGAAGCTTTTTGACGAGGCGGGTTTTGTCGAACTGCTTGGAGCAGAAGACCTGACCGCTATCAAGATCCATTTTGGGGAATACGGGAACGACGGCTATATCAACCCTGTTTTTGTCCGGCAGGTGGTGGATAAAGTAAGGACAGCCGGAGCGAAACCATTTATCACTGACACAAATACCCTCTATTCAGGGAGCCGGCATAATGCAGTTGACCACCTGACAACAGCCATAGAACATGGTTTTGATTATTCTGTCGTCCGGGCTCCGCTTATAATTTCTGATGGGCTCAGGAGCCAGAACATATCAGAGGTTGAGATCAATCAAAATCACTTCAAGTCCGTAAAGATAGGGTCTGATATCGTTGCTGCGGATTCGATGATTGTAATGTCCCACTTCAAAGGGCACATTGTTGCAGGTTTCGGAGGGTCTATAAAGAACCTTGCAATGGGATGTGCACCTGCTGCCGGAAAGAAGGATCAGCACTTCCCTACAAGTCCGCAGGTCAATGAAGAATTGTGCATAGGCTGCGGGAAGTGTGTCGAAATCTGTCCAACAGGAGCAGCCGCCCTTGAAGGTGAACTATCAAGAATTGAAGTTGAAGCCTGCGTAAGCTGCGGGCAATGCATGGAAGTCTGTCCGGCAGGTGCCATTGATATAGACTGGGAACATGACATCCCGATTTTTCTTGAGTACATGACAGAATATGCACGTGGGGCAGTAAAAGGAAAAGAGGGCAGAGTAGGCTACATCAATTTCCTGCTTAAAATCACGCCTGACTGCGACTGTGTGCCCTGGAGCGATGCCCCTATTGTTCCTGATATAGGCATTCTAGCTTCAAAAGACCCTGTTGCCCTCGACCAGGCAAGCTATGACCTTGTAAACAGGCAGAAAGGGCTTGTGGGCTCTGCTCTTCAGTGCAACCATGAGACAGGAGCTGACAAGTTCAAAGGGACATGGCCCAGAGTTGACGGCACCCACCAGCTTGAGTACGCTAAGAAAATCGGGCTTGGGAGCAGGGAATATGAGCTAATTGAGATTTGAGCGGAAAGCTTCCAGGCCTCCACTTTATCAAAATTTAATGTAAATTCTTTAACATTCGTTTACGAATTGAAGGTACTTAAGTTGAACATTTTTTTCAACTTATCCTTTTTTGCAAATGTTTTTTTACTATTACGTAGAATATTGAACAAAATTTTAATTTCCTGAATGTTTTTTTGATCAGGACTGATTTCCTGAACAAAATTTCCATAATCAGTTGAGATTTTAAGTTTTCTCTGCAAAAATCTTCTCTTCAATCAAAACTCAAAAATCTACTCTGCAATCAAAAAAGAACAGAGGCATCTAAAATCTCTAATTCTAAAAACGTGCAGCTGCTGATAAAGGTCAAAAGAACTCAACAAAGATAAAAAGATATTAAAATGGAATTCCCGGAGTTAAAATGCCTGCTGAAAGAGATGAAGAACATCTTTTGAAAGTCGGATACACTTACCTGATTGAATTTTACGACCTTGAGGTTTTCCCCCACTACTGTAAATCTTTTATTTCGGAAAAAGGCCCAAGGAGAACTGAAGAAAGGGATGGAACTGTCTGGAATATCTTTCCTTCAGGTTATTTCCCCGGGGAATCAACCGGAGAGCAGCTTGAGTTTGCCCTGAAGTATGAAGGAGTAAATCTCCAGGTCCTTGCTTTCCTGTTTGAAAAAGTTGATCCCGATGAGATTTGTGAGTTTGTTAAGAAAAAACCTTCAGGGAAATATACACGGAAAATCTGGTTTTTATATGAGTTCCTGACCGAAAAAAAGCTACCCCTTGAAGACTTAAAAGCGGTAAGGTATGTAGACCTGCTGGAAGAGGAAACTTACTATACAGCTGATAGGGTTTCGAGCAAGAGGCATAGAGTTTACAATAACCTTCCGGGAAATAAGGAGTTCTGTCCTCTTGTGCGAAAAACCAATCTTTTGAATAATTTCGAAGCTGAGGGCCTGGACAGGCGCTGTAAATCCCTTCTAAAAGAATATCCTGAACCTATGCTCAGGAGAGCCCTATCTTACTTTTATACAAAGGAAACAAAATCATCTTTCGATATAGAACACTCCAAGCCTGACCAGAAACGCAGTATTCGTTTTATAGAACTTTTGAAACTGGCAGGTCAAAAGGATTTCTGCAACAGGGATTCCCTGATAGAGCTCCAGAAAACGGTAATAGAACCAAGGTTTGCAGGTGACGATTACCGAATGACCCAGAACTATGTCGGAGAAAGCATAGGAAGGTACCAGGAAATTGTGCACTTCATTCCCCCTTCACCCGATGATCTTCCAGATCTCATGGAAGGGCTCCTGAGGACCTGTAAACGCATTCTCTCTTCGGAAATCCATCCTGTAGTTTCAGCAGCAGTAGTTTCTTTTGGTTTTGTTTTCCTTCACCCTTTTGAAGATGGGAATGGCAGAGTGCATCGTTTTCTAATTCATCATGTCCTTGGACAAACCGGTTTTACCCCCAGAGGTGTGATTTTTCCGGTTTCGGCAACGATGCTCAAAAACCTTGACAGGTATGATGAGACCCTTGAACTGTTTTCAAAGCCCCTTTTACATTTCGTAGAGTATACCCTTGATGAGGAAAAAAGAATTACCGCACAGGGAAACCATGCAAACTACTACCGTTACATTGACATGACACTGTTTACAGAATATCTTTTCGCCACAATTCTTGACACTATTGACTCGGAAATGGAAGCAGAATTAGAGTACTTGAGAAATTATGACCGTGCCAGGTTCGTAATCAGGGAAATCGTTGACATGCCAGACCGCCTGCTGGACGTTTTTATAACTATCAGCCTCCAGAACAGGGGCAAACTCTCAGGAAAAAAGCGCAAGTCTATATTTTCCATGCTCACGGATGAAGAGATTGAAAAAATGGAAAACTGCATGCAGAAGATTTTTGGATATAAAAATGCCTGACAAAAATGATAAAGGATGATAAAAACTGATAAAACACAATAAAACCTGAATAAAGCACAATAAAATATGAGAAAGCACAATAAAACATAAGAAAGCTATGAAATCCTGAAGAAATCCTGATGAGAAGAAAATCCAGAATTCAGCAGGTCACGTGAAACATTGCGATGGTACTGCCCTTGCTTTTGTTCCAGATTTTTATTGCTTTCGGGGTTGGAAGAAGTTTGACCTTACATTCTTTTTTCTCAAAATATTCCCTGGCTTTCTTTGAGAGCTCCACATAACCTGTCTGCCCGGTTCCCAGGATTAGCCTATCTGCTCCTTTTTCATAGATGTATTTAGCTTCGGCAAGAGAGATTTTATGAGACGTCCCGTAGAGTTTTTTCGAAAGCTTTTTTCTGCGTTTTTCTACGTTCCCGTTCAGTCGGATAAGAATGTCGTGCTCGAAGGGCTCCCCTTTGACCGTTATAGAACCAAAATTTGTGGAATTAATTTTTGGTTTCATGTTTCCTCCTTTCAAAACAAAAGACCTTCTCTAGTGTAGAGAAAAACCTCCGCAGGAAGAGAATGTTGCAGTCAATATTGTTTATGAGACCACAGGCTTATTACCCTTCAGGAAACTAATGAACAGAGGATAACATTGTCATACCTGTTTCCATAATCTCATGGCCCAAAAAAGAGGATTTTGTATAATGATTCATGAAGCCATGTTTTATGAAAAGCTTGCTGAAAGCGAGGTGAAATGCAGCCTCTGTGCCCATAGGTGCAGGATCAAACCCGGAAAACGGGGCATCTGTGGGATAAGGGAGAATTGCGAAAGGTTGCTTTTCTCCCTTGTCTACGGAGAAGTCGCACGCGAAGCTGTGGCGAATATAGAACAGAAGCCCCTTTACCACTATTATCCGGGATCCACGGCGTACTCGGTAGGGACCATAGGCTGCAACTTCGGGTGCAGGCACTGCCAGAACTGGATACTTTCCAGGGCAGTTCCTGAGGATGCTTCTCTGGGAACCCTCAGCCCTCCCAGATTGTCAGGCAGGCTAAAATGGTAGGCTGCCAGTCGGTTTCCTGGACTTACAACGAGCCCACGGTCTGGTATGAGTATACTTACAACGGGGCAAAATTTGGAAAGGAAGCAGGTCTCGGGACAAGCTATGTAACTAACGGTTACATCACTCCTGAAGCCCTTGAGCAGATCGCACCTTATCTTGACGCCTTCAGCGTGGACATTAAGAGTTTTTCCGAAGCATTCCACCGGGAAATTTGCGGGGCAAAACTGGTTTCCGTACTTGAGGCATGTCTGCTTGCAAAGCAGCTCGGTGTCCATGTGGAGGTTGTAAACCTGATAACATTGGGGAGATTCAAGTATAATTTAATTCTATTCTATACAGTGTGAATTAAAAGTTGTGTGAATTGAAAGACAGTCTTCCGGGATTAAGAAAAGTATCTCCATGCCAGCAGACATTTTTTTTCAGTACATTGCTTCTCTTAACTGCGGAACTGGATGTCGGCTGTTTTTATCTATTTGTTGAATTCTTCTCTGACTGACAGGTCGGCTAAGGCCCGGTGCAGTACAGAATAAGAGAAACAAAAATTCTACTGAACTCCGGAAGAAATCAAATAATTAATTAAGGACGACCATTTTTAAGAAATGTATTATTTCGAAAGTTTTATCAATCTTGAATCTTTTTCTTATTTGAGCGTAAAAACTAAAAAAATATTAAGAATAAATGCTAATTAATTTATTTAAAGTTTTAATTGATGCTCAGTTACCTGGCTAAAACATGCGGAATTGAAAAGCTTCTTCATTTACCGAAAAAAAACAGGTCTTGAAAAGAGGTGTGAAAATGAAAGTTCTTGTATGTGGAAAAGGTGGAAGCGGCAAGAGTACGATTACTGCCCTGCTTGCTAAGGCAATGGCAAGAAAAGGATACAATGTACTTGTCGTGGACAGCGATGAGTCGAATTTCGGGCTGCACAGACAGCTTGGTGTTGAAATGCCTGAAGATTTCACGAATTACCTGGGAGGAAAAAAAGCCCTTGGAGAAAAGATGATGAAGGCATTTCAGAAAGGAGAAGTTGCAAGCATTTTTGACGAGAAATGGGGAATACCCGAAATTCCTGAGGCTTATACGGTAAAGAACGGGAACATAAAAATGATGGCTGTAGGGAAAATCCATGATTTCGGGGAAGGCTGTGCCTGTCCTATGGGTGCGCTTGCCAAACACCTGCTGAAAAACATAGAAACCACATCTGAAGACCTGGTGCTTGTGGACACCGAAGCTGGAATCGAGCACTTCGGAAGAGGGGTTGAAGAGGGTTGCGACCTTGTACTGATGGTACTTGACCCGTCTTATGAGTCCATACGGCTTTCAGAAAAAATAAGACAGCTTGCAGAAAAAGCCGGAAAACCCCTGTACTTTATTCTTAACCGTGCGGATAAAATCGGGACTCATTTTATGCTGGAAACCGTAGACAAAACTCACGTCCTGACTTCAGTACCATCGGATATGGAAATTTTCCGGGCAGGGTTTGCAGGAGAGGAGCTGAACGTGGAACTTCCCGAAATAGAATCCGTTGCTGACTTCCTTGTTTCCGGGGATTGGGCCTAAAAACTGGCTTATGTCCCCCAGAGCTCGAACCGTGTATTCCGACAAATCCCGTACGTTGTACCTTTGAGGCAGCTTGGAATCGCCTGAGTTGTCTGGCATTTTGAGCTTGTCGGGAAGTGTCGTGTTACTTCTGGTTTGACCTGAACCGGGTTATGTTCTGAAAATCAAGTTTAGTTGACTTAATCTCAAATCTATTTTTTAAAAAGCTACATATAGAAGATTCCTCCAGTTAATATATGATATAATATTACCCAATTTTACTGGAGATGACTGAAAGTGACCATCTGGGAATACGATGTTAAAGAGATCAGGTTCAGTGAGTGGTCAAAGGCAAAAGAAGACCTTAACAACCTTGGAGTTGAAGGCTGGGAACTGATTAAGTTTTCAAACGAGATCGATGAAAACGGCATGATCACAGCTGTCTTTAAAAGACCTGTTGACTATGTTGATGCAGCCTTCTAAAACTCTTTTTTTAATTTACATTTCTTGTTTTCATCATTTCTTGCTTTTTATTACTTCCCATTTTTAATGGTTTCCTGTTTTCAATAGATATAGCGTAAAAAGTATTGATATCCTTTAAAGTTTTACAAGCTTCTCGATTCCTTATTTTCGTTTGCTATCTGTTTGCTATCTATTCTTCAGAAGGAGTTTGCCATGCAATCGTTATCTTAATCTATTTTCACATCTACTAATTTTTCTAAAGTCTGTTGATACGGTACTGTGACTTTAAGCACACCGTTTGAGTATTTAGCAGCTGCCTTTTCAGGATTTACAGGACAGCAGATTGAATAACTGTCCAGATAGTCAACTCCCTCTTTACTGGCCTTTACATAAAAGCTATTTTCGTCCATTTTGAAAGAAATATCTTTCTTTTCGATTCCTGGAAGAATTACCTCAATTAGAAGGTTTTCAAATTTGTCGTCTGGATATGCGCTGATTACCGGTGATAATCTCAAAACGTCTGCCATAATATTTACCCTCACATATTATTACCAATTAATCGATTTATATATTTCTTTTTGATTGAATAATCTTTTAATGTCAAAATATGATTAATGCGACGAAAAATAACCAAGTTTCTTACAAATTGTATTTCCCATCCAGATACGAATTTATCTTCATATCTATTCTGGATACCATTTTTAGACAGTACTGTTCTTGCTTTGAAATTATATTATAATTCTGATATCCCATAAGGGTGCTAATGCAGCCCTAAGACCTGGAATCAGGTGAAACCCTGGAAGATTCATTATGGTTTCCTGAACGTGATCTGGAATTCCGTTCCGGAATCTCTTTTAAGCTCGATAGAGCCTTCAATCTGTTCCACGAGAATATTTACAAGCTGAAGTCCAAGAGAGTCCGTATTTCTGAAATCAAGCTCTTCGGGAATACCTTTTCCATTATCTGCTATAACCAGCGTAAATTGCTGTTCACTTTCTTCTTTGAAGCCGGATATTTTACTTTCTGCCCTATCATTACCTGACCTGAAGAGATTTACACGGATTTCGCCTCCTTTGCCTTCCGGAAAAGCGTGTTTCAGAGCATTTGAAATCAGTTCATTTACAAGGATACCCAGAGGAACTGAAGTGTCCATTCCCAGGTAAACCTGTTCAAGCTCCAGTTTCAGGTTGATACTCTCACTTTTGACACTGTAGGATGCGAGAAGGTCCGAAGTCAGCCTCCGGAGGTAAGCCGAAAACTCAAGCGTTTCCATATTCTTTCCATGATACAGTTCTTCGTGAATCAGAGCCATGGAAACTACGCGGTTCTGGCTTTCCCTGAAAGCTTCAAAGACTTCTGAAGACTGGAAGGTTTTCCTCTCATTGAGTTTATCCGCCTGAAGGCTGAGTAGTGAAGAGATAACCTGCAGGTTATTTTTAATTCTATGATGGATCTCTTTTATACGGGCTTCTTCATTTTTGGCGAGAGCTTCTTCTGCTTTTTTATGTTGAGTGATGTCACGAACAAAGCCCTGGAATTTTCCTGAGATGCCGGATTTTCCAGGAATAACATGTATGATTTCCCTGACCCACACTATGTTCTCATCCTTTTTCCTTATCCGATATTCCAGCTCCGGAGAGGAATTGGGGTCTAATTCCATCTTTTTCAGGTTTTCAAGAATTAATTGACGGTATTCGGGTAGAACTATTTCAGTCCATTTCACTTTTTTAGAAATGAAGTCTTCTTTACTGTAGCCTGTAATCTCCCTCACATCTCCGTCCATAAACACCAGAGCACCTTTCTCATCAAGCCTGAACGCTATCACCCCCTGCATGTCCCGTAAGAAAGAGCTGTATTGTTCTGTTTTGTACTGATCGGTTTTGTATTGCTCGGTTTTGTATTGTTCTCTTCTATCCTGTAGCTTTTCAGTTGAGGTTTTACTCTCAGGCATGCATTTTTCCACTCCAAGCATCCTGTAAATTCTTCCCCGGTCATCCTTCAGGAAGTCAGTCTCTCTCCTCAGGGCTTCTTCCCTGAACTTAAGTTCCCTGAAAAGAAGGCTACAGGGCTCATCAAAGCCTGTTTCCACGATTGCGATATAAATAAGGTAGAAAGAAAGGGCATTAAAAGTCTGTCCGATAAAGTTCAAAAGTTCCTCTGTGTTTGTGTAGTGAATAAGGGCAAGTTCCGCTAAGATAGACGCTACTATGGTTGCTATAAGTATTCTAAAAACGTGTTTCTCAAATCTGTCTCTCTTCCTATATAGGAAAACCACTGATCCAAGAAATAATAAAGAGATTAAATACTCACTGAAGATTTTAAACTCAGTTAGTCCGGAGCCCTCGATGTAGCAGTCCGGAAAATTTCTGTACTTGAAGATTGAGAGAAGGAGAACAGCCGTAATTACAGTATATATAAGGAACACCTTCTGGGCAAACTGGCTGTTTTCGACAGTTTTCAAATCATCTTTTTCGCTACCTGAGCGCCGTATAAAAAACAATGGAGCCACAAAGAAGGAGATACTTACCAGATACCTTATGGCTATCCATAACTGTACAGGAAGATTTGCACCGTATCCGGGAAATACATTCATTTCCTCATATGCAAAGGCACGTAAAAAACCAAGACAAGCTATGAAGAAGAGCGCAGTCCCGATAAATGTAAGATACCTGTTCTCCGAAACTGTCTTTGATTTCCATACTATTATGAAAACCATGTAGGCAATTATAACATTAAAAAGATTTACAGCGATACGGAAAAGCAGATAATTCTCAAGACTGATCGAGTAGAGAATGCCTGATATGACCAGGAACAGCCCCAGTTTCATGAGGGAAGGCTTGAAGGTTATGTAAGAGTTTTTTTATTTCCCAACACCACATCCTTAATTGTATCTATTGACCGTAGTATAAATTGTTTTCTAGTTTTATAAGTAGTCTCTTAAAAACCAAGTTAAAAGAATTTTTTAGGTCTTTAAATACTTGAAAGATTCAAGACTCGTTTTTAATGAATTCGTCATATCTATTAATTGGTAGATAGGTACATTAATAGTCAAATTAATTTTCCGGGCACAACTCTTTTAAAATAGTAATACTATTCTGATCTTTATTATATATTTAATTTTTTATTAAAGGTGCTATAGTGGCTGGAATCAACTTATTCCAAGATCTAAAAAACGCCTCGGATTCCGCATTTACTACCCCATTTATTCTTCAGAGTAGAACAGGGCGATTTGTGCCTGTTCTGTTAGACATGCTGTTTTTCTTAGGACCGTGCTTGATTCTTGCCGTCCATATGAGTGTTGACAGTTATGCGGATCTTTTGATTTCAGGGGCATCTTCCAGATACAGAATGCTCTGGGTTATCGGAGTAGCTCTGGTCTACAAATACTGTCTCATAGAAGGCCTTTCCAGGTATACCATTTCAAAGGGAGAAGATATTTTCAGGGGTTTCCGACACATTCCTGGTCCCCAAAACTGGGAAGTAATCTTTATTATGTGCATCTACACACTCGAACTGCTAGGTTTCGGAGGTATTGCCTTTTTTGCCGGAACTTTTCTAGTTCAGCTTTTACCCGGACTTTTTTCCGTAAAACTGATGGCGATTTTTTCTCTTATCTTGGCAGGCCTATTTCTATACAAGTGTCCATATTCTTTTTTTGAAGCTATTGTATCCTTTTTTGCATGCCTGATAATAATCGGGACTCTTTATACCTTACTCGGGACCGGAATTTCTTTCGTAGATCTGTCCAGTGACCTTGCTCCTGTTCTTAAAAAAGAGCAGCTCATTACGATTATGGGGCTGCTGGGGGCGGCAGGTTCAAGTCTTTCTCTCCTGTTCTATTCCACCTGGCTTCGGGAAAAGATCGGGACAATGCATGGGGAAGCTTATTTTTCCTGGAATTTTCGAAATGTAAGGATCAGTCAGGGGATAGCCTTCTTGCTGACAGGGATCTTTTCCTTTGCCTTCATGACTATCGGACTTTCTTCAAGCTCAAGCATTGATTTCTTCAATGGGATTTATCTTTCACTCCGCAAATTGCCTTATGGAGTTCCTGTATTCGTTTTAACTTCATATGTTATCTTCATCGCCCTTATCCTTACAGGAATCGACGGAAGGGCTCGCGCAATTGCTTCTATAGTCAGAGGAACAGGAATAAGCTTCCGGGACGAAAAAACTCTCTACAGGAGGATAATTTCCGGGCTTGTAATTCTTCTTGCTTTTATAATCATCTTCGGCGAACCCGGCAGTATCCTCACATGGGTTTCTGCACTCGCATCAATAATGTTTGCATTCATCGGTTTTATGGTAGTTTATCTTGACTTCAAGCTCCCTGCATATGCAAGGGGGTCAAAGTTATGGCGTTTCCTAATGGTTTCAGGCAGCTTTTTGTTCCTTCTTGTAGCACTCCTGAAAGAAGAACAGCTTCTGCTTTTCGGGGTCCCTTTAATGGAAAGGGTTACGGTGGTCGCCTTTGCTATATATCTGTTCAGTAGCTCAAAAAACATGAGGTTAGCCCTTGAACGCGGTTTTTCAATGGCTGACAGAGCCCTGATCGTGATAGTTTTCGGCACTCTTTCCATTTACGGAACCACCCAGGCAGTTCTCTTTAACGGGGCGTATATCAACTTCAGGGATCTCGGACCCATGCTGGCAGGGCTAATAGGGGGACCCGTAATCGGTGGCCTCTCTGGATTGATAGGAGGGCTCTACCGCTATTCTCTGGGAGGCTGGACAGCCCTTCCATGTGCGGTTGCAACAATTCTGGCAGGCGTCCTGGCAGGCTATGCCGCAATTTGCTGGAAGGGCAGGCTGGACTATCAAAGGCTTATAGGGCTTGGTGTGTTTGTGGAAGCTATCCATCTCCTGGTGATTTTTCCTCTCCTTGTATATCCCGCACCCCTTGAGGATATTCTCAGCCTGATCAGGAGTTTCCTGCTGCCCATGATTCTCACAAATGTGTTCGGATTGGCTCTCTTCCTGTATATTCTAAAGGAACAGAGCTTTTTCCTTGAAAACAAATTCGTTTCGCGCTTGCAGGGAGCCGGGGACCTGAAAGTATCGCTGCAGACTTTAACCGTCCTGATATCCGTGCTCATACTTCTAATTTTAGAGGGGAGTTTCATGACAACCGGCATCCAGCTGATCGAACGCTTTGCGGTTGTGGCCTTTTTCCTCTACATACTCTCCGGAACTGCCACGGTAAAAAAATCGCTCAAAGGCAGCCTGAACCTTAAGGAGAAGAGCCTGATGGCACTGGATTTTGGTTTCCTCTCGGTCTACGGAACACTTCAGGCTGTTCGGGTAGGAGAGATTCTTGTCAATTTCCGGGACCTCGGGCCAATGCTGGCAGGTCTGCTCTGCGGGCCCTTTGCAGGGGCAGCTGCCGGACTAATGGGCGGCTCTGTTCGCTATATGCAGGGAGGCTGGACAGCTCTTCCATGTGCAGTGGCAAGTGTTGCTGCAGGTCTCCTGGCCGGAGTACTTTCAAATAAATGGGGGAAAAAATTTAGTTACGCCCGGTTTGTTTTTCTTGGAGTTTTTATCGAAAGTCTGCACTTATTCGTACTGTTCCCGTTTCTTACATATCCTGCGCCTCTTTCTGATATTCTGGAAGTTATCCGCAGTTCCTACCTGCCTATGACCGTGATAAACGTGCTGGGACTTTTATTTTTCCTCTATGTGATCCAGGAACTTAACCCGGTTGACACCGGAAACTTAAAGCTCACAGGTGAGGTTAACGCTGAAAAGACGGAAACTTCGGCTCTCATAAAGCCGCTTGCAGTTTCTGTACTTCTTTTCCTTGCTGCTGCCAATGACGGCTATCTGCTTAATGTTGCTGTCCCGCTGCTTGAAAGGGTGCTTGTGGTTGCCTTTTCTCTGTACCTTCTCAGCCGTACTGATACTCTGTGTGAAGCGGTTGCAGGAAGGCTTTCAGGAAGCAGCAGGATATGGCTGGTGATGAGCTTCGGCCTGCTTTCTGTCTATGGCACGATGCGAGCTGTCCCGGTGGACGGGATTCTGGTTAATTTCCGGGATCTGGGTCCCATGCTTGCAGGGCTTCTGGGAGGTCCTTTAATCGGGGGGCTTACAGGACTCATAGGCGGCATCTACCGTTTAAGTCAGGGAGGGTGGACTGCTGTCCCCTGCGCAGTTGCCACAATTGTCGCAGGACTTGTTGCAGGAGGCTTTTCTATTTTCTGGAAACGAAAACTTAACTACCTTAAAGCTATTTTTTTAGGAATTCTGGTCGAATGCCTTCATCTTCTGGTCATTTTCCCGCTTCTAGTCTATCCTGCTCCTATGGAGGATATCACCAGTGTTATACGAAATAGCCTTCCTTCCATGCTCCTGGTAAACGTGCTTGGTCTGGTCCTTTTTATGTATATCTTAAGGGAACAGGGATTTGATACCTGAAGACGTGGAGAGAGTTTTCAGGCTCATACTTTCTTTTAAACAGTAACTGAAGTCAATTAAAACCAGAATTTTTTCGGTTTTTATCTTCATTTTGTCTTTTATTTTCAGATTATTTTTCAGTGCTTTGTTTTACTGCCTGTTAGATCCCCTCTAACACACCTGATACATGAGTGTCTGATGTGTAACATCTTCGGTTAACGCCGTTTACTTGTCTTGCTATAAGAAAAATTTTTTATCTTATTAAATATTACAATATTTTAGCAAAATAATAATTGTAGGGCAGGTACATCTGGAGTTTCGTTTTGAAAAACAATCATAGATCTGGCTTAAAGGCACTTAATAGGAGTAACTGAAGCCTTTTAATACTTAAAATCATCCGGCTTTATCTTCTGCAGTAACTCCTTAAAAAAGTGGACCAATGCAAAGCTCCAGATAGTTCATACTGTTAAACCATCTCTATCAAAATGCTTCGAGTTAAACTGGTCTAACAAAGCTGTCACTCCATCGATCCAAGTTCTATCAAATTCTCATTCGTTAAGTTTTCTCCCATCAAAAATTGAGGACTATCTATGAACCGGAACTTCAAGTTCATTCTGATCATCTGTATGTTGTTTGCAGTAATAGGAGCAAGTGCCTGTATAGGCGAAGATAAGGAAGGAACTGCTCAGGGTGCAGGCTCCGGGGGAAGTTCCCAGGAGCTTGTCGTGGGCCTAGGTTCGGACGTCAGCAGCTGGTATCTTGACACATTTGCAGCTGGTGACGCACGTTTTGTCTGGTCTCAGGTCTATGAAACCCTTGTAAGGCTTGACTCGGACCTTAACATTACCCAAGGGCTTGCAGAGTCCTGGCAAACCCCTGATAACGGCAAGACCTGGATCTTTCACCTGCGCGAAAACGTGACTTTCCATGACGGGACACCTTTTGATGCGGACTCGGTTGTTTTCTCTTATTCAAACCAGTCCTACGTAAGGCAGGCAGTTTTAAAGCCGGTTCAGAGCGTGGAAGCCATTGATAATTATACTGTGAAATTTGTCCTTGCAAAACCCATGCCTCTGCCTTACTACCTTACCCATGTAGCCTGGCCTGTGATGGGTCCTGGATGCCTTGATTCTGAAGGAAATTTTGTCAAACCGGTAGGTACCGGACCTTTCAAATTTGAAACCCAGACAAAAGACCAGGAGATAGTGCTCACAAGAAACGAAGCTTACTGGGGAGAAAAATCGCTGCTTGATAAGGTTACTTTCAAGGTTGTCCCTGAAGCTGCTACCAGGGTAATTGCCCTTGAGACCGGGGAGGTGGATATGAT
This sequence comes from Methanosarcina horonobensis HB-1 = JCM 15518, assembly GCF_000970285.1. Lineage (NCBI taxonomy): Archaea > Methanobacteriati > Methanobacteriota > Methanomicrobia > Methanosarcinales > Methanosarcinaceae > Methanosarcina > Methanosarcina horonobensis. The sequence goes on along the minus strand of NZ_CP009516.1, from coordinate 3,363,276 downwards.
AATCAAGGTCCCCGAATACGATGTTAAAAGGCTCGAAGCCGAAGAAGGCATCCAGATTCACAGGAAACTTACGACATTTACAGACTTCCTGCAGTTCAACTGCGACAAATCTCCCTTTAATGACACCAGGGTACGCCAGAGTATTGCTTATGCTATCGATACCGAATCCCTGGTAAACGAAGTACTTGAAGGCATAGGTGAACCTGCAGGCGGAAGGCCATATTCCCCTGTGATGATGTATTCTGACCCGGACCTTGAAACATATACTCAAGACCTCGATAAAGCAAAAGCTCTCCTTGAGGAAGCCGGGTGGAAAGACTCTGACGGGGACGGGATAAGGGACAAAGACGGAAAATCACTGCATGTAACTCTGGTGGTAAGTAAGGGAGTCTGGGCAGCCAGGCATAACCCCATGGCTCAGGTTGTGCAGGGAACCCTCAGGGAAATAGGAATGAACTTGGAAATCCAGGTGCTTGACGAAGGAGCCATAAACAAACTCGAAAGCACAGGGGACTTTGGCATGATACTCAGAAGCGGCTATTTCGTCTGGGGACCCTACCCGAAGCATTTCTTTGTGCACCATTCCGCAAGCCCGTACTCTCACTACCACAATGAAACCTATGACCAGCTCGTAAATGAAGCTGATATGACTGTTGATGTACAGGAGCAGGAAGAACTCTATCATTCCCTGCAGGCCTTTGTGATAGAAGAAGTTCCGGCTTATTACCTTGTGCATGAGGAAAAGGTCGTTGCAACCGGTTCTTCGGTAAAAGGCTATACTATAAGTTCCGAAGACCCCTGGCTGAACCTTTCAGGGGTCTACCTGGAAAGGAAGTAATGAGTACAGTTCCTAGTACAGTTCCAAAGGGTGTTGTAAAGAAAGGATGTTATAAAGCCTCCTAAGGTGTAGTTCGAAAAATATAAAGTCGGAAAATGTAAAGCCTGGAAGATGCCCATGTGGGAATATATAGCAAAACGCTTGGCAATGGTTTCTATCGTGATCGCAGGAGTTACGCTAGTAGCTTTTTCTGCGATGTACCTTGCTCCAGGCGACCCAGCAGAGGTTATCGCCCTTGCAAGATACGGGCAGGACCTGAGCGCAGGCCAGATCGAAACCCTTAGGGAGGCAGAAGGGCTTGACGCTCCTGTACATGTGCAGTACCTTATATGGATCGGGCATCTGCTCAGACTGGACTTTGGAAAATCGCTTGTGACATCGGAAGATGTCCTTGTCGAAATCCTTCAGAAACTGCCTGCGACTGTAGAGCTTGCAGTCGCCAGCCTGCTGATTTCCCTCCTGATCGCCCTGCCTGCGGGGATACTGAGTGCACTTAGAAAAAATACCCTTCTTGACAATAGCTGCATGTTTGTTTCTCTGGTTGGGGTTTCTGTTCCGAACTTCTGGCTTGGACTTCTCCTGATCTGGCTTTTTGCCCTTACGCTTCACATGCTCCCAAGTTTCGGGTACGGAAGCCTCAAGCATTTTGTCCTTCCTGCAATTACTCTTGGCACTTCACTGGCTGCGGTTACTGCAAGGCTGACCCGCGCAAGCCTTCTGGAAGTGATGGGACAGGAATATATTGTGGCTGCCCGTGCCAGGGGGCTTGACGAACGTACCGTCCTTTTCCGACACGCCCTGAAAAATGCCCTTTTACCTGTAGTCACATTTGCAGGAATGCAGTTCGGCTACCTTCTCGGAGGAACCGTGATTGTGGAAACCATATTTTCCTGGCCCGGCATTGGAAAACTTCTTGTTGACTCGATTTTTGCGCGGGATTTTTCCATGATACAGGGCTGCGTCCTGTTTATTGCAGTGCTTTTTTCCCTTTCCAGCCTTGCTGTTGATATTCTGTATGCAGTGCTTGACCCGAGGATAAGATATGACAGACGTGATTGAAAAAACAGAGATTACCGAAAAAGCGTACCTGGCCGAAAAAAGACCGGATTTGGAGGAATTCGGGAAAAACAAACTTGCGGTTTCAGGTCTCATGCTTATCGCCGTCCTCTGCATTCTGGCACTATTTGCTCCTGAAATAGCCCCTCACGATCCCTTTGCCCAGAAACTTGACCGCAGGCTTCTGTCTCCTTCTTCCGAATATCCTTTCGGGACCGATGAGCTTGGGCGCTGCATTTTTTCAAGGGTCATTTACGGCACTCGCATTTCTCTTGGAATAGGACTTCTTGTAGTTGCAGTAACATCCGTTGCAGGCACAGCCATAGGGCTGACTTCAGGGTACAGGGGAGGTTTGCTCGATGAAGTCCTGATGAGAGGAGTGGACATCGTGATGGCTTTTCCAAATATCATCCTCGCCCTTTTGATTGCAGGACTGCTTGGTCCGGGTTTTTCAAGTGTTGTCCTTGCCCTTGCCTTTACCCAGTGGCCTGCTTATGCCAGGCTTGTACGCGGGCAGGCTCTCTCCCTCAGGAAGAGGGCTTTTGTGGAGGCCGCAAGGGCTCTCAGGCCTTCCGGCTTCTACATTATGCGAAAACATATTCTTCCAAACTGCATGGAACCCATAATTGTGCTTGGGACACTTGAGATTGCGCACGTTATAATCTTTGCTTCAGCTCTGAGTTTTCTCGGGCTCGGAATCCAGCCACCTGTTCCGGAATGGGGTTCCATGCTCAAAGCCGGGATTCCCTACCTTCGTACAGCTCCTCATCTCACCTTTTTCCCGGGTCTGATGATCATATTCACAGTCTTTGCATTCAATTTTGCAGGAGACGGCTTGAGGGACAGCCTCGGGCAGCCCGCGGATCAGGAGGTGCTCGCAAGGTGAGTTCTCCCATTCTATCAATAGAAAACCTGAATGTTTCTTTCAAAACCTCAAAAGGCATTGTAAAAGCCAATGAGGATGTCTCCCTTCAGATCAGGGAAGGAGAAATTCTGGGACTTATCGGGGAAACCGGCTGTGGAAAAACCACGCTTGGAAAAGCTATTTTAAGACTGCTCTCAGGTAAGGCAAAACTCGAAGGAAAAATTATGTACAGAGATAAAGATCTCCTCACCCTGCCTGAGAAGGAAATGAGGCTTCTCAGGGGAAAGGAGATCGGAATTATTCTCCAGAACCCTTCAGCCTGCCTCAATCCTGTCCTTTCTACAGGAAAGCAGATTGCAGAAATCTACCGCTACCACGAAATCATGGGAAAAAAGGAAGCCGAAAAAAAAGCCGGAGAAATGCTCGAGCTCGTAGGAATAAGCTCTTCTCGGGGGTGTGACTATCCCCACCAGTTCAGCGGCGGGATGCTGCAGAGAGTTATGGTCGCAATAGGGCTTGCCATCAGACCCGGACTCCTGATCGCGGACGAACCTACAAAGGGACTTGATCCGGATACGAAATTGCAGATTGCAGAACTGATTGTTGGGCTTGTCCGCAAAGAAAACGCTTCTATGCTCCTTATCACACATGACCTGGAACTTGCCGGCAGGCTTGCAGACAGGATTTCAGTCATGTACGCCGGAGAAATCGTTGAAATGGGAATGGCAGAAGAGATCATTTCTAGCCCCAAACACCCTTACACTCTTGACCTCCTGCGCTCACTTCCCGGAAAGGGATTCGGAACCGTTTCAGGCCACCCGCCCAGCCTTGTCTCCCCTCCTTCAGGGTGCAGGTACCATCAGCGCTGCCGTTTCCGGTTTGAGGCTTGTTCATTAGCCCATCCGGCACTTCGAGAACTTGAGGGAGAGCGCTTTATCCGCTGCCTTCTCTCAGAGAAGGGCAGGAGAAAGGAAACTGCAGCACAGCCGCTTCTTACCTTACAGCCTGTTCTAAGGTGTTCAGAGGAGGGAATATGGCGCTGTTGAAGGTAGAAAACCTGAAAAAGTACTATTATTCAGGGCTGTTCAAAAAAGAGATTCACAGGGCGGTTGATGGGGTCAGTTTTGATATCGGACGAGGAGAAACCCTGGGGCTTGTCGGAAAAAGCGGCTGTGGAAAATCTACCCTCGGAAGAACAGTTTTAAAGCTGCTGGATCCCACTTCTGGTAGTATCTTTTTTGACGGGCAGGACATCTCAGGCCTCAAAGGCAGTGACCTGAAAAACCTGGGAACAAGAATGCAGATTATTTTCCAGAACCCGGAATCCTGCCTGAATCCGAGGATGAGGATTTACGATGCAATTGCTGAGCCCCTGAGGCTTCACAGGCTCTTTGAAAGGGATGAAGAGCGAGGACGGATTCAGGAACTCATCGAGGCTGTTTCACTGAGCGAAGAACTGCTTTTCCGCTATCCCAGGGAGTTGAGCGGAGGGCAGCTCCAGAGAGTCGCAATAGCCAGAGTCCTTGGCATGAAACCTGAGTTCATAGTCGCGGATGAGCCCACATCCATGCTTGACCCTCTTGTCCAGGCCCAGATCCTTTTCCTTCTCAAAAAACTGCAAACCGAGTACAGAATCAGTTTTCTATTTATCTCGCACGATATGCGGGTAGTGGAATGGATGAGTGATAAAGTCGCTTTAATGGAGGGAGGAAAAATTATCGGTTTCAGGTAATGTTGCAACGCAAGAATTCTGTAACCCTGTACCTGGTTTGCCTGTTTTTACCGGTTGTTTGCCTTGCTTATTTTTTTCTTTACAAACTGCACATACAAACCGTGAAGAGAAACTATTAAAAGAAACTATTAAAAGAAACTATTAAAAGAAACTGTAAATTATGTTCCATCGGATTTGAAAGATAAGTAAAAGAAAGTGAACAGGAAAGTATATGAAAATAGGAGAAATGGTATGGAAAATGAGGCTAACGGTATGGAAAATAAATCCTGGAATCAAGCTGAAATGCCTATTGACCTGATGCGAAAGCCTGAGGTAGATTCTGACCGATTTTTCAAGCTTGTTGATTCTTCTGTTCAGGGCTTGAGGGAATGCAGGCTTATTTCTGCGGCTTTTGAGCTTGGAGTGTTTGAAACTCTTAAAATCCCCCTGTCATCAGGGGCTCTGGCTGAAAGGCTAGGCTGTGACCCCGTGCTCATGCCCCATTTTTGCGAGGCTCTCCACAGCCTCGGGCTCCTTGACAGGTTTGAGGAAGGAGTACGCGAAGAAGGGGAAAAAGTGCAGACTGTAAAGAAAGGCGCAGCGGAAGGTGAATATAAAGAAGAACCCGAAGATATATCTCAGAACCAGAATCCAGATAAAGGAACAAAGAATGATGGGGCAGTATATCTGGTCTCGGAACTCAGTGCAACCTATCTTCTGGAAAGTTCACCGTTTTCTCAACAGCATTACCTTGCCGAAAGGTTCAGGAATGTTGAACGCTGGGCGCGTCTTCCGCAGATCATGAAGCAGGGACCTGATATTGTCGAAAAAGGGCCATTTTTTGGGGAGGTCGTTCACTGTATGGCTGAAAACGCACGCTGCGGCCTGCTTCAGGAAACGGTCAGGGTTGTCCGGGAAAATGTTGATTTTACAAATGTCAAGAAGCTTCTCGACCTCGGGGGAGGTCACGGGCTCTATGCAATCGCTTTTTCAAAGCTGAACGAAGACCTTCAGGCTTTTGTTTTCGATCTCCCGCCGGTTACGAAAGAGACGAGATATTTCATTAAAAAATATGGAGCTTCAAGGGTGGATGTAATTCCGGGGGACTTTTTTAAAGATGAAATCGGAAGTGAGTATGATCTTATCTTCTCTTCCTTTAATCCCGGAGGGAAAGTGCCTTCCCTTATCCCAAAAATTGCCGCGGCCTTAAATCCCGGAGGTGTTTTCGTAACAAGACAGGTTCCGGATGAAAAAATGAAATCCAGTCCTCTTATGAGCCTTGACTGGAACCTCTGGACCTTTGAAGATGTGAAAAAAGGAAGCTCAGGTTATAGTTTCGAAAACAGCGTCCCTTTTAACGAGTATATAGAGACGCTGGGTAACTACGGGCTCGAAGTCTTCCGTGCCCTTGACATGAAGGACGGGTCAAGGATTGTGTTTGCATGGAAGGTTGCCTGAGTTTTTCATGGAAGATAAAGCTTCTTCAAATCATATAGGAATTACACATAATAGGAGATGGAATACGACAGTTCCTGTTTGAGGGAACTGTCAAAGTGAATTTTTTGCAGAGTTGAGCAAAAAAACAGAGAAAACAGAAATTACTCAACTTTCTTGCCGTGAACAGGGCATTTATCCCGGTTTTCGGGAGAGTAATGTACATATTCTCCGGTCTGGGCAAAATGCCTGAAATGTTCTATCCAGATCTTTGACTCACCTTCTTTATTCGTAAACTCTACGAATTTTTTTAACGTCTGTGCCGTTTTTGGGTTCAATATGTGCTCAATCTTACATGCATCTTCTTCTGCTGTCTTTTCGTCAATTCCCAGATGCATCAGAAAGTCCTTGAGCATACTGTATTTTTCCCTTGTCTTTCTGGCGATTTCCATCCCTTTTTCGGTAAGGGTTACTCCGCCGTACTTTTCATAATTTATGTAGCCTTCTTTATCAAGTTTCTTGAACATACCTGTCACGGTTGAAGGGCCGAGTTCCAGCTCTTTTGCTACATCTTTAACTTTGGCGTATCCTTTTTCTTCCACGATTGAGGCGATAATTTTCAGGTAGTCTTCATCTCTTTCTGTCGTCATAAAACTCGAACCCTTTTTTGTATGCCGAATATTTTTCGATTATTATATTCGATTATGCAGGAAAGACATATAAGTGTAGCTGTATGATAACCGAAAAATCAAAAAGGAAAAAATCGAAATAAAAAAGGTAGAACTGGGATAAAAGAGAAACATTACGAAATAAGCGACTATTCAAATAAACAAATTTAAAAATATTTCAAACCTTCAAGTCTTAAAGGACCTCCAAGCAACAGCCAGAAATGTTCCTTAAAGGATTTAACTCTTCTTTCAGGCAATATTGTTATGATATTAAACATTACTTGAAACATACTATTTTTCGTTTTTTTCTGTGTGTTATTCCTCTCCTATTTCTTTTCTAAATTCTATGTAATCCCTTTCGACTTCTTCGAGCTCGTATTCCATTTTTTAAATCACCTTTTCAGAATGTAGAGATAGAGATTGAAATTCTTTCCAAAGATTTTTGCAGTTGAAGATTTATACAATTGAGAAAGAAACATCATCGCAGGATTTTGGTCTGTACAATATTTTAACAGATATTCCTGTTGTTTACTTTTCCTTCCAAGTGCATAAGTCCATGATATTTAATTGGAGAGAAAGGCAGGATAGAATTGCCGGGAGTTTTTCAGGGTAGGAGGCATCTCTATCCTGTTCTTCCTTTCCTTGATCCGGAAGATTCCAAAGCTTAGTGACTTTGCAAACTGTTGCCTTAAAGTTTCAAAATCTGCTTTTAGTTTCGTTTTTATTCTTGCTTTTTGATTCTGTTCGCTTTTTGATCCTGTTCGCTTTTTGATCCTGTTCTTTTTCTGGTCTGCTTATGCAACTTTAAGGTCAGGAAGACTGTGTTCAGGCTTTGAAACCTCCGGTTTTTGTTCATCAGGATTTTTTCAGATTCAGCCTGTCTGGTTGTGACATACTCTTTTTCCCTTCTCGGTCAGCCTGTAAACCATACCTGTTGAAACGGCAGGTTTTTCTAAAAACCCACAACATCCACAGTTTTTGCAGGAAGCTGAACAGGAAGAGGATAAGACGGAACTGTTGTCCGTAACTTTTTCAACGTGCCCCATTCTTTCCATTATTTCAAGTAAGCTTCTAAGCTGCTGCGTACTCATTTTCAAATGTCCCGATATCTCATTGAAAGACATATTGCCTTTCTTTTCTACTTCTGCTATCTGTTTTAACACATACATGTATCCGAGTACCATAATCTGTTTCCTCCATATCCCCAAATTTTTTCTTATTCTGTAATTATTTCTTAATCCTGTAATCTGAACGTTTTTTCCCAGCCTGTGTATACTGCAAGAGAAAGCAGGCCAAGATACAGTGCAGGTTTAATTCCGGCAAGAGGAGTCCACTCCTCAAATCCTTCCGCGAACAGCACCCGGGCGTTGATAAGGTCGGCAATAAAAGTTAGTAAATACAGAGCTCCAAAGAGCAGGGAGAGTACGATCCCCACGTACGCATAGGCTTTTCCTTCAAAGGAACCTTTTGAAAATTCGATGGTTCCGTATAAGTAGACTGCACCTACGACTGCAAGTGCCAGCCCGCCGGCAATCTCCGGGGGAAGCAAGTTGACGGATATGAAATTCTCAGGCAAAAGCCCTGCTCCCTTCAGAACCTGCAGGCTTCCGATTACAAGGTATATTATCCCCCAGAGAAGGGTAAAACCGGTCAGAGCTTTATTCTTGTTCTCCATTTACGTTACCTCCTCACGCGAATATTATATTCCCGATTTTTACCGTCACAAAGGCCATTATCCATGCCATGGCTGTTGAATAAGCTGCTGCAAAAAGCATCCATTTCCAGGAGCCCGATTCTTTTTTGATTACTGCAACTGCCCCTATGCAGGGTACGTAAAGCAGGGTAAACACCATAAGCCCGAGTGCAACAGCAGGTGTAAAGATCGGGTCTGCTACAAGAGCCGAAGATAACATTCCCTCATCTGCCCCGGTACCGTAAAGGGTTCCCAGGGAACCTATGACAACCTCTTTGGCAAGGAAACCAAAGATCAGGGAAATTGCAATTTTCCAGTCAAAACCTATCGGAGCTACCAGAGGTTCGATCAGTTTTCCAAGGCTGCCTATGTAGCTTTCCGCACTTCCGTACTCAACTCCCTGAGGGAAATATGCAAGCAGCCATATGACCACCACCCCTCCGACAATTACAGTACCCACCCTTTTGAGGTAAAGGGAGCCCTGGTTCATCATATACTTGAAGGAATTGCCAGCCGAAGGACTGTGGTAGGGAGGAAGTTCCATTATAAAGGAAGAAGGCTTACCTTTGAAAATGATACTTCTGAAAAGCTTGGCAGACACTATTGCCACAATAATCCCAAGCACATAGATCCCGAAGATAACCGATCCTGCCTGTTTTCCGAAAAATGTCCCTGCCAGCAGGACGTAAACAGGCATCCTTGCTCCGCAGGACATGAACGGTGTAACCATCATCGTAATAAGGCGGTCTGCTCTGTCTTCAAGGGTCCGGGTTGCCATAACAGCCGGAACCGAACACCCGAATCCCATAAGCATCGGAATAAAGGATTTTCCCTGAATACCCATCGAATACATCAGCCTGTCCATGATAAAGGCGGCTCTTGCAAGATATCCGCTGTCTTCCAGTAAAGCAAGTAAGAAGAACAGAATGAAAATATTGGGTACGAAGAGCATGACTGACCCGACTCCTGCAATTATTCCGTCTCCAAGCAGGGATGAAAGCCATGGTGAATCGATATTTACAGCAACTATTTTGGCAAGGGAACCGAAAAACATGTCAATGAGTTCCATAAAAGGAGTCGCGAAGGTAAAGGTCAGCTCAAACATTCCCCACATCAGGGCAAGGAATATGGGGATTCCCAGGTATCTGCTGGTAAGTACCTTATCGATCATATCCGAGCTTGACATCCTCTCTACGCGGCCCTTACTTACCTGTGGAAGAACCCTGCTTATGAATTCGTAACGCTTATCAGCCATTTCGGCTTCATATTCTTCAGAGATCAGGTTGGAAAGGAATTTATTAACTTTGAACTGTACATTTGATGAAGAGAGTTTTGAATGTGCATTTTCATCTCCCTCCAGCAGTTTGATACTCAACCACCTGGAAGGGTACCTGGTCATCAGAGCCTCGTCTTCAGCCAGAATCCGTTCCAGCTGGCGGATTTCATCTTCTATTTTTTTATTATACTCGATTTTATTGGGAAAAGAGCTTGCAGAACCGGACCTTAAAATGATCTCATCAAGCAGCTCATTGATACCTTTTCCTTCGTTTGCTGTTGTTCTTATCAAAGAGATTCCAAGTAACTTCTCAAGCACCGGGATATTTACGTCTTCGCCTTTTCTTTCTGCAAGGTCGGACATGTTGAGTGCAAGAATAAGATTTGTACCTATTTCCAGAAGCTGAGTTGTCAGGTAAAGATTGCGTTCCAGATTTGTCGAATCAAGAACCTGTATTACGACATCCGGTTTTTCTTCAAGGATATAATCTCTGGCAACAACTTCGTCTGCAGAATAGGCTGTAAGGCTGTAGGTGCCTGGAAGGTCTACGATTTCAAGAATACGCCCTCCATATTCCTTTATACCTGTTTTTTTCTCAACTGTAACCCCGGGCCAGTTTCCTACCTTTTGCCTTGACCCGGTAATAGCGTTGAAAACGGTTGTCTTTCCCACATTGGGGTTTCCGGTAAGTGCAACCCTGATCTTGTTTTCAACCAAGTTCCACACCTTCAAGTGAATCCGGTTCTACCATAATCTTCATCGCCATCCCTTTTCCCAGGGCATACCGAGCCCCGTTCACATTGATGAGCAGATTCCCTCTCTCACACCCTATAAGCCGGACAGAGGACGAAGGTGTAAAGCCCATTTCGATCAGCCTTCTCTTGAGCTCCTTACCTGCTCGAACTTCTCTGATCCTGCATCCTTTTCCTTCCGGGAGCATTGTAAGAGGCATCGGTGCGGTCAAATTAATCCTCCATTACTTCAACAATAACCATTTTCGCTTCCTGCTTCCTGAGGGAGAGGTTGTATCCTTTCAATTTGAAATCCACAGGGTCTCCCAGTGGAGCTTTTTTGGTAACACTCAGGACTGTTCCGGGAACCATGCCCATATCAAGAAGACGTTTGCGGGAACTCCCCTGACCTTTTACCTGAATAACGCGGGCTTTCTGGCCTATTTCAAGCATGTTCAGGGTTTTATCGACAAATTCTGTCATTTTTGTATCACCATAATATATTCGGATTACCTAATTTTTTGCTTATCTTTGAAATGTAAGCTTAATTATTTAAAATTTTCGTATATGCGAAAATTTTGTGTGTGGGTAAAATTATCTCCCTTAGCAAAATATTAATACATAAAACCTGCAACTAGAAAATTTCGGGAGAACAATCAGGTTTTCTGTAACAAAAAAGTGTATTTCACCTGCTTTCTCGAACAGAGAGGAAACCTATAACAGTAACCGTTATTACACAAAAAAACAATCAATGAATGGGGATTGATGTGATAAAGGAAGCCATGTTCTATGAGAAGATCGGAGATAATAAAGTGCACTGCAGTCTCTGTGCCCAGAGCTGTAAAATTGCATCCGGAAAGAGAGGTTTTTGCGGAGTCAGAGAAAACAGGGAAGGAGACCTTTACTCCCTTATTTACGGCACTGTTTCAAGCGAGGCCATCGACCCTGTAGAAAAGAAGCCGCTTTATCATTTCCATCCAGGGTCTTATGTTTACTCAGTCGGGTCTATAGGATGCAATTTCCGCTGTAAACACTGCCAGAACTGGTCGATTTCTCAGGTCTGCCTGGAAGATGCTTACACAAAAGATATTCTCCCGGAGGAACTCGTGGAAAGGGCGCTTTACTCAGGCTCGCAGTCCATTGCCTGGACATACAATGAGCCAACTATCTGGCACGAGTATACCTATCCGAGTGCAAAACTGGCAAAAGAAGCCGGACTTGGTACAATTTACGTGACAAACGGGTACATAACCCCCGAACCTCTGAAACATATCGCACCCTATCTGGATGCAGCAAATATCGATATCAAGGCTTTCAATGAAAAATTCTATCATGATGTTGCCAGTGCGAAACTGGCTCCTGTACTTGAGGCTTCTGCCCTTGCAAAAGCTCTTGGGGTCCATGTAGAGATTACGACTCTGATTATACCTGGAGTAAATGATTCCCTGGACGAGCTCAGGGAACTTTCAAAATGGGTTTATAAGAATCTCGGGCCTGATACCCCTCTGCACTTTACACGCTTCCACCCTCAGTACAAGATGCAGAATCTTGCCCCTACACCGGTAAAAACCATGCAGGACGCCTGTAAAATCGCAACAGAAGAAGGGATGAAATATGTCTACATGGGCAATGTTCCCGGAAGCGACCGTAACAATACTTTCTGTCCGAACTGCGGCAAAATGTTGATTTCCAGAGGCTATTTCGATATCGAAAAGTATGAAATCACTCCTGAGAAGACCTGCCCGGTCTGCGGGGAGAATATCCCTATCGTTGGAGAGTATGCGGGCTCAAAAACAGGGCCGGAAGAGTTTTGAAGAGTGTTAGTACGAAGACGTGAGCCACATAAAAAAATGGAAGGATAGTAATTAGATTAGATTAGATTAGATTGTAATTAGATTATGTCCTTGCGGTTTAGAAAAGAAACCGGTTAGAAGGAACAGCGATTAGAAAAGGTACTTTTCGTACCCCTCTTCAAAGATTTTTATTATCCCTGCCCTTAGAGAAGGAGTGTATTTGCCGGGTTCTGTTTTTACAGCACTGTACAATTCCTCGAGTTCTATCCACTCAATGGAAACGGCTTCTTCCGGATCGTATCGGATGAGGTCTATGGTCTCTTTTGAGCATCGCCCTGAAAATACAGTATGGTAGGCTCCTTTGTTTTCTAAAATGCAGGGAATTTTAAACAATCTCCTGAAAGGGACCAAGATTCCGATTTCCTCAAGCATCTCCCGAGCAATGCAGGCTTCATAAGACTCGTCTGCGACAGTGCCGCTTACGGAATAGGTATAGCGATTCGGAAACCAGTATTTTCCAGGCGACCGCTTCTGCAGGAGCATCCTGTTTTCCGGATCCAGAAGAATCAGCTGTGAAGCCCTATGGATGTGGTTTCCCGAGTAAAACTCTTCCCTTGAGCGCAGGCCAAGAAAATTATCATCTCTATCAACTTCACTGATCATCTCTGTCACAGTGAACCTCCTGATCGTTTTTAATCATCTCCGGCGTTAATTCTTTCGGTATTTATCAGTTATCTCTAATTGTCAGTCATCTCTAATATGGATACTGCTGAATAAGAACCATAACAAAAGAAACTTTGAACAAAGAAACTTTAAAAACTTATGGAAAAAGACCTGGATAAAACAAATAAAATAAAGTGAAAAAAGAAAAGTTTATTTTTTAAATCCTTTTTCAGGGCTCGGAGACCTCTTTTGGCTTTTCCGCGGATCTCTGGATCTCTTCAAGTAGCTGGTCGTCAGTCTTGCCTCTTATGTCAAGCCCGAGTTTTTCAGCTGTTTCCTGTACCTTGGTCTTTGGGGCTACGGGTTCCTTTAAGGATTTCTCAAAATCCTTCAGGTTCTGTTCGGATTCTTTCTGGGCTTTTTTGAATTCTCCCACCGAACTTCCCATGGACCGCGCAAGTTCCGGGAGTTTGCTTGCCCCAAACAGGAGCATAACTACTGCTAATATAAGTATCAGTTCTGTGGGACCTACCCCGCCAAACATATCTATACCTCGAATCTTACCTTTTTCTGGTGTTTTTAAGTTTATCAGTAATTATTTGTCAGTAGATTAATCACTAATTGTAGTAGATTAATGACTATTATAATACTTTTAGCAGAACAAAATTATGTTAAATAACTGCTGTTTAGTAGAGAATGAGGATTTACTTCTACTATATAAGCCTTTTATTTTTAATTTATTATTTGTTGTATTTTTATCTATATATGTATATACTATTCTCATTAACTCCAGAGTGTATAATCTCTTTTAGTTCCAACATCTCTTTTAGTTCCAACCATTAATTGAAACATTCCCACTAAGTAGTTGAAACTTTGAACCTGTACTGCAAACTTTAGTTTTCCGGGGTTTTTCCGCTGGTGTCGGAAGCCTCGAAATTTTCTTTTTCTGGAATGGAAGGTCTGGCTTCCAGGGAATCTTCAAGGCTGCCGCTTGCCCGGATCTTAGTGCCTGGATCTTCCTTTTTCTTTTCTTCCTCTTTTGTCCCGGCAGCAGCTTCATATCCTGTTTTCCGGGTGTATGAGTCGAAAGTGGTTAACTCCAGTTCGGCGGCTCTCTGTGCTTTCTTGAACTCCCCTACAGCACTTCCAAGAGACCGTGCAAGTTCGGGGAGCTTCCTGGGCCCAAAAAGAAAGAGAGCAGCGATCAGGATTGCAAGCAGTTCAGTTGAACCTATCATTGTCGGCTATTATCAACAACCAAATATAAAAGTTCTTGCAAAAAGCAGGGTAGACAGGTTTTATGTGGAAACTATATGGAAACCGTACAGGAAGACTGCTGTCTGAAGATCACCTGGGTTGAGGGCTTTCTACATAAGGTAACCGTTAGATTTTCAGAGTCCATTAAAATAATCTCACCAGCAGCAGGCTGAACTCAAAAAGTACTACAAGCAGAAGTGCAACCAGGATCTGTGCAATGAAAGTAGGGTCAGGAGAAAGGAACAGCGAGAGTGTTACAATTGCGCTGTAAACCAGTATCCTCTGTTTTTTGAGGGTTTGATACTTTATAAGCCCCATTTTTACGGCAAACACCACAAGGAGAGGAGCCTGGAACACAACTCCGAAGCCCGCAAGGATTGTTGTCACGGCTGAAAGGGTATTTTGCACGGAAAGCTGGGCTGAAGCCACATCCCCAGAATAGAAAATAACGTACCTGAACATTACAGGCAGGACAATGAAATAGCCCAGGGCAGATCCCAGAATAAATAGCAGGAACGAGGCAGGGACAACTTTCAGGAAAAAGCGTTTCTCATGCGGGTAAAGCCCTTTGCCTGCAAACCTGTAGAGCTGGTAGAAGAACTGCGGGATAGATACCGCAAGTGCAAAGACAAGGCAGAGCTTGAGTCGGGCAAAGATCCATTCAAGAGGAGAGTACACCGCCATGTCAAGTTCAGGGCTTATGAACTCTTTCCAGACCAGCAGCATTCCTTTTTCAGAGAAAGGATATGCAACCAGCATTGCCAGAAAAAGCCAGACAAGGACTACAGCAAGCCGGTTCCTGAGCTCATAGAGGTGAGCCATAAGGGGTTCTTCTATATCCCCGGGAACCCCGGAAGAATAAGTGTTAGTATTTCCCTTATTTTTGTTTCTGGCATCAGGGGGCTGGTTTCCGGTATTATGAGAGTTCATGGTTTTTATCTAATCTTCCCAGTTTTTCTACTTTTTCTATTTAATTTTCGGTCAGGGATTTCCATCTGATTTCTCTTACACTGCATTTAAATAAATATATTAATATCGGAACATCTTATTACACCGTATTCCGTGTTCTCGTGATGGATATCCAGCGCATCCATATACACCGGATGCGGCGATTGCTCTGGATATTCCTACGAAGGATACCCTAGAACTATATCTCCAAGATATATATTTACCGCCCTTAATATTTACATAATTAAAACATGATTTAAATAACTACAATTATAGTTCGGCAAAATAATCACAAAAATAATCACAGTTACTGCAGCCGCACAATTATAATATATCACAGAAAAATATAGTACAGAAAACGCAAAGCTTGAAATAGAATGCCTGATCTGAAATCTTGCATTTGCCATGCCCAGCGTAGTAAAAACATATAACGGAATAATCAGTTCCTTAAGGAAACCGGTTCCTTCTTTGCCGGATAGGTACTCCATATGTCTGAAGCAATTGAGAATTTAAGTGTAATTCTGCTGACCCTGCGGAAAAAACTGACTGTAGTTGCTGCAGTCCTTTTTGCAGGTGTTGCCCTTTCTTTCCAGTTTACGGGTCCGCTAATTGAAAGAATGAAAGAGGACCTCCTGCCCGAGGGTGCGAAACTTGTGTATGTATCCCCTCTCGAAGTAATGATGTTGAAGCTCAAGCTCTCGTTTATAATAGGGCTGCTTCTTGCCCTTCCCTTTATTGCATTTTATGCTTACCGGGCTGTATCGAGGCGCTTTTCTTTCAGAAACCCGATACGGATAGGAAAGAGTCAGGCTGTACTCCTGAGTGGGGCTGCTCTCATAATGTTTGTCCTCGGGGCTTCGTATGCCTACTTCTTTATGCTGCCCCTCTTTCTGGACTACCTCTATCTGAACGCGGCAGGCTCAGGGGTAACTGCGACCTACTCTATCTTCAAGTTCATTTCGTTTGCAGCTGCAGGCACGGCTCTTTTCGGGCTGATCTTTGAGCTCCCTATAGTGCTCACTTTCCTGACCCGGAACGGTTTTATACAGTACAGCACCCTTGTGACCTATCGCAAGCACATTTATATCGTCTTCCTGTTTGCAGGAGCTGTGATTACTCCTCCTGATGTACTGAGCCAGGTCATGGTAGCAGTTCCGATGATCGTCTTTTTTGAGATCAGCATGGTTATTGTGAGAGTGCTTGGCGTGAAGGATAAGGTACCTCAGCTTGATTCTTCCTTAACATAAAAAAGTGGCTGTATGATCGACTGTAGGTATGTAACTTTATGTTTTCAATCCTTACAAACTTCAAAAAGGGTTTTCTACGCAGACCTGGGAGAACCCGGTCCCATCCGGTTTTGCCCAGAAGTTGCCTCCAATGGAAGGGCCACCTGCAATATTAGTGCCTGAAGCAGGTGAATTGTTCCAGATATTTCCCCCTGCTCCAGGTCCAAACCTTACGTTTAGACTATTGTTAAAATAATTGTTGTAGATCCCGTTTAACGCCGTTGTTTTCCTGAGCAAAAATCCCGCATTCTGCACAGGACATTACTGTATTGTTGATTATGTCGTCAACATTACAATCTTCTCCTAAAATAATTCCTCTATCACAGTTTAATATTGTATTATTGTCAATTCTTCCTGAACTTGACATCCCAATCACAATCCCATAATCACAGTCAGTAATCCTGTTGTGGAGTTATGATGGTTCCATTAGAGTTTCCTTCTACACTTTCATTAAACTCGGGAAAGTCTTATTTAAATAGGACTCTTATTTGAGGAGATCATGGAGTCCAGGTACATAAAAGCAAATGCTCAGGTTATTGCCGCATCCGTTATCTATGGGTTTGCAGGAATCTTTTTTATGTTCATAAAGAATATGGCTGCAGGACCTGTTGTTTTTTGCCAGCTTCTTCTTGGTTTTCTGGTTCTTGCTATTTATCTGGGAGCAAGAGGAAAACTCTTGGGAGTAAAACTCAGGAGAAAAATAAATGCTGTGCTGCTTCTTGGAGCCTGGCAAGCCGGAGGCCTGCTTTCTTATTACATGGCTGTAAGTTTTACTAATGTCTCAATGTCAGTGCTTTTGCTTTATACAGCCCCTCTTTATGTCCTGCTGATTGCCCCTGTTATCCTCAACGAAAAAATCAGCACAAAAAGCCTTGCTGCCCTTGTACTCTCACTCGCAGGGGTAGTGGTAGTCGTGGGTCCTCAAAATCTTATTCCAGGCACGGTAGAAGCCGGCTCAGGATACTTGTTTGGGGTACTGATGGGGCTTTTTTCAGGCTTTTTCTACGCCTGCATAATCATGACCTCACGTTATCTCAGGGATGAGTACTCAGGTCTTGAACAGCTTTTTCTTTCAACAGGCGTGACTCTCGTAATTCTCTTCCCTTTCATGTTGCAGGTGTCTTCATCAGCCCTGCTTGAAAACCTGCCTGTCCTTCTCTTTCTAGGGATAATGATAACCTCCATCGGCTCTATTCTCTATTTCACAGGGCTTGAGCACGTGAAAGCTCAGAACGCCAGTGTAATCTCCCTGCTTGAGCCGGTAAGTGCAATCTTCTTTGCGTATTTGATTCTTAATGATCCGGTTTCCACAGGCACTCTGATCGGCTGCGTTCTTATTCTTGCGAGTTCTCTTCTTATGAGCCTGGAGGAAGAAAGGAAAAACGAAAGCTAAAACACCCGAGTTGCATCTCTGGAATACGCTGCCCTTTTTGCTCGCTCCGCTTTGCTCAAGAAGGTTAATTTATAAGTTATAACAGTAAGCTTCACCAAGAGGGCCGAAGAATTGAGATAAAATATCTTTGATCGTGCAAAGTTAGATTGTGCAACGTTATTCGCTTTACCGAGTCTGTCTTGAGTAATATCGACCGATTAATCAGGAGCTACCAACAAATTCTAATAACAGATAAATAATTTCAGATGTATTTTCCGTAATTGTATATGTAATTTCAAATAGTTAATATACACCCACTTATACACACTTACATAATCCTTTTTCAGAGGAATATACAAAGCTAAGAGCAAATCAACACAATAATAGAATTAAAACCGTTTGGTAAAGTGTTTTATACTCTTATATCAATATTCTACAGTTGTATTCTTAAGGAACCAGATTCTTCCAGAGTTTGAGGAGATTTCCTGAGGATTTCGTCACTCTTTCGGTAAAGTTTTCTGCCCGATTTGAAGTTTAATCTCCGGCAGAACATGGCAAAATTTATTAGTAAATGTTCTGTATTCTTATCTGTATTACAAATATATTTTATTGATTATTTGAACAGGGCCTGGTATTTTATGGTGGACGTAGTTAAGGAACTGGAAACACTAAGGCAGAATTTACTTGATCTATCCCTTCGGAATAACCTTCTCAATTACCGCCCTTCCCCGAGACGGACAATTTCAATTACGGGCAGAAGTCCGGAGGAGGTATATGATCTTTTTGTTCTTCAGGAAAAGTCAATGAAGTTCAGGGCAACTAAAACCAGGCCCAAAAAAGGCAAAAAGGCTGAAGACGGGGAAGAAGACGATGCTTCGGAAAACGAAAATAGACTTCTGAAAACAATTGGAAAAATCCTTACTTCCGAAGAGAAAAATAGACCGCAGAACTCCCGTTTCGAACCTTTCCTTGATACTCCGGATGACAATGAGACTCTTGATCGGAAATTATTTTACGTATATAACCAGGCAAATTCTATTTTTGAAGAACAGGGTTATCCCGTCCTTTATCTTGCAATGGGCTTCCTGCAGTGGAGTGAAACCAAATCCGCGGTAAAGAACCCGAGGGCTCCACTTGTGCTTGTTCCAGTTGAGCTCAAAAGGATAGGAAAAGGCAGGAACTTCAGCATTCAGTGGACAGGGGACGAGGTTTTCACCTCCATCACTCTTCAGGCTAAGATGAAAGAGTTCGGGATAGAGATTCCTGAATTCGAGATACCTGAAGAAGCTTCAGGGATACAGGAATATTTCAGGACAGTGAGTGGGGCAATTCGCGATAAAACTGAATGGAAGGTCATTCCTGAAGTCTGCCTGGACCTTTTCAACTTCAGAAAATTCGTTATGTATAAAGATCTGGACCCTGCAACCTGGCCTGAGGACATGTCCCCTGCAGAGCATCCTCTTATCCAGAAAGTCTTCAACCCTGACGAGCCTGAGTGTGAGGTTCAGGGATTTCGGGAAGATGAGGTCGATCTGAAACTTTCGGCAAAAGATACTTTCCATATAATGGATGCTGACTCTTCCCAGATAGCAGTCGTTGAAGACGTGAAAGCCGGAAAAGACCTTGTTGTGGAAGGGCCCCCGGGCACAGGAAAGTCCCAGACCATTGCAAACACAATTGCAGAACTGCTCGCGCAGGGCAAAAGCGTACTCTTTGTTAGTGAAAAGATGGCTGCCCTTCAGGTGGTGAAGAGCAGACTCGATAATGCCGGATTGGGAGAGCTTTGCCTTGAGGTTCACAGCCACCAGACAAGGAAAAAAGCCGTATTAGAAGAACTGGAAAAAGCCCTTAACCGGGCAGCACCTCCTGCTATCAGTGCTGAAAGAGACCTTAATGAACTTGAAAAACTTAAACGGGAGCTCAACGGCTATGCACAGACTCTCAGGGAGCCTGCCGGAAAGATCTATCCAAGCCTTTATTCTCTCTACGGGGTAAAGGAAAAGAACAGAATTTACTTTGAATCAAAGGGCATGAAAATGCCCCGTTTTAAGTTTCAGGACCCTGAAACATGGGAAACTGCGGCCTGGATCGAAGCTGAGTCGATTCTGGAAAAAATGGGGCAGGTACTTCCGGCTCTCGGTCCTGTCCGGAAAAATACCTGGTACGGCTGCGAGCCCGGACTTGTGCTTCCTTCTGATCTCGGGGAAATAGGAGCTGCTGCAGACGAATGCGCTTTTGCGTATGAAAACCTTGAAAAGGCAATAAAAAACCTTAACGACCTCTCTGCAACCGCAAAGCCCCAGACTCTTAAGGACATTGCCAGCATAACCGAAGCTGCAAAACTTGTCGGCAAATCAAAGCCCCTGCCTGAGAAACTGCTTCAAAACCCTGAATGGGACTCCGAGGCTTTTACATCAGAAGCCGAAGCTCTGGTATCAAAGGTCAGGCAGTACAGGGAACTCAAAACCTTTGTGGATAAAACTTTCCACCCTTCAATTTTAGATCTCGATACCTCGGAGTTCAAGGAAATATCCGGAAAACTGCTCAGCGTTTTAAACTCCAGGTACAGGAAACTGAAAAAGGAAATCTCAGCCTGCTATATCTCAGGGGCACCCTTAAAAGACAGCAAAATCCTTCTCGACCTTGCCTGCGTTTCCGAGTGTAAGGCACGCAGGGCTGAGCTTGAAGGAGCTGATATCAGCGGAAAGAAGTTCTTCTGGGAGTACTGGAAGGGATTTGAAAGCGATCCTGCCTTGCTGGAAGATTATTGTAAGTGGATGGTTCCTTTCCGCAGGCATATCAAAGAAGGCATTCTAACCGACAGGTCAGTAAGGCTGGTAGGTAGTGGAGTTGACGCAGGGTCCGTCGAATTTACAGTAAATGAAACTCTGGCTGCAAAAGAGGCTTTTATACTCTCCCTTGAAAAACTCGGTACTCTTATAGGAGCAGACTTCGAGAAAATGTTCGGAGATGTTGAAGCTATAAAGCTCAGCCAGTTAAAGAGTCGTGTGACTAAATGGAAAGATGAGACCTCTTCCCTTGTTTTCTGGAGCCAGTATCTCGGATACAGGCAGGCATGCCTTGAAACGCTCGCTTCCCCCATGCTTGATGACATAGAAGCCGGGAAAATAGAACCCGAAGATATGATCCCTGCTTTTGAAGGAAATTATGCCGAAAGCATGCTACACAGGGCTTTCAGGGAAAGACCCGATCTATCTGCTTTTATCCGGGAACTGCATGAAGGCAAGATAAGCAAGTTTACAGAGCTTGACAAAAAAGTCCTGCTTGAGAACAGGAAAAGAATTGTGTGTTTTGCTTATGAAGAAGCCCCTAAACTGACCTCAGGAGCATCAAGAGCTTCTGAAGCCGGAATTCTGCTCAACGAATTCAACCGCAAACGCGGGCATATGCCTATTCGTACCCTTATGAAAAAGGCAGGCAGCCTTATACAGAAGATAAAGCCCTGCTTCCTCATGAGCCCGCTTTCCATTGCTCAATACCTGGACCCCAGGAGCACAAGGTTCGATGTTATCATTTTTGACGAGGCAAGTCAGGTCAGGCCGGAAGACGCTGTCGGAGCACTCCTGCGCGGGAAACAGGTAGTGGTAATGGGAGACTCAAAGCAGCTTCCTCCAACCGATTTCTTCGATACTGTTGTTGATTCTCACGAAGAGGAGCCTGAAGATTACACACCCGCAGGGGATATGGAAAGTATCCTCAACGTCTGCAAACGCAGCTTCCCGGTAAAGACCCTGCGCTGGCACTACAGGAGCAGGCATGAGTCCCTGATTGCAATCTCTAATCAGGAATTTTACGATAACCGCCTCTATGTTTACCCCTCGCCGATGCAGAAAGATGAAAGCCTCGGGTTAAAATTCGTTTATCTTCCGGATGCTGCTTATGACAGGGGCAAGAGCGGGGCAAACAGGATAGAGGCAAGGGCTGTTGCCAGGACAGTGTTCGAACACTTCCAGAAGTATCCGGGAAAAAGCCTTGGGGTCGGCACTTTCAATATTAAGCAGCAGGAGGCTATCCTGGATGAGATCGAAGCCCTCCAGAAAGCAAACCCTGGCGTTGACCTGAACTCAGGAAATGAAAGGGGTGAACACTTTTTCGTAAAGAACCTCGAAACCATCCAGGGTGATGAAAGGGATGTAATTCTGCTGAGCGTAGGTTACGGCTTTGACAGCAACAGGAAACTTTCCCTTAACTTCGGACCTCTTAACCGGGACGGAGGAGAACGTCGCCTGAATGTGCTTATAACAAGGGCAAGGGAAAAATGCGTTGTATTTTCAAACTTTACTTCAAAAGACCTGCCCCTTGACGAAAATTCATCTTTCGGGCTCAAAGCTCTCAAAGTATTCCTCGAGTTTGCCGAGAGCGGCACGCTTCCTGCTCCTTCTTGCGGCAGGCAGGAGCTTGAGTCTCCTTTCGAAGAGGCGGTCTCCGAGTTCCTGACTGAAAACGGGTGTGAAGTCCACAGACAGATCGGGTGTGCCGGGTACAGGCTCGACCTTGCAGTCCCTGACCCGCGTCATCCAGGAAGGTATGTGCTCGGGATCGAGTGCGACGGAGCAGATTACCATTCCTCACCTGTTGCAAGGGACCGCGACCGTTTGCGCCAGCAGGTGCTCGAAGGGCTGGGCTGGAAAATATACAGGGTCTGGTCTACGGATTGGTATCTCCATCCAAAAGAATGCAGGGAAAAACTGCTTGAAACCGTAAAGGAAGCTGTCAAGCAGGCAAAACTGCAGGCAAAATCCGAACCCGAGCCTGCGGCTGTAACAATAAACGAACCTTCGGCCTGGGCAAAAACCGCCAAAACATATGAGATAAATGTCGGTCCTGCTGCCAGCCTGGTTTTACCTGCAGAAGGCGGTTCCTTTAAAGAATCAGAAGTAAAGGCTTCCGAGACCACGCCTCTGAAGGAAACTTCCCTTGAGCTGGATTTTCTTTCAGAAAATATTTTGGGAAATTCACCATTTGTGAGGAAAGTTGAAGTCGAGTTCTCGCCTAAAAAGAAAGGTATCTCTAAAATTCCCCTTGAAGAAGCAGAAGAAGAGGAACCGGAAGAAACATACGAAGAGGAACCGGAAGAGTATGGGGAGTACGAAGACGAAGCAGTAAATGAAGAAGCTTATCAGAATATCTTCTCAGGGCCGGAAAAAGGAGTTTCGACTTCTTCAGGAGCTGATTTCCTTCCCGAAATGACTTTTAAAGCCGAGTCTCTGGCTACACTGGCTGACGAAAACTCCAGAAACAGACCTGTCAGAAGGACAAAGAAGTCAAAACTTCTTAAGTTCAGTGTTGACCCGCGCTCGGATATCGAATCCGATATGGAAGACGAACCGGACCTCATTCCTGAGCCTGAACCTGAAAAAATAAACTTTTTCCAGGCTTACCCTGAGATTGATTTCAGTGCTGGCTCGGAAAAGAAGCGAAGAGGCAGGAAGATTAACGAGTTTGCTTATATTTACGGGTCTGGAGGCTTCTCTGAACCTGAGGACCCGGAAGAAGACGACTATCCTTACCTTGAATGGGGTTCTGAACCTGAAATTGAATCCGAACCTGAAGTAAAACCTGAAACTGAAATTGAGTCTGGAAACATAGCCGAATTGAAAGCCAGACCCGGACCTGGGATTGAAAATAAAACGAAAATTGAAAACGAAATTAAAGACGGGTCAGGACTTAAATCTGAGTCTGAACTTGAATCTGAAGCCTTGCACGGCAGTGATCCTCAGGATGAACTAAAATCCGGTTTCGGCTTAATGCTTGAGGCTAACAATTCAGAAATAACCGAACCCGATTCCCCTGAGAATGTGAAAGATGGGGATGAAAAGCTGTCAGGAAAAGGAAATTCCCTTGAAGCTCTTGTGCCCTCTTACAGGGTTTGCCTCTCCTCCGGACTCCCGCAGTCAGCAGACCTTTCCGAAATCTCTGACTCGCAACTGGAGGATGCAGTTATAAAAATAGTGGAATGCGAAGGTCCCATTCATTCGGAGGAAATACTCCAGAGAATAAGGTCTCACACAGGACTTCCCCGCATGCTCAACAAAATCAAACAGAGAATACTTGACTCCATAGCATTGGCCGAAGGTCTGGGAAAAATTCAGGTAAGAGGAGAATTTTGCTGGCCTCTATCAGGACCTGCAGACCTTTTACGCAGACGTGATGCCGAATCATATGCAAAGATAGAATGGATTTGCGACGAAGAGATAAAAGAAGCTGTCCGTTTTGTCCTTACCAACCAGTACTCAACCCCTATGGAAGACCTGATAGTCCAGACCTCCAGGGTACTGGGAATTAAAACAACCCGCAAAAACACATGGGACAGAATAGAGAAACTCATTCAGTCCGGGATAGAAAGTAATGAGCTGACCCGAACTCCCAACGAGATGATTTATTTTGTAGAGTGATGGGAACACAGGTTAATTTATTTTTAAATTATTTACTCCCTCTTTTTTCTCTTTTTCTTTAATTTTATTCTTAAGCCTATGATATTACCTTTTTTTCTACCAGTTATTTACTTAAATCCTTTTCAAACTGTATTATATTAATGAATTTGTAATGATTGATAATTTTCAAATAGTTATATATTCTGGCTCTAATATCTCTCTTGCAATTATGTTCACAACACTTAAAAAAAATAATAAGCATTCTACAGCAGATATTATACCCTGCATTCTTGTGGATATTGCAGATATATTTGTAAAAGGAATGAATAAATTAGGCAATATTTTCATGTATATAGTCTTCAATGTAACTTCGTGGATAGGTTGCCAGATTTCGGAAATAACAATATTGTTATTGAAAATTATCTGTGCTATCTTGAATTAGGGAGATACAAAGATCAGGCTATAACTTTTTTGAAACTCTTATCTTGAATCCGAATTATATAATAAAGTGTTTATCGGCTGAAAACAGTGGATAAATAAGGAGAAAGCTGAAGCTTTTTCTCAGAAACTTTTTAAGGGAATTGGTTTTTATGGATCTGGACATAATTAATAAACTTGTTTTTAATGTTGTGGAATCGGTCAGGAAAAACGAGGGTGAGCCCGACGCAGGGGTTGAGTTTTCAGTCCAGTTTTCAAGGAAAAACGGAGTTTCTCCCGACTTCTCCTGAACATCGCAAAGATATGTGACTCAAAGGGAATGTTCAGGGAAGAATACGTGTTTTTGAAAGCCGTCGCCCTCCTGGAAGAAGGAGAACAGTAGATTGAGGCCTATTTCCTTTCCGGAGTTCTTGCTTATTTCATTGGAAGGAAGGAAACCGCTCTTCAGGATTTTGATGAAGCCCTGAAGCTTGATCTCGGACATGTTAATTCTCTCTGCAACCAGGGAATTGTCCTTTTCGAGCTTGGGAGAAAACCTGAAGCAGAGAGCCGGTACATACGGGCTCTTGAACTTGAACCCGAACATATCAGCACCCACTGCAACTATGGAAATCTCTTTTTTGAACTCGGTAAGCTACAGGAAGCGGAACGCGAGTTCAGGACGGTGCTTTGATCGCCAAAATGTTAGAAAAATCCTTGAGTCTTTGGCTCAGGATTGGTTAATTCAATAGCATTATACTACTTACTTAAGGAGTAGCAAAAAATAGAAAAAAAAAGCCCACTGCTGAAGAGCGGGAGTATGAGGATAAGGGAGGCTCGCCTTTCAACATTTACTTGTAACAAAGACCATGGCAGCTACTACCGTAGTCCACTTTCCGTCCTTGTCGCCTTTTGCAGTCTGGCAGATGTTGAAGGTGTCGAAGATATGCCCGCTTGCCTTGTATACCTGTTCTCTCTCATGCCATGCCATCTCTGCGTCGAACTCGATACCGAGGGTTGTTGCCAGCATTGTTGCAGCCAGGTCTTCGGCATACTCTCCGGCAATTATTTCTTCTTCTCCAAAAGAGTGATGTTCTGAAATGTATCCGTAATTTTCCTCATTCACAGGCACGGCAGTTCCTATAGCTGACGCCATCAGGCGGTGAGGTTCGTTAGTATCGTTTCTTGCAAGAACACAATGGACAATTGCACCAGGTCTAAGTTCCGCAAGACCTTCCTCTTTGGACACAAGTCTGCAATTGGGAGGCAGAATACTTGATACGCTCACAAGGTTGTATTTCTCTATTTTTGCATCCCTCAATGCAAGTTCAAAGGATGCTAATCTGTCCTTATGGACCCCGGTACCTTTTGTCATAAATGCTTTTCTAGGGATCATGTTTACTCCTTTAAATTTCTGTATTAAATATATCTGCTCTTCGTACATCTGCTGTGCGATTTCCATTGTCTGGGCAACCAATAGAACATAGATAATTTATAAATGATTTAAAACTTTTCTACAGTCTCGAGTGACCTTTCGAATGAACCGGTAAGCTTAAACCAATATTTCATGTTCCCAATGAATGTTTCATGTTCCAAATGTACAGGAGAGTTATGAACTTTACCCTTTTTCACTGCCAATTTTCAAGTATTGAAGTCCTTATGGGAGATCAAATCCCTTGATCAGGTCTGTCCCTCGAGTTCATCAAAATTTATAGAAAGCGTTTTATTCCCGGATACCGCTTTCTCGTAAACATCAGAGTTTGAGATCCCTTCGATAATAAACCTGGTCTCAAGAGGAATATCGCCTGCATGGACCATTATATCCTTCTTTTCTACGCTGACTGTGACCTGGTCAGGAGAAAGCCCGGATTCAGCCATATAATCAAGGACAAGTTTTCTTCCGAATTCCTCAGCAAACTCGAGAGCCTCATTTCTCACGATAAAATGCCTTCTTCCGACAGGGGTATAGACAAAAACCCCTTTTGTCCTCAGGTCATACCTTGATTCGCTGTAAGTTGTACGGACTATGATTTCAACACGTTTAGTCCCTTTTCCGACAAGAGCTCCTACCGCATTTCCTACCTCAGAGTATTCCGGGACAATTATTTCTGAATCTACCAGTTTTTTCAGGTCATCCACATAAGCTCTAACCGGACCCCCGAGAAGCACAACCGGAATGTCTACCTTAAAGCGGGAAAAAAAGCTGCCTTCAAGCATTTTTTCAATTTCATTCCTGTCAACTCCTTCCATAAGGAAAGAAATGAGGTCTTTTGCCATGTTCCGAGCAAAAAGCCGCTTTACATTTAAACAGAAGTCCTGCCTTTCTGTCCCGATAAAGTTTGCAAGCAGCGTAGCCCCTATGACAGAAGCTTCGGAATCCCATTCAGTGTATTCCCCGAGCACATGCAGGGCGTCGGTTGGAGTAAAACCAATAGCCTGCACAAGCCTTTTCTGGATAAGCAGGTCCATTACTTTTTTGGCAGGAAGAATATTTTTGTCCCAGTAAATGTCTTTGAGAGAAAGAGGCTCATCTTTTATCAGGGCAAGGAGTTCCTCTTCTTCCCTGGTCAGGTTAACAGGCTTCTGCTTTGTTCTTACAAAGAACTTTGTTGCCTGGATGTGTTCATTCAATTTGAGCTTGTCAGGAATCCAGCGTTTTTTAAGTGTACTCATGAACGAAGGATAAAGGACAGCAGCCCTGCAGAGAGGAATAACCCTGCGTGGTCCGACATTTATCTTGCTTCCCTGGACCCAGATGTGGCTGTCTCCTCCCATTGCCGAGGTCTCCATCCTGAGCGCCCTTACCTTTGTCTGCCAGCCTCCCACAACTGCTCCGGTTTCACTGAGGTAAGGAAGCCCTTTATGAATCAGGGAGACATCCGTACTCGTCCCTCCAACATCGATAACTGCACAGGTTTCATTACCTGACAGGTAGGAAGCCCCAAGCAGGCTTGCAGCAGGGCCTGAAAAGACCGATTCTATTGGCTTTCTCATGGCTTCGTGCATGCTTACGACAGACCCGTCGCAGCGGAGCATAGCTATTCTGGGCTCAAGCCCTCTCCTTTCTATCTCACGGACAACGGTTTTTAGAAAACTCTCTGCTACCGGAAGGAGCTGGGCATTGAGGTAAGCTGTAACCCCTCTCTCATAAGCACCCAGGGACTGGGCAAGTTCGTGCCCGCAGACAACGGGAAGGCCTGTAAGTTCCTGGATCAGGGCTTTTACCTGAAGCTCATGTTCGGGGTTGCGGACACTGAAATATGAAGAGACCGCAAAAGCCGAAACCCTGCCCTTTAGCCTTAAAACAAAGTTTTCAACTGCAGATAGGTCAAGGGCTGCTACTTCATCTCCATGACTGTCGTGCCCTCCCTGCACCATTGTACAGTTTTCAATCTCAGAATCCTCGGGGATTTCATAGTTCCCTACAAGGATCAGCCCTACAGGGTACCCGGTCTTTTCCAGAATTGTGTTGGTTGCAAGGGTTGTGGAGACCGAAACCATTGTCACAAGTTTCAGTTTTTCCTGATCAAGCCCGTCAATTGATTTCGTGATCCCTTCCAGAAGGTCGGGATACGTTGTAAGTGCCTTGTTTGAACTTATAACCTTTCCATCCGAATTCCGGATTAATATGGAATCAGTGTAAGTTCCGCCGGCATCAATGCCAAGACTATATGCCATTTTTTTTAACTTCCTGATTTTATTTTTTCCATTTTCGGGACGTGCATAAATTGCCATTTGAGATTCCGAATTTTATTACATGTCCTAATTATTTGTAAGCTGTTCGTAAGCCATTTAGTATTATTTGCACTATTGAGGGAAAAAATATAAACATTGCTGTCAGGAACTCAAACTTTAGGCATTCCAACTCCAACAAAAACAAGTTTTGTTTCTACGGGTATCGTACCTGCTTCACTCAATGAAATATCCCTTCTGGTAATTTCTATCTGAATTTTTCCTTTGTCAAGCCCTGCTTCTGTCATATAGTCCATTACCAGTTTTCTTCCAAGGGAATTTGCATGTTCCAGGGCTTCCGGATAGCTTCCAAATGTTTCCCTGCCTCTGGGAGAAAAAAGAAGGACAAGCCTCTTCCTGTCTTTTGTATAGGTGCTCTTGATAAGAATTTCAATCCTTTTTATGCCCTTTCCGACTACAGCCCCTACAGCGTTTCCTACTTCCGAGTATCTGGGGACTATAATATCAGCATCAAGAATCTGCTTTAACTCCTCCGTATAGGCGACTACAGGGCCTCCTATCAGCACGACAGGAATTTTCATCCTGAACTGCGCAAACCTATCCGAAAGGATAATTTTTTCGATTTCCTGAGAGGGTACATCTTTCAAGACAAAGGACATAAGGTTCAGTGCCATGTTCTTTGTAACGTCCTTTTTTATGTGCCTGCAGAGTTCAATATGGTTTGTTTGAGTGTAACGTTCCAGAAGTTTTGCCCCGGCAACCGATGCTTCCACATCCCATCCCCTGTAATCTCCGAGCACGTGCAGGGCATCGGTTGGGGTAAAACCAATTGCCTGAATAAGGCGTTTTCTTATGAGAGAATCGAGCAGTCCGGGGGATAGAGTTTTTTGAGTTTCCCAGAAGATATCATTAAGGGATGTGGGAGTGTTTCCTATCCTGTCAAAGAGTTCCTGCTCATAACTTCCAAGGTTTGAAGCTTTTACCCCTGTTCTTATGAAAAATTTCGTGGGCTGCACGTTTTCTTCAAGGTGCATAGTTCCGGGGATCCTTCCTTTTCTCAGGACTTCAAGAAAGCCGGGGTATTTGACAGCTGCAACGCAGAGTGGAATAACCCTGCGGGGACCTATATTGATTTTCATGTTTTTAACCCATACATGGCTGTCCCCTCCCATTGCCGAGGTCTCCATGCGGATAGCTTTGACCTTGGTCTGCCAGCCCCCAACCACAGCTCCTTCCGAGCAGAGTTCGGGAAGCCCGTTTTCAAGCATAGAGACATCCGTACTTGTTCCACCGACGTCTATAACTGCACAGGTCTCAAGCCCTGAAAGATGGGATGCCCCTACAAGGCTTGCAGCAGGACCTGAAAAAATCGATTCTATGGGTTTTTCCAGGGCTTCGTTAATGCCCACCACAGAGCCGTCGCATTTAAGCATGAGCAGTCTGGCATCCATTCCCCTGCGCTTGATCTCTTCCCTGATGGAAAGGATAAACTGGCTTGCAATAGGAATAAGCTGGGCGTTCAGGTAGGCTGTGATCCCCCTTTCGTAGGCTCCGAGGTCAAGCGAGAGCTCGTGCCCGCAGACAACGGGAAATCCGGTAAGTTTCTGGATACGAGTTTTAATTGCCAGTTCATGGGCAGGGTTCCGGATGCTGAAGTATGAAGAGACTGAAAAAGCCGAGACCCTGTCTTTTACCTTGCTTACAAAAGCCTCAACTGCTTCCATATCAAGGGAAGTCAGTTCAGCTCCGTGATGGTCGTGCCCTCCTTTTACCACAGTATAAAACTCAGCCTGCATTTTTTCCGGAATCTCGTAATCTCCTACAAGGATTAAACCTACAGGGTAGCCATTTTTTTCAAGGATTGTGTTTGTAGCAAGAGTTGTTGAGACTGATACCATTTTTACGTCTTTTAAATACTCTTCATCCAGCCCGTCAATGGAGTTTTTAATTCCTTCAAGGAGGTCCGGATATGTAGTAAGAGCTTTGTTCGAATCCATCACCTTGCCATCGGAATCCCGGATGATGATCGAATCTGTGTATGTCCCTCCTGCGTCAATGCCCATGCTGTACTGCATTTAAATATCTCCTGTTGATTTTTTCGTTATTTTTTAATGTTTTTCATGAATGGGGTTCGTGAAATTATTCCTGAAATTAATTTGCCGGATATAAATAAAGATTAAAAATATATAATCATATTAGGAGCTGCGCACTTTTGAGGTAAAAATAGGTACATGGGAGTATGCTGTGATAGCATGCTTTAGATAGTTTGGTGCTTTATGCTCCTGTTTTTTATTCAACCGCTTAAATCCTGACATTTATATCGTCTCTGCCCTCCGGAAGAAATAACCACTGGCAAAGACCATGAGAACTGATAATGTCAAAAGAATGCATACGTCCAGAATTACTGAGAATTCAGAATGGCCGATTAATACCTCTCGCAAGGCATCCACACCATATGTCAGCGGATCAAAGTAAGATAGAACCCTTATAGGGGCAGGCAAATTTGAAATCGGAAATAAAGCTCCAGATAGAAGAAACAGAGGGAACGCAATAAAGTTAATAACCGTACTAAACGCATGAAAATCCTTCAGTACTGATGACAAAATTAATCCTATATTTATAAAGATCATCGATATAAGAACCATTATCATGAGAGAGGACAGAATCGCAGGAATAAAAGGCAGTCTAAAACCAAGTAATACCGACATCATCACAATGATAATTGCCTGAATGATTGATGTGGTTGCACTTCCGGAGATCATCCCGAGAACAATAGAGATTCTGCTTGCAGGAGTCACCATTACCTCTTTTAAAAAACCGAACTGTTTATCCATTATGACACTCATGCCTGCATAAGCAGC
Organism: Methanosarcina horonobensis HB-1 = JCM 15518; assembly: GCF_000970285.1. Taxonomy (NCBI): domain Archaea; kingdom Methanobacteriati; phylum Methanobacteriota; class Methanomicrobia; order Methanosarcinales; family Methanosarcinaceae; genus Methanosarcina; species Methanosarcina horonobensis. The sequence goes on along the minus strand of NZ_CP009516.1, from coordinate 3,332,319 downwards.
CGTGAAAAGAAGCGTAATCCCGATAATACTTGGCACAAGATACTGAAAATACCCTATCGATTCAGGCAGGCCCGGAAATTCCACTTTTCTAAATCCCATACCCTGAAAGATCAGCATAAAAGCCGGCATGCCAATAGCACCCGCTATTCTGGATCTTGCCCTGAAATACTTTATCATCTCACGCCGCCAGAGAATATAGATAACTCTTCCCTGAATCCTCGGAGCATCCTCCTTCTCATCCTATCACGCCTGACTGCCTTCCTGCTACCTTCCTGCTCCCGTATCGTTGAACCTGTCAGGCGGATAAAAACGTCTTCAAGACTTGGTTTGCTGAAATTTATCGAACTTATCCCTATACCCAGACTACCGGCAGTCTGAAAAATATCCGGAGTATTTTTCTCATAGTCAGATATGATAACATCAAGCATTTCACGGATTCTTTCTTTTCGCTTATCTGGACTGCTATTGTACATCATGGCATGAAACTCAAGGTTTTCCCTCCCTGTAAGACCTATATCAAGCGAAGGGTCCTGAAATATTATTCCGATATTGTTCCTTATCTCATAGGGATCTCTTCTAAGATCATATCCTGCGATTTCAGCATCATCTGCCGTAGGAAGAAGAAAAGTGGTAAGCATATTCAGAATAGTCGTCTTTCCCGCACCATTAGGACCTAGAAGCCCGAAAAGCTCTCCGGTCTCAACCGAAAATGAGACACTGTCCACAGCAGTAAATTCCCCGAATTTTTTTGTCAGCTCTTTAATTATTATTGCACTCATATCAAACAAGACCTTCAAACCGGGATTTTTGAAAAACTATCCAAAATTCACCTTTCAAAACTCGCCTTTCAGAATTCACCTTTCATTGGCAAAAACGAACAGCATAAACTTGAAAATTATATACGAAGATCTGTGACGCTTAATAGATCTGTGACGCTTAATGGATCTGTGATGTTCAATGGTTATGACAGCATAGCCCTATTCTTGAACCCACAAGCCTTTTTGTGTACTCGTCAGAAGGTGAAAGCATTACATCGTGGGAATTTCCCATCTCTACAATCTTTCCTGAGTGCATAATGGCTATTCGGTCAGCAATTTTCAGTGTCAGGGAGAGATCATGTGAAATATATATCATTGCAAATCCTCTCCTGTTCTGAAGGCCCTTTAAAAGACGCAATATATTTGCAGAGGTTGAGACATCCAGAGCCGAAGTTATCTCATCGGCAATAAGAAGTTTTGGCTCCATGACCATTGCTCTGGCAAGTGCAACCCTTTGCCTCTGCCCGCCGCTGAGTTCACCGCAATATTTTCTGAGGAAATTATCATTACCGGGAAGATGAACAAGTTCAAGGGCGTCTTTAACCATTTGGAGTCTATCTCCGTTGGACCCGATTTTATTGATATAAAGAGGCTCCTTGATTGCATCAAGCACGGTAAACCTGTTGCTGGTTGAACTGAAGGGGTCCTGGAACACTATCTGAATGCCATTGAACCTGCTTCCATAGTTTCCCCCTCTGATATTTCCATCCATAAACAATACCTCTCCGCAATCGGGCCTGATTACGTTTGCAAGGATGTGTGCAAGGGTTGACTTGCCCGAACCGGTCTGACCGACAATTGCAAGAACTTCTCCTTCCCTCACTTCCAGATTAACCTCATCAACTGCCTGAAGATATTCTCCATCCGGAAGACGATAACTGAAGCTCAGGCTTTTTGCTTCCAGAAGTCCTGCTATGCCACCTCTATGGCATGCAATTTCCCGCCCGCTTCCTGCTGGCATCAGAATCGGAGAAACTTTATTGCATATACCGATTTTTTGTGTGCATCTCGGGCTGAAGGGACAACCCTTAAACTCATCTCCTGCCGGAATACCTCCAGGAATTCCCCATAAATCTTTATAAACGAAAATATCCGGTGTCGAATGGACAAGACCTCTCGTATAAGGATGACGGGGAGATACGAGAATATCCCTTACAGGGCCGGTTTCCATAACCCTTCCCGAATACATAACAGCAATCTTGGACGCCACAGAAGAGACAAAAGTGATATCATGAGAGATCATTAACATCGTATACCCGTTTTTCTTCTGAAGGTCAACCAGGAGATCCCTGATCTCTTTTCGGGTAAACGCATCAAGTGCAGAAGTAACTTCGTCGAGAATCAGCAACTTCGGATCGCATGAAAGAGCCATTGCCAGAAGAACCCTCTGCCTCATACCTCCGGAGAGCTGATGCGGATATGAATCCATCCATTTCGGATCAAGGCCGACGGTCCGGAACAGGTCAGCACATTTACTCCGGGCTTTTTCAGAGCTGATACCAAGGTGCCTTATCATTGATTCCGTTACCTGAACGCCTACTTTCATAACAGGATTCATTACCTCCAGGCTGTTCTGAAAAACGATTGCAATATCCTTCCATCTGAATCTGTCCATCCCGGATTCAGGCAAAGAAGAGATTACATCATTCCTGTAAAGAATTTCGCCGGAAATGGATGTATTTTCCGGCAAAAGCCCCATGATCGCAAGCGCAATGGTAGTCTTGCCACTTCCGGATTCTCCGACAATGCCCAGAATTTCTCCTTCTTCAATTTCAAAAGAAATGCCGTCAACAGCCCTGACAGTGTCGATGTCAGTCAGATAGTGGCATTTAAGATCATTGATTTTAAGCAGACTCATAATCAGAAACCTTTCTTTATCTTTAATTTCGGGTCAAGTATCCTTTCCATGTCTCTGCTTATGAACGCAAGACAGAGCAGGAGAAAAATAAGCATGAACAACGGAGGTAACAGCCACCATTGCCAGTAAGGTGTAAAATATATCGACCTGAACCCGGTTGCATGATTGAGCATCATCCCCCAGCTCTTGGAAGTAGGGTCTCCGAGACCCAGAAAGGCAAGCCCTGCTTCGGCTATGATAGCGTGGGAGGATATGCCGATGACAAGCACGAACAGGACAGGCATAACTTCGGGAAATATATGCCTCCAGAGCAGGTAAAACGGTTTTGCACCGTAATTCCTGGCAGCAATAATGTAGCTGTTCTTCTTTAATGCCAGTGTCTGAGAACGTGCAATACGTGCGGGTTTTGCCCAGCTGAAAAGAACAAGTATAAGGATTACGTTAAGAATACTTGGCCCGAGAAAAGCGGATATTACAATCAGAAGAGGAAAACTCGGAAGAGCCATTGTCACATCAATTACTCTCATCAGCGCCTGGTCAGTGTGCCCTCCGATATATCCTGCCAGTATTCCAACAGCCCCTCCCCCGAAACCTGCTGCAAAGGCTACTGCAAGCCCTATTGTAAGGCTCATTCTTGCACCATAGCATATCTGTGACCAGATATCCATACCAAGTTCATCGGTTCCGAGTATGTGTCCTGGACCTGGAGGTTCAAGGGAATCACCTGTGATTTTCTGGGGAGGATAAATTGTTATCATGGGAGCAAAAACTGCCATTAAAATGATACAGATTATTCCGAAGACACCGATTTTTCCTTCAGTACTGAACCTGGAGAATGTCCTGGCTATACTGCTGACAGTTCTGTCAATATTCAAAGCCTGAGCAAACGAAATTATTTTGGCATTTCCAGAGGCAGTAACATCCTTTATCATATCGCAACTCTCGGGTCAAGTTTCCCGTATATTTTGTCGACAAGCAGATTGCAGATAAGTATGGAGACCGCAATTACCAGGAGAATACCCTGAATAAGAGGATAATCCCGGCAGACTACAGCACTTCTGAGTGTCATCCCTATACCGGGATAACGAAAAACATTCTCAACAAGTACAACTCCGCCCATCATTATACCGATCATAAAACCTGTTCTTGTCACTACCGGAAGCAGGGCATTTCTGAGTGCATGCCGGATCCATACGGTTTTTTCGCCCAGGCCTTTGGCCCGTGCAGTCCTGATATAGTCCTTTGTTGTCACTGTAATCAATGTGTTTCTGGTGAGAAGGTACACACCGGTCAGCTGGGAAAGGGAAAGGGTCACAACAGGCAGAAATGCATGGTACAGTATATCCCATGCCTGTTCTGCAGGACCATTATAGTCCGCAAAAGGAGTAACAGCGCCCGCAAGCGGGAAAAGCCTGAGATATACACTGAAAATCAGGAGAAGAATCAGGCCGAGCAGAAATGAGGGAATTTCCGCAAAGGCAATCAACCCCGTCATCATAATCCTGTCACTCCCGTTTTTCCTGTTCTTTGCCGAAAGTGTTCCCAGAACCACACCGGAGATTGTACTGATTGTTGTAGCGCCAAGAACGATCAATATGGTCCAGGGAAGATGGAGCATTATTACATCCCTGACAGGCATTTTGTAATAAATGCTCTTTCCCAGGTTGCCCGTCATCAGGTTTTTCATGTATACCAAAAACTGTTCATTAAGCGGCCTGTCAAGTCCGTAATATTTCATGTAATAAAGCCGCTGCTCCTCCGTCATTACGATAATCTCTTCCCCAACCTCATCTGCGGAAGTGGTTGAAAACGGGTCTCCGGGCATCATTCTTGGAAGAAAAAAGTTTATGGCAAGAATTACAAAAAGGGTTGATAACAACCTGAAAATAAACGAATTCCTATCCTTTTCCATCCAATCATCTGCTCCTTTAACACCCGATTATCTGCTGTTAACTTCCCAGACCATCATACCGGTATATACATCGGATTCGGAACGGTAAATTCCATTCGGTGAAGCATTCTGATAATAGTCCATTATTTTTTCCTTTGTTTCATTATCAAAATCCCGGCCTCGTCCAATAAACTCCATTGCCTGATCGGCCGCTTCTCTCCAGTTTGTTTCATCTTTCCATTCGGAATGGTTTATTCTGAGCGATGGCCTGTAGCCTGAGAGGTAAAGATACATGAATGGGTAAATTACACCGTTCATATTATTCTCGGATTTTTCCCCGAGTATCGAACTCCTGATATCACGATACGCCTTATCCTCAACTCTTCTAAGGAAGTTACTGTAATAGCAGAGATTTTTTGAGCAGGCCATCATCTTATCAAAGTTTTCAATATCCTTTATTGCGGGAGTCATGGATGCAATTACAAGGTCGTATTTGTTCCGGAGCCCAAGGTTATCTATGTCTGCCGTCCACCAGGAGCATTCAATTACATCTATCGGGAGAGACTCATTTTTTACTGTGTCTTTCAGTCTGTTGAGCATTCCGGAAGATATGTCAAGTGCAGTCACCTCTGCTCCAAGCCTTGAGAGGGGAAGGGAGAGGGTGCCTGGTCCGCACCCGAGATCCAGGACTCTGGAACCTTCCGGGCTAAAACTGGCTTCTTCAAGGAATTTGAGGATTTCATCGGTTCTCTTCTTTCTGTTATCTTTTCCAAGATTATTGGCATAGTTTTCAGAACGTTTGTTCCAGAACTCTGCCATCCTGCCCTCATCATGGATCAGCCCGTTTTCCGTGGCTTTTTTCCAGCATTCGATCAGGTTGTTAATATTATCTTTTTGCTGCAATTCCATCCCTCTCAATATACGAAAGAATGCTGTGTGTCCTTGCATGGTGGTCGTACATATTCATCCAGCCGTCATATTTTGAAATTCTCCATGCATCATACGACGTAGTGTAATAGAGCGGTATTGCGGGGATATCACTCGCAAGTACGGTCTGCATACCGTATACTATTTCTTTCCGTTTCTCATCGTCGAGTTCTTGCAGTTCCCGGGCACCAAGGGCGTTCAGGGTGTCATTGTGGTAACCATACACTGCTGCTCCGGACGACACACTGTTTGATGACTGTGAATCCGTATCACAGTACCTTGTACGAAGGTAATCTGCATCCTGTCCCCAGCCGCCAAAGCCGCTGATCAAAAGTTCAAAATCTCCGTTCTTTAGATTGGTATCACGGGACTTGCTTTCCAGGGCTTTCACCTGAACGTCAATTCCGACTTCACTCAGTCTTTCTTTTATAAGTTCACCGATACGGACTTCGCCGCTGCTAAGTGACAATACATATGACAGTTTTTCCCCGTTTTTATCACGTATTCCGTCCCCGTCCGTATCAGTCCATCCGGCCTCTTCAAGCAGGGTTCCGGCTTTATCCGGATCGTAGCCATATTCCGGCTGGTCAGGATTATACCAGATGTGGTCTTCAGAGAGTATGCCCATTTTGCCGGCTTTCCCTGCACCTCTTGCAACCTTTTTAACAAGTTCATCACGGTCAATAGCATAAGCAAAGGCCTGCCTTACTCTGCTGTCATTAAGCTCCGGACATTTTTTCATGTTGAAATAAAACTGGTAACCCCAGAAAGCCGGCTGCTGGACTATTCTTATATCAGGGTCTGATGTGAACCGGTCAAGAGTATCAGGTGATATACTTGTGAAATCTATTTGCCCCTGTTCAAAAGCTACCATTGAGTCGCTGACCGGAATAAACTCAACGGATTTAACGGAAGTCTTCGGTCCCCAGAAATTCTCGTTTGCTACAAACCGGTATGTCCCATGCTCTTTATTGTACTCATCAAGAATAAACGGACCAGTACCTGTGACTGCCTGCGGATCAAGGAAACTGGCGGGGTCTGAAACGTTTTTGTATATATGTTCAGGTATGATCTTGAAACCGGTCATCTTATAAAGGAAGGTTGAAGCAGGCTGCTTAAGTACGAATTTGACGGTACTGGAATCAATGACCTGAACATTATCTATAATTCCGGACTCAATTCCACCTGATACGGGTATGTTTTCCTGCTCATAATCGAAAGTAAATTTAACATCGTTTGCCGTAAAAGGTTCTCCATCACTCCAGCTGACACCCTCACGGAGATGAAATGTGTATTCTGTTCCATCCGAACTGACGTCCCAGCTTTCAGCCAGCCAGGGAATTGTACCTATTTCATCCCTTTCTAACAGACTGTCAAAAATCATTCCAACCTTTGAGGATCCGGGACCCCTCGGATATATCGTGAATGGCTGCGGATAGCCGTAATCTTCACCGCTCAGATGAACAACATCTGCATGCTGTGATCCGTTAGAAGTACTCTCAGCCAATGTCTCCTCTGCCAGTGTTTCGGCTTGAGCACTGTCCTTGTCAGTACAGCCCGACGTCATTAAGATCAGGGCTGTCAGGAAAACAGAAAATAATACTGATAACTTTTTTTTCTCCATTACAGAACACCCTATTTTTGTGAATTATCCTATTGATTGTGAATCATCCTGCTGATTGTGAATCATCCTTCTAATCATCTGATAAATTTGAATCAGGATATTTACGAAACAGATGGGTATCAAAAATATCAACACGGTCCATTTATAGTCATTTATGGTCTTTAATATGCATTTATATAGATCTAACTCACATTTTATAACTATGAAAAAATAGAAATCGAGGAAAACCAATCAAGACCCTTTCAATACTGAAAATAAGGAGAGTACTGAAAACTGTACCCCTCTGTCCTTTATTCCATTTTTTCCAGACTCTATTTTTTCATTTAAACTATAGTAAATTTAACAGGCACCTATGGTTCCTGAAATATGTTATTATTTTTTTATTAATATGTGTGAACATTTCGTACATTTTCGGTAATATTTATATTTGTTACCAAATGAGTTACAAATGTGAACCTAAATACTAATATGAATTAAGGATATTAACAGTGTATTTTTGTATTACATGATACTATAAAAGTATTACGAATTAACTTAAAATGAAGGTTATGTCAAATTTGATTGCAAAATCCTATTCAATTTGACAATAATTTCTTAAAAATTTGGCTCCTAATTATACTTTCAGTCTATGTTAACACCAGTTGTTTATCTGTTATGATGCTCAATGGAGAGTATGTTGTCTACTCTCTTTTCTTACTCTTCTGATAACATACTTAACTGTGCCCTTAATGCGCCGAGAATCTTCTCACTCACTTTCTGCAGAAGTTCACAATAACACCACTCATTTTCTCAAAACGGAAATATGTTATAAGATTACGTGGCTTTAAAAGAAAAATATGGGACAAATCGGCAAGTAATTAGTTTAAAATAGGGCCCTTTCCGGTTTAAAAAAGGTTGACGAACCTGGGATGAGCAGCTTTCAGTTACATTTCAGCCAGGGTTTCAGTTAGGATTTCCTTATTTAAAGCCCAATATTTATATAATTGATACTATTAATCTCCTCTTTAAGGTACCTGCTCAGGAACGCCTCAAAAACCCATTTAAGCATGAATGAACTTATTAAAAGTCCTTACAAACTGATTGAGGGATAGGTACGACACTTGCAGAGATTTTTAATCAACTGAAGGAATTGGAAATAAAGTTTAATGAGATCAGCTACCCTGCAGAGACTACTTTTCAGCCCTCCTTTTCTTTAAAAGTCCGAAAGGCAGAAAAGGACTGCTTAGAGCACCACTCGCCTGTGTTTGAGATTGACGAATTTCTCAAAAAGGTAGAACAATGACGTATAAAGTAGCAGTTCATCCGTCGGTTCGCAGAAACCTTAAAAAGCTATACAGCCTCGATCGGCCGGTCTATGATTATGTAAAAAAACGCCTTCTTCTCTTGGCTTATAAACCGGAAATGGGCTATCCTCTTGAGGCTGAGTTTAAGGGAAAATGGAGGATTCATATAGGACCCTTCGTATTGGTTTATACTTTTGACAGTACCAGCAACACTCTTACCTTTTTAATCTTTGAACATTATACACGGGCATATGATATGGACATCGCTTATGCCTGAAATAAGTGTTAAGAAATATCCGGGCATTTCTCAAAATATATCTCTTCACTCCTTAAAGCCGATTTTTTAGCTTTTAGCTTACTTTTTTTCTTCTCTTTTACTAAGGGAAAGGCCGCTCTCCTTCGTTGAGCAGGACAGGAATCGTTTGCTAGAGTGAGTTACTTTTTATGGGTCAGAAATATCAGCAGTTTAGTTTCCTTAAGCACAACGAGTTTCACCATAAACCATAAGTCTTGAATAAAGAGGCAGGTTTAAGCAGAGTTTAATATAAAATAAGAAGCAGGACAAAACTCAAAAATCAGGCGAGAGACCAGCTATGAGAAAAAACGACAGTATTAAAGCTTGCGGCAGGACATTAGACTACGAAATAGTCTATAGCAAAAAGAGAAGGAAAGCAGCGATAGTAGTCCGCCCGGATCTCAAAGTTGAATTTCGAGCCCCTCATGGGCTTAGCCGTGAGGTTATCAAAGATATGGTACGGAAGAAGGCTGGCTGGGTATGGGAAAAACTTGACTGGTTTGAGGCAAACAGGCTGCCCATCAGGGAGAAACAATATACTGACGGAGAAAAATATCTCTATCTGGGCAAAGAATATCCCCTGAAAGTTTTACCTATGGAAGGAATCAAAAAATCTTCTGCTTCCTTTAGCGGGTCTGAAATTACTGTCTTCATTCCTGAAAATGCGCCTGAGGAACTGAAGCCAGCCCTGATAAAAAAGACAATATGGGATTTTTATAGTGACTGTGCAGAACTGGAAGTTGACAGGTTCCTGAGAATTTATTCAAAAAAATTGAAAATAGATCCTCCGACTTTTAAGGTAAAGCACCAGAAGAAACGCTGGGGAAGCTGCTCTGCGGACAATATCCTGAGGATTAATTTTCAGCTTGTAATGGCTCCGTCGGAACAGCTAGAGTATGTGGTTGTACATGAGCTCTGCCATGTAAAGGAGAAAAACCATTCTGCAAGGTTCTGGAAGCTCGTCGGGGAGCTCATGCCGGGCTATGAGGTGCACAGGAAAAGCCTGAAAAAAGATGGCTGGAGATATGTGCTTTAAGTCTATTATTTTCATATTTTTTTCTTTTATTACTTTATTTTTTGGTTTTCAGTTTTGGCCTTGAGATTTTTCAATTTTGTTCTTCTCTTCAGTATTCTGGTTTTTTAAAGAGTACTAACCATTAAATAATCTTAAAGCGTATTGTTCAGTAGTGCCCGTGAATAACTCCAGCAATAAAGGTTCTAATTATCTACTTTTCTTTTTCATAGGAATTCTTACTTTTTTCCTTAGTGGATACGCTCTCACTGGAATTCACCCACCCAAGTCGATATACCTTATGTTTGTTATTTATGGAATCCTCTTTGCAATCGGGCTGTTAATTTCAAGGGAATGGTCTCCAGTTTTTATCCTTAAAGCATTTGTTGTGTCTCTCGTGCCTCTTCTCCTTATCTCTGCAGCTTTCTTTGCTTTCGGAGCTCTCAATCACGAGTACTCCAAATCTATTGAAGCCAAAAAACTGGAGTTTGTGCCTGATGAATTTGTTATCGTGACCGAAGAAGAACTTGATGAATATCCGGTCCTGAAAAAAGCTATTGAATCTCCCGGAGAGTACTTTAGTGCAAATCCTGATGAGTGGGAACGGACAATTGATTTCCTTGATGAAAAAGGGGCTTGCGAAATAAAAATCGGTAATGATTATTATATCATCTTTTTCACGACAGCCTGAAATCTTTCTGTAACCTGAAATAAAAAAAGTATTATTAGTTGAAATATTAGCTTTGAGGAGATTGGTGGAGTAAAGGGATTGATAGAACGAGGTATTTTTGATAAAGAATCACAAATATCAGATCTACTTTCTTTTCTTTCGTCCCAAGTTTGCCCATATGGATGTTTTGATGGTTTGTTTGAGGACGTATGTGAAAGAGGTTACACTGATCATCAATATCAATCCGTTTTTGACTTAGGTCTTATTGAATATAAACAGAAAATTAGGGATCATAGTTTTCCTGGTGAACCCAAGGATCTAGATACATTTGGATAGTTCGAATTGACTCCGATTGGGCAGACGGTTCTTAATAAAAATCAGAATATTTGAAATACTGAGAGTCTTTTGTCTTATGTCCGTTGTATATATCGTATGTATCCTTTTGTCTGTCGTTTATACTTGTCCCCTAACTCCATAGTAAACGACAAAACATATTTTGTTTATCAATAGAAATGCGTTTTTTGGAACTCTGTTGGAAACGTTTCCTTTACTTGGGAAAATTGGATAAGCTTTTTCAATATATGTTAGGTTTATAACCTCATTTAGATTATTTCAACCCTGGAGATTTTAGGGAAATTCGGAATTCCCAATTTAATTTATTTTTATTTACAGGTAAGAAATTACATCTGACCATCGCTTCTTTAAACTGCTTATTTGTGATAAAGAAACCATCTGGTGCTTGTTCAAATAAATTTTTAAGTGCATAACTAGTGTAATTTTTATTTGGTGATTTTTGTGGGATTATGTTTAATATTATCCAATTATCCAGGGTTTTTTTTTCAATGTCAGTTAATTCGTATTCACTCATTTTACTCACTCCTACATTTCATAGTTTATTAATAAACTACCACTGAGCTGTGCTGTGCTTTTAGTTTTTCTTTAGGAAATAGGTTTAGGTTTCTTGTCGGCATGTACGCTTTTGTATATTTAAATTATCTTCCTTTATTATGGGGTTCAGGTCGCTGAGTTTACACAGAGATCACAGATAAAGTCAACCTAGAGCACATAGGTACGATCATCAGGTTATAAAAAAGAATTGAGTTCAATTTCTTTACATTTCGGAAAAATGATATAAAACTGTTCCTTTTTACTGTTATGAATCGTGAAGAAATTCTTGAACTCTGTGCTTCAAATCCTGAAGCTATTATAGATTACATTGAAAGTTTGGAACCTATTTTTGATTTTAATCCACCAGAAAGGCCGGAATACTCTTTAGATTTGTATAAACAGGCTAAAGGTAAAAAGATCAGTGAGAAAACCTAAAAAGAAATTATTCTTAAAGGGTATAGCTTCGGATGTTATAAATTAAGGGTACTCATAGAAAAGACTCTTTATAGGTTCTTTGAAGAAAAAAGAAAAGCCAATAAAACAGCAGGAATCCAGACAAATAAAACGTGTTTAGGAGTTGATTTTCCGAAAAGCTAAAACTTGAGCCATCAGTGCTTAGGGAGAGAACCCTGTCATTTGTAGATAATATTTCTATCCTTCCATCAAAAGGAAAAAAACTATGTAGCAATAATAATAATTAAAACTGTGTTTTTCTATGGCTAGTCAAGATTTCCAAGTGGATATTCGGGAAATTTTTAAAAACATTTCCAGTTCAATGAAAGCAGAGTTAGACCAGGTACGTTGTGCTATTCCACACTCTGGAGAAAAAGGTCAAATTAATGAAGAAACTTTTAGAAATTTCTTTATTCAGTATCTCCCAAAATCTTTAGATATATCAACTGGTTTCGTAATTGATACGAAAGGCGGTATAAGTAGACAATTAGATATTATAATATCAGATTCTGCAAAGACGCCTATTTTTTATGAGAATAAAAACGGTAACAAAAAAATCCGTGTGATACCAATCGAATGTGTTTATGCAATTATTGAAGTTAAAACCAAATTAAATAAGCAAGAAATTGATAACTGTATAGTGAATATGGAAAGCGTAAAAAAACTTGAAAAAGCGGCATATGTACTACCACCTCAAAATCTAAGAATAAACATTTTACAATATGGCAAAGAATTGGAGATTTGCCCTGTTAATTATTACATTTTTGCTTATGAGGCAGATAATTTAGAGGTTCTTTACAATTATCTTTCTAAGAAATTCAAAGAAAAAGACCTACCTGTACATTTAAGAATTGATACTATATGTGTTCTGAATAAAGGACTTATAACAAATTGGTTGCCCGATATATCAAAATTTGAAGCATTACCAGAAGAAAATTCAGATTTAGTCATGGTTTCAACAGAAGATGCTTTATTGCTTTTCTATCTGATTACAAGTAGGCATTTTTTCCAGACATATTTACCATGTATTATGCCCATACAATATGCTCCATATTTAGGAGAACTTCAAAGAAAAGGATCTGTCTTTACGTTTAAGAATTGATACTATATGCGTCCCAAAAAAGGGCTTAAACAAATTTTCACCCTAATCCACACTATATTTTTTCCTGCTAATTGTATGTTTTCCTGATCTTAATCCTCGTTTTCTATATACGTAGTTTTTGAGTTCTTATTTAAAATCTAGGCCGAATCTCATCTAAAATTATTAATATGTTATAGTTCGTTTAGTTTATATGAAGTACCTTGAATCGCTAGAAGAAAAAATAGAGTCAACACCTGAAAGAAAAGAAGTATTAAAAGATATTTTTGGTAGTTCTACGAGTTTAAGCTATAGTTTGTCCACATCTTTGCAAAACCATTGTGACAAAATATTTGATATATGGATACAGGAATTAAATAACAACGGTCTATGTAAGTGCAAGGATGACCTTTTTTTACATAAAGTACCTTATACGGCAGCATCAGGCTATAAAACCGATCCTCTTTTTAAACAACCAGGAATTTACCTTTGGGGTTGTGATGACATACCCCGATATATAGGCAAAACGGAAGCATCATTTGAAGAAAGATTATTTAGCAGATATATATCTAAAAATAATGGTACAATACGTAAATATCCAACTCAGTGTAGTATTTCTGAAATTTTAAGAGATTATTATCCATTACAGTTAGAAATTTTTAGAACAACGTTTGAGAACGATAAGAAAATGATTAAGGAACGGATAGAAGAAGAGCAAAAAATAACAATACAGTCCTGTGAACGTCTATATGGAGCATTAGATTTCTCATTATTCAAAAAAGAAAGTATCTGGTTTGCAATCCTTCCTTTTGAAGACACAAATAAAAAATTTATAGATATATTTGAAACTCTATTCATACATTCGGCTCAGAACTATAACAAGAAAAATGATCATCCTGAACTGATAAACAAAGGGAAAATGGCCACTAATCAAGGATAAGTCATTTCTGAACTATTTATACAGGATAATTTTTTGAAAAAAATTAAAAATTATAGTAGCATACGAATTCTCTAGAACTGTCATCTAAGGATTTCGTGGGTTAAAACTCCATCCTTGCACTAAATTATTAGAGTTGTTAAAGATTAGATGTTACTTCAACAATTGCTCCATTTGAAGTCTTAAAACTCAGGGTTTCTCCATAACAGTGTTTCTTTGAGCTTGCTTTGGAACAATTGAGGATAAGCATCAGAAACAGGTATTAAATGAATTGTTTCTGGATATCTGGGGTCTTGACCAATACCCAAACATATATACACTTTTTTTCCAGTAGTTTTCTCTACATCTCTGTATCTGTCTAATTGCCATTGTTTGCATATTTCACAAACAAGTTGTCCTTTATTATTCTTAAAAAGACCATTTCGATGTTTAGCCTCAACCCAAAATTCTTCTCCAGTTCTTTTGTCTCTAAAAAGAAAATCTGGATTCAGGCTTCTTTCTTCGAACCTTTCTTTGTTCGAATCAAAATCCTTGTCATTTCTACAAGATCAAATAAGATGTCGGTAAATATTTCATTAGACACAAAATTTTCAAATCTACTACCTTTAATTTCAGGTCTTTTACTTTTTCCAGTTACATCTTCAAATAATTCTCCAAAAAAACCCATGTTTACACCGTTCTTTTATTAAGCAATCACGGAATCTATCAATAGACTTAAAGATCATTTCTCGAAAGAGGAATGTGACTCAAAGGCAATAGCTTATTGTCACATAGCTTCCTTTACTTTTTTAATTGAGAACTCTTTTCCAGATTCTCCGGATAGCTTATCAATGGGATTATTTGAATATATATTATTTATACAAGTACTTAATTTTTTTCTAAACTCAACTTTTAACTTATTAGTTATTCACAAGCATGAAAAGTTATTATTATGCAAACAAAGTATCTTCTTTCTTGGTTCCATTAACACACAGGTTTTGTAGTAAAACCTATGATTAAATTGTTATAAAAAATAGAATTTTGTATTAATACACCATAAGATACCTTTTGTTGCGTTCCGGTAAACTCCCATTTTCATCATTATTTCATTTTCGCTATTGACTGAAATATAGTGTATATCCAGGCAAACATGAATGCATCATTTTGAAGTTGTTGATGCATTTTGCACTTGAATAACAATATTTATATATTTCTAAAAAATTTTTAATTTTTTAACAAGATATAATAAACAATGGTTACAACCCGATGAATTACATCAAACCTTTAGCTAGCCTGAACTTGCTGAAAAGTATGAAATACGGATGTATCTGCTTTATACACCTGCATTGCGAGTTAGCGAAGCAATCAATGTAAAAGTTCGTGATCTCGATAAAAAGAACGAGTGCATTGAAATTTGGGGTGGTAAAAGCAGGGATGAAACGGAGATACAGAAAGCTCCCTGTGATAACAGGGTGATGAAAAGGATTGAAAGATATTGTGAACATTGCAACCTTCGACCAAGCGATTACATTATGTTTTCGCAAAAGTGAGCAAGTATCTCCGACATAAGAACTTGTCAACGACTATGAAGTACCTGGATATTTCAATTTCTGATACTCAAAGGGAATTAGGAAAAATAGAATAATATAGACTTAATATTTTCAGTTTTTTTACTTTTGCTTCAAGAGACGTTCAAGATCCGGGCTGTAAGGTCAGGATAATAATCCTTTTTCTGCTAAAAACCGGTTTTTTAGTTAACCAGTGTGAGTGCCGTGAAAGGTTATTTCCTCACTTTCACTGATGTCCTCATGGTCGCATAACGTACAATTGTAGTACCTTCTGGTAAGTCTTTTCTTTCCAATCTCTTTTATATCTGGTCTCTTGGTTTCAACAATCGTGCCTATTCCACCGCACTTCCTGCACTCGATACCTTTCAGGGAAACTGCAGGCAGCATTTCTCCCTGTTCTGCAAAGATATTCTCAGAGCTTTCTCTTGTGTCCACATTTCCGCAGTATCTGCACTTCCAGTGCCTTGTAACTGTCAGTGTATAGTCTCCAAAACTGCTCGTTTCCTTCATGATCGGTTCGCCTACTTCTTCACAGGCAAGCTTGTTTCCGCATTTTTTGCAAAAAGTATCCTGATAATATTCAAGCACATTCTGTATACAAAGAGAGATAATGAGAGGAATAAGAGAGAACACTATACCCAAAATATAAAACCAGTCTGCAATGTCATTACCAAGAAAATTAATTATTGTAACCAGAGCTATAGTTATACACAGGAGGAAAAAAAATTTGCTCAATATTTCAAGGGCTTTTTCATCATATGTGTTTATTAGCAGAAGGGAAAACTTCTTAAATCTGTGTTTTTTTAGCTCAACCTCACCGGTAAAAACATAAGTGTTAAGAGTATGTTCACAGCTGGTCTTTTTAAAGGATTTCTTTTCGAGGAGATAATTTTCGAGATTGCCGAACTCAGATTGGTTATACAATTCAAAAGCCCTTCTTTCATCTTTAATCCTTCTGCCGTTTTTTATATTAGTGTATATTTACTCGACAATATTTCCTCAATTGTTAAAAAAGTTGCGATTTTAATCGGAAGTTGTCATATGTCTAAATAATATTATTAAATCTGAAAAACAGGGAATACTGGTAGGGAATATTATTTAATATCTACACATGAGTCCTTTTTTTGGGCTAAGAGTTTATAAAATTCGTCTATGCTTTTAATATGAAGCTCAGCTGGTCTTTTGGCGGCAGATAAGCCGTTTCCCATGAGTTTTTTTCGTGAAGTATGCTCATTTCTACAATTGCCTGCATTGAGCGAACTCCGTGCATATATTCCGGCACATTAATCAGGGCATTTAATATTCCGCAACTGACATGTGCATTGTTTTCCCTCATAACTTTCGGAGCATTTTCTTCAATTAAAGAGTGTAACTGAATTGCTCTGCTGATTATATAGGTTTCGTCTTTTTCATTCGCTTGGTTTAGTCTGAGAATATTTACATACCCTCTCAGTCTGCTCAGGAAATCAGGACATTTGTTTGAGATCTTTCTGCGCGGATCCATTCCCGGATAAGGCTTGCTCTGTATATTTGAGTAGCTGCAAAATTCATAGAAGTCTTTAAGCCTGTCATGTGTACTTCCGACAAAAACGAATATCAATTTTCCTATCGGATGCATGGTCTCAAAGTCCAGAAATTCCCCGTCCTGCATTGGTACTAAAAAATACTTTATCCAGCCCAGCTCTCCATTCTCAAGTTTGGAATCAAATTACTCTTCCATTACGTTTTTTATACTCCTGAAACTTTCTATTTCCGCCCTGTCTACAGTAACCAGTTTTCCAAATTTGCCTACAGGAAAGTCTCTAATGCTGGGCAAGCCCTTTTTAACTATGAGCCTATCCCAAAACTTCATTTAATCTAATTACTGCTGCTACCATTACGACTCCTAGATATGATTCCTCTTTTATTTCATATCTTGGAAATACTTTCTTACATGACTCTATCCAGCTAAAGAACCTTTCTACTATACTTTTCATTTTGTATTCTTTCTGATCTACCTTTATTGGTCTTCCTATCTTCTTTTTCTTCCTATTTCTTTTATTTACTGGTATATTGGACTTTATTCCTCTTTTTCTGTTATATTTTCTAATTTTAGCTGTATCATACATTCCATCAGCTGTTACTTTTGAAGGCCTGTTAACAGGCCTTCCTACAGGTCTTTTTATCTTGAAATTTTTAAGTGTAGGTATATAAAGTGTTGAATCATTCTCATTTGCGGGAACAACAATTATAGAGAGAGGTAGACCCTGTAAGTCTACTAAAACGCTTAATTTTATTCCTTTTACTTTTTTATGACCGTCGTAGCCGATATTCCCCCTTTTTTAGTCGGAATATCCTTTGTATCAGTAAAACAATGAGAGAGATCTATTTTCTTCAAATCATAACCTTTGTTTAAAAGTTCATTAAAGATTTCCTGATAAATTCCATGTTCACAGAGGTAGAGGTGGAATCTATGAACGGTTGATTTAGAACCATAGCGGCGAGGAACATCTTTCCATGTACAACCTGTCATAACAACGTACAAAATACCATTCATTAACTTCCTCATATTTGCACGTGGTCTTCCTGTATGTGGTTTCTGAGGAGGAAGATAAGGCTCTATTGATTCCCATAGAACGTCATCGATTTCATGGAATGACATATAACTATATTTATAATTTCAGCATAATATTACTTTTGGGATAGGCTCTATTATAAAAGCAAGCCTTTCCAGATAGGTAGAGTCCATTTCACCACTTCCCTAATTTCTTCGCTCATTCAGAGGACTAGCTTATAATATATTGAGCTGAACCGATAGGATTAATTTTTGGCAAAGTTTAATAACTTTCGTCGTTACCTTACATTGTAATTATTCTACTTTTCTGATAAGGCTTAAGCATAGATGTATGTTAGTGAAACGATAACGACCCAGAGAATGACTAGAATCATTCCTGACCAGATAACAGTCACTCCATCTTTCTCAGATCTTTTATTAACTCTCTCTTCTTTCGAGCTAAAAAATTGACAAGATACGTAATAAGCGATTTTTTTCTATTCCTTGCCTTCTTCTTTTATCAATAAGCTCCCAATGATGTGGTATTTCGCTCCCAGGGTAATTTTTCACTAACTCCTCTTCAATAGACTTACATCCCCATCTTAATGCAGTTTTACAGCTTACCATAGATTGAAGGTGCAATAAGAGAGAACTGAGTGATAAAAACCCAAATATACCAACGATAATTATATACGCTATCAAGATTCCACGAAGTTGAGTTAAGAACGATACCGCAAGTAAGGCTATAAGGAATGTAAAAATCTGACTCATTTTATAAAAAATATCAATTGTCATCTGATCTCTAGAGTGATAGCCAGTCTGACACTGTTCATAGTTCCATTTCAAAAATTCTTCTTTACTTTTATTACAATCTTCTTTATTCTTATTACAGGGCTCTAAAACGTTAACTTTCTCTTCTACCTGAAGATCAATGACCATAGTTTTAGAGAAAATTAACAGATATATCAAACTATCGAAAGTTTGATTCTTACGTTTTTCGGGCTTGTTCGAAATAATGCTCGGTGAAAAGATAGGTTAAGGATGATGAGCTTGTTTTTTCGGTAATGCTTTACGACTCTTTTTTTATTTTTCAGGCAGTTGCTCCATTAGCAAATCCCTTCACAATCACTTCCATAAGTTTCTCACTATCTTCCTGAGTCTTCCTTAGTTTGGATTCGTTTTGTCACACAAGTCCATGAGATTCGACTTCCCTAGTCTCTCCTCGGGAGCCAGATGTCCTTTTCGCTTCGCTCAAGAAAACTAATTTAGGAAGGTTTGATGACATGGTTTTTACCTCAGGTAGCAGTCCCCATTAACATCCTCAGATTTCTATGGGTTTTGAAATAAAGTATCGCTAAGTTAATAATGAAAAGAGTAACTCCTTTAATAGGGACAAAAATCGGAAAATTGGTTATGTTTCAGCCTATTTTTAAATATACAAATAAAATCGTGCGTCTGCTTGCGAGAATTCAGGCTGCCCGGGAGGTCATTTTGAATAGTCACCTCATTCCGGCATGGGAGAGAGAGCTCCAGCGAGAAGCCCTTATAAAACAGACTCATCACACAACAAGTATAGAAGGGAATCAGCTTACTCTTGAAGAAGTAAGCCTGCTTATTGCAGGAAAAGACGTCCTTGCAGGCGAAAAGGATAAAAAAGAAGTCCAGAACTATGTTGATGTGCTTGGTTATATAGACAGCCTTGAAGAAAACGCTACAATTACTGAAGATATCCTCCTCGAAATCCACAGGCTTACAGTAAAAGGTACCCTGCCGGACTCTTCTGCCGGAAACTACCGGAAGGTTAGGATAGTTGTCGGAAACCCGAAAACAGGAAAAATAACCTACACCTCACCAGAACCCGAAGAAATCTCATTACTCACCAGATCCCTTCTTGATTGCTCGAATTCACTCATTCCTTGATGGTAATGGCAGGACTGCAAGGGCTATTTCCACACTTATTTTGACAAAAAGAGGTTGTGATACAAAGAAATTTTTTGCCCTTGAAGAGTACTACAATGAAGACCGCCAGGCTTACTATTCAGCTCTTGCTGATGCCGATGCAAAAAGAGGAGAACTTACGGGATGGCTGGAATATTTCCTTTTCGGCATTGCAGTTGAAATCTCAAGAGTAGAAAATAAGGTCAAGAAACTGAGCAGTGATCGTTCAATGAAGGAAAAGTACGGGCAAATAGGACTGAGTAGCCGTCAGATAAAAGCTGTTGGATATCTCAAAGAGAATGGACAGATAACAAATAAAGAATATCAGAAAATTCGTAATGTAAGTGCTTCTACGGCAAAACGTGATCTTCAGAATATGGTAGATAAGAATGTTCTCAAACAAATAGGTGAAAAATGACAGAGTATCTATTATATCCTTAATTTTTGATCTAAAATATATGGAATTAGTGACCCATTCATGACCCATTCATGGCCTGTATCTGACAGAGAGATTTTACGTTCTCTATTTCATTTAACAGCGTGTTGCCCTTTTTGTCACGCTCGACGCAGGAGAGCGGCCAGTCCCAAAAAGAAAAAAAATGAAAAATTAGCTTCTTGTTCTGTTTTTTAAAAGCAGAAAGATTTATTGAATTCAGGCTCAAAGAAGCCTTTTATTTTTTTGGATTTTTTCTAGCTGATTAACTCCTTTTTTAAGGAAAAAAATAGATATTAACGTCCTTTTTTCAAAAATTGAATATTCAAGGAATTCTATGTGCTAAGAATCTGTTTTCTTTTGTGCTTTTTCGGACTGGCCCGAGCTGCGTTCGGTGAAAAGACACGTTAAAGATAGTGAATATGTTTTTTTTGGAAGATTTTTACAACTTCTTTTTTATTTTTCAGGCCATAACCCCTTCTTACCTAACTTTTCTTATGAGGTTAATAAATTGAAACAAAGTTTAACTTACTTCAATTGAATAGTCACCACCTGTAATGGAATAGGCTTATCCAATTCTGTTTTTTCGGTGGCTGCACTTGCTAACAAAATCTTTCACAATCGCCTTTGATCTGCAACAGTGCTTAAAAACATTCATTCATGAGGAGATTTACATAAAAACAGTCTTCTCATGCCGCATTTATATCACTCCTGTGACATTTCACTATTGAACTAAGGTTATCTTGATTCTCTACTGATTATATCTCTGCGTTGCGATTAGTTGTTAAAAATAATATATACCCCGAGTGCGTAGTATAACTTGCGTTCTCATCTAATGAACACCCCACTAGCAAGCAAACACCTACTCCAAAAAGAATCTACCCACACTAAAATGATTAAAAAACGGTAAATTCACAACCCACAAGTCAAATACCTCAAACCTCTTCCCAAACTAGAAAACCAAAAGTTAAATCTCTTATAACTAATTTCTGAATTTCCAGGTTTTTAAGATGGGAACGCAAACTATTTTCTTAATTACGAGACATGCACATAGCATTTTTACGAATAGTATTTACATATATATTTATTACTAATGGAGCGCAGAGGGTCACGAATACCCCGTCCTTCAGGTCGGGGATGAAGTGAACCCTCGCCTCTTCGTTTTTTCACTTTAATTATCTAAATCCTCACTTTTTTTGTAAAATAAGGTTTTTTTGGCACCATAACCAGAGGTGGTGCCAGCCACCTTTGGCTAGGATGTGATATAAGTTGGAATTACGCAGTTTTAGCCATGGCTATGGTCAGATTACTTACCACATCGTGTTGGTGCCTAAGTATCGATACAATATATTCTACAATAAGAGAATTAAAAAGGATTGCGAGTTGATTCTCAGTATAATTTGTGCTAAAAATGGCTACAAAATACATGCAATGGAAGTAGTAGATGATCATGTTCATTTGTTTCTTGAATTTCATCCAAGTAATTCTCTGTCAGAGGTAATTCAGTATTTGAAAGGAGGTAGTTCTTACAGCTTATTCAAGCTTCATCCTGATCTTAAAAAACGATATTGGGGTGGAAATCTATGGTCAAGTGGAAAGTTCTATCGATCCGTTGGAAACGTAACTGCTGATACAATTAAGCATTACATTAAAGAATCGCAAGGAAAACCGAGTGAAGAGTCTCGATTGCATAGGTTCATGAGATCCAAGCAAAGAAGACTTGATGATTTCTAATTACCAGAACAACCGGGCGGGCGGCCCGAAGCATACCCCATCCTTTAGGGTGGGGTGGCCGCCCGTAATTTGATTTTTGTTTTTAATTGCCACTTTTTTAATATTGTATCTATCATAGATATCTTTTGGAAAGATAGAAAAAAGTGTTGAAAAGAAATTTTCAAAATTTATACAGTTGAGTTAAGATACATACCTAGAAAACAGTAACTGTCTGGATTCAACAATTCTGTTATGGGATGAATTTTGTAACTATAAATACTATATCAGTAAAGTAATAGCTATAGTGATTTACTAATGGTTATACACATGCGTCGAAATTATTCGTTAAAAATAATATATACCTCGAGTGCATAGTATAACTTGCGTTCTCATCAATTGAACACCCCAATAGCAAATAAACACCTACTCCAAAAGATCTACCCCACACTAAAAGAACTAAAAAACGAAAACTCTCAACCCACAAGTCAAATACCTCAAACCTCTTCCCAAACTAAAACTTCAAAGTTAAATCTTTTAATGCCTTTCGGAACTTCCAGGTATTTCAGATGGGAACGCAAACTCTTTTAAAATAAAACTAAAACTTCAAAGTTAAATAAATCAAATGATTTTTAGTAGATTTTCCATCTTCATACCCGATGGCAAAATTTCACTATAATTCTTACTTTCCAGCATTTTTTATAATTTTTAGATATTATTCTACTAATTATATAACCTTACATCACTAATCTAAAGTTATTTTGATTAACTAATGGTTATACACATGCGTCGAAATTATTCGTTAAAAATAATATATACCCCGAGTGCGTAGTATAACTTGCGTTCTCATCAATTGAACACCCCACTAGCAAGCAAACACCTACTCCAAAATATTTACCCACACTAAAAGAACTAAAAAACGAAAACTCTCAACCCACAACCCACAAGTCAAATACCTCAAACCTCTTCCCAAACTAAAACTTCAAAGTTAAATCTTTTAATGCCTTTCGGAACTTCCAGGTATTTCAGATGGGAACGCAAACTCTTTTAAACAAAATTAAAATAAACAAGGCCAACAGTTTTTTAAAATCTTCAGTCCTTCTGAATTTGTTTTTCATCGTCTTCGAGCTTATTCATATCCTGTCTGACTTTTTTCATAATCCCTTCTGCAGCCATAATTCCGGTTGCAGCGGCGTTGACTATATCTCTTGAGAGTCCTGCACCGTCTCCTGCTGCAAACAGATTTTTCACGCTGGTTTCCATCTGGCGGTCTACATCCAGGTGCATGGCATAGAACTTGACTTCAGGAGCATAAAGCAGGGTTGAGTCAGAAGCAACACCGGGAATGATCTCGTTTAAGGTCTCGAGACCTTCGATTATGTCCATAACTATCCTGTGCGGAAGAGCCATTGAGATATCGCCTGGTGTGACATCTTTCAATGTGTTTATAACCAGGTTTTTGGCAAGACGTTCTTTTGTGGAACGGCGTCCGCGCCTCAGGTCACCCATGCGCTGCAGGACAGGTTTTCCTCCGCCGATAGTTGTTGCGAGTTTTGCTATTGAGCGGGCGTATTTGGTTGTGTTTTCCATGGGCTCGGTCAGTTCGATATGGACAAGGAATGCGAAATTGGTGTTTTCGGACTCCGTATTTGCCATCGAATGACCATTTGTTGCAATAAAGTCTTCGTACTCCTCTTTTACAACAAAACCGCGCCTGTTGGTGCAGAAAGTCCTGACAAAGTCATCATATCGGCGGCTCTGGATATGGAATTTAGGGTCACGGTTAATTTTTGTAACAGGATCCATAACAATTGCGGGAACTTCCACCCTTACTCCTATATCAATACCACCGTAACGGGCCTTTAGATCGTGTTTTTCGATCATTTCCGAGACCCACTTGCAGCCCCTTCTTCCCGGAGACAGGAGTACATAATTTGCACGGATAACCCTTCCCCCTGAGAGGATAACACCTTTGCACTTTCCACCCTCAATCAGCAGATCATGGACTTCAGTCTCAATCAGAAAACTTACACCTTTATCGACCAGGTCCTGTTTGAAGCGTCCTATAACTGCAGGGGCATTGTCCGAACCTATGTGCCGCTGCTTGATCTCTATAAACCGGGCTCCTGCCGAGGCAGCCCTGCGTTTTAATTCCTCTATCTCCGGACCTTCGGTAAGAAGGGCACCCTGAGGTGCTCCGAATTTCAAGAAAACTTTATCTACCCTGTCCACCAGCTCCCAGGCTTCGGTCTGGTCTCCGGTCAGGGCTGCAAGGTCTCCTCCAATATCGGGCCGCAGGTTTAGTGTCCCGTCCGAAAACGTCCCGCAGCCTCCAACCCCGCACATGATTTCGCACGGGATACAGTGCATGCAGTAACTCTGGGTTTTCATGGGACAGAGGCGTTTGTCAATATCCCTGCCCATATCAATAACAAGAATCTTCAGCCTCCCGGCTGCAAGCTCGTAAGCTGCAAACATCCCCGCAGGTCCTGCCCCTATAATTACAGCATCATATGCGGATCTTATCTTTTCTTTCTCAATAGCTTGATCTTCGTTACCCATGGGCAGCTCCCCTGGAATTCTCGCTTTAAGTCCTTAACAACCTGCTAATTTCCTTAGGCTACAACAGAAATTCCTTTGTTTTTCTTGAATTCCCCACAGTGCTTAGCAAATTATTATATTCCTGTTTATATTTACACCCTACTCCGTAAAGTACCCTTTTCCGTTGAATGGAATCTCTTCGACAAAAGACCGCATCCATACAGTACCGGGATACAGAAGTTATGCCCGTAAATTCTCACAGTCTACTTCCTCAGGTATTTATAAGGTATTTTCTAAAACGCAGCAATTATTGGCTGACAAAAATTGCAAACATAAAGCCCATAAATAGGCAGGTAAATGCCATCAGAAAAAATAACTTTTGCAAATAACCTTCCTCCTTTTCCCACTTTATTTATTTTATTTCCCACTATCTAACATATATGGAGTTATCAGTATAAAAAATTTTCACTCCCCCTCCTAAGTATAAATAAAAATATGTAAAATCTCAAAGTCCAGAAAAGAGAAAATCAGAGAAAATAAACAAAAGTAAAAAACGCCTGATATAATTGAAACAAATTTAACAGAAAAACAGGAAAACCAGAGAGAAGTGTGGAATAAAAAACCAGAGAGAAGTGTGGAATAAAAAAACGGTAAGGTCTGAAGTCTGAAACCTAAAATTATCCCTTTCTTCAGTTGATTTTTTTAATAATCAGTTTCCTTAAAGCCTTTTTCCCTTCTCCTTTTTCAGGAATTTCATTTTCTGTGGCTTCGAAAAGCTCAGTCCAGATGTTGAAGTGGTAATCACTGCTTGCTCCAAGATCCCTGATCCTGATCTCGAGGGGCTTTTCTCTCGTAGCTCCCTTTTGCCCTGCAAGTTTCTGATGAAATGTTTTTGCTGCAGCTTTTTCCGGAGAGGGGGCTGAGACAACTCCGATCATTCCACCGTTTTCGTCCGTAGCAATGAAGGTTTTTTCCTTTTTCTCCTTCCCTGCTTGAGGTTCCTGTTTTATGGTTTCCCGCCTGAGCTGCCTTCTCACCCTGTCAAGGGAATTTTCTGCATCTTTTTTTTGCTGAGGACCCTGCCTCAGAGCTCTGGCTTCGGAAAGGTGCTTTTCTTTTTTCTCGGGAGGAATATAAGGATCTTTCCCCAGGAGTTCATGAAGTAGCATGATTGCCGCATGTTTATCAAGAGGCTCGTTGTTGTTCCCGCACTTGGGGGACTGGATACATCCTGGACAGCCGCTTTCACAGGGGCAGCTCTCGATGGCTTTTAAGGTACCTTCCAGGATCTCTTCGATAAGGTCATAGCCTTTTTCGGCATACCCGACCCCTCCTCTGTGCCCGTCATAAATGAAAATCCCGCTTTTACTTTCCAGGTCGGGATGGGATGGAGTTGAGACCCCACCTACATCGCTCCTGTCCACAAGCAGATGCAATGGGTACATGGAAATCATTGCATGCTCAACAGCATGTATCCCGCCTGCAAAATCCAGTTTATGGTCCCCTATGAGTTCCTGGAGCCTGTCAGGAAGCTTAAGCCAGAGTGCAACTGTCTGGAGGGTTACAGGAGGCATTTCGATATCGTGGGCACTCATGGTCTCGTCGCTGTGGGTCCGAATTTTCCTGTAACCTATTATCCTGTCCGTTACCTCTACTTCCCCGAGCCCTACCTCTACCTCAGGAGCGCGCAGGAGCGGCTTTACCGCATAGGTCTCCTGCACAAGGACTGACGAATCTATCATGGGTTTTGTATAATAGCTGTCGTGTGTTTTTACAGCATAGATTTCCTTTTTCTCATGGTCGATCCTGTTTATATAGAACGGCTCTCCTCTGTGCATGTAGACTGCTCCAGGATGGCATTCTCGGAAAGCCAGAGTTTCTTCAATGTCTTTTTCTATAGGAAAGCTCCTTTCACCTTCAAAGGCAAGAAGAGAGTAAGTATTATTATCTATTCCCCGCAGAGAGACGTGCTTATAAGGAAAAGGATCAGTAGAGTATTTCAGGTCACTTCCTGCGAGCAGTCCTTCGGCTTCAAGGAGCTCCACAACTCTTGAATATCCCTTGCCAAAATATTTTTCATCCGATTCTCTGAGGGGGATTTCCTTTGCTGCGCAGAGCAGATGACCTGCAAGGATATAGGGATTTTTAGGGTTAAGCACCGCATTTTCGCTGTTTCTTGCAAAGAAGTCGTCGGGGTTTCGCATATAATACTGGTCAAGAGCGTTTGTCCCGGCTACCATAAGGACAAGGCTTTCATTCCCGCTTCTGCCCGCCCTTCCTGCCTGCTGCCTTGCGCTCATAACCGTGCCCGGATAGCCGTCAAGGATACAGGCATCAAGCCCTCCTATATCTATCCCGAGTTCGAGGGCATTTGTGGAAATAACACCCTTAAGCTCTCCTGAATTCATTTTCTTTTCAATCTCTTCCCTTTCCCTGTCAAAATAGCCGCTCCTGTACGAGCAGATTGCAGAAGAGAGCCCGCGCTCCCTCAAAAGTTCCCTGCAGCTCTTATACATTCTCTCCACTCCCTGCCTTGACCGGGTAAAAACAAGGGTCTGGAGCCCAGTCTGGACTGCCCGAGTAAAAAGAGTTGAGGTTTCGGAAAAGCTGCTTTTCCTGACAGTGCACCCTCTCCCGTTCAGGTAAAGAGGCGGGTTCCAGAATACAAATTTCTGGGAACCCTGAGAAGACCCATTATTCTCAACAACTTCAGCTCCCCTTCCCAGCAGAGTTTCAGTATGCTCTTTCGGGTTCCCTATGGTTGCAGAACAGCAGATAAATTGCGGGGAAGCCCCATAATATTCCGCAACCCTGAGGAGTCTTCTAAGCACGTTTGCCATATTGCTTCCTATAACTCCCCTGTAGTAATGGCTCTCGTCAACAACAATGAATCTGAGGTTTGAAAAAAAGCGCCTCCAGAGATGGTGCCAGGCAAGAAAACTCATATGGACCATTTCAGGGTTTGTAAAAACAATATTTGTCTGCCCTTCCCTGATCTTCCTCTTCTGATCTGCGGTCAGAGCACCGGTATAACGGGCTATACCTGCCCCGGAATTCAGCGCCCCTTCGAATTCAAGGAATGCCTTTAACTGGTCATTTACAAGGGCATTCAGAGGAGAAATATAAAGGGCAGTAGCCTCAGGATCTTTCAGGACCGCCTCAAAAATAGGGACCATATAAGTAAGGGATTTTCCGCTTGCTGTGCTAGTGCAAAGCACCAGGTCTTTTCCTTCCCGAACCTTTTCTATAGCTTCAGCCTGGTGGGAGTACAGGGCTTCAATCCCGATGCCTGAAAGGGCAGTTTTTACCTGTGCCTTCAGCTCAAGCGGTGCATAAAGGGCATCCCTTGCAGGAGTTTCTTCAATATGGACTATCTGGTTTTCGTATCGGCTGGAAGCTTTTATTTCATTTAGCAGGCGGGAAATTTCCATTTTTCTACTCCACTTTATTCTACTCTTATTGTATGTCATGTTCTGGTGACCCACTAAGGGGCTAATGTTCTGGAGTTAAGATTTTAATTTTTATTTTTTCGGTGCGGATGAAGGTTATGCTTTAACTTGATCTAAGCCCAACGCCAAGTGAGGTGGCACGGGATAGAATAGATGAAAGATGCAATTCAGCTTGCCCTGGAGTAATATTAATCTATTGACTGCCTACCCGGATGCACTTCCCGATTTTTGTCACGCTCGACGCAGGAAAGCGGCATGTCCCGAAAAGAAAAAAAATAAAAAGCTACTGAAAAAGCTAAAAAATGAAGCCGCTAAAACCCTGTCCATGTATAAACAAAGTAGAATTAATTGCATCAAAAACTTCTTCTTTTCAAATTTCTGCTTTCTTCTTGCCCTTCTTTTACAGCACATAATATCAGAAGTTAACCTTAGGAGCTTCCCTTTCTGCCTGCAGGGTTTCGAATAAGTCTTTTTTCGTGAATCCCATAAGAGATGCAACAATGTTTTTGGGGATTGTCTGAATACTGATATTGTACTTCATAACCGTGTCATTGTAAAATTGTCTTGAATAGGCGATTTTGTTCTCGGTCTCCAGAAGGTCCTTCTGGAGCTGGATGAAGTTCTGGTTTGCTTTCAGTTCAGGATAGTTCTCTGCTACTGCAAACAGGGACTTAAGGGTTGAGGAAAGATAGTTTGATGCTTCTGCAGTTTCATTGACATTCTGTGCAGACATTACCGCAGCTCTGGCTTTTGTAATGTTTTCGAAAAGAGTTTTTTCGTGTTTTGCATATCCTTTCACGGTTTCTACAAGGTTCGGAATGAGGTCATAGCGCCTTTTCAGCTGGACTTCTATCTGGGCCCAGGCATTTTCTACCCTGTTTCTCTGCTTAATAAGGTTATTGTAAACTATAACAAAAAGTAAATTCAGAACTATTATTGCTACTATCAAAATTTCTAATAACAAGTACATCACCATCCATTTATCAAAAATAGTTTATCGGGCTCCACCGCCTCCGCCACCTGAGCCACCGCCCACACCGCCTACTCCGCCTCCGCTTCCGCTTGAGGACGGAGAGGATGAAGAATAGGCCCTTCCAAAACCGGAACCGAATTGACCGTAGCTGTGGTGCACGTAATAGAAGTGACTTGCTCTCAGCTGTTCAGCAGGAACGACTAAAGACATATTTTTAAGGACTTCCTCTGCGACTCCAAGAGCTGTTGCATACACCAGATAAGAGTCCCAGATTTCTATCGATTCAGGGGGATGCTCTTTAAGTGCGGAAAAGTCTGTGAGATATCTTTTGAAGTTGTTCCAGCGTTTATAATAAAGCCTTCCTTCGGGAGTCCATCGTCCAAGTACCTTTTCGAATGTCCCTGAAAAAACTATCATAACTAACCCGAAAGCTCCGATTAAAATTACCAGTATATTCATATTTGACGCCAGGGGAAATGTATCTGATGGGAAAAATCTGGGAATTGCAATAAAGTAAACAACTGCCGCTATTAAAACTGCCGCACCAAAAAGGGTCATATATGTATTTCCTGTGGACCGGAAGAGTTTCTCAACTACAATATGTCTTTCAACCTTTTTATTCCAATCGAGCACAAAATTATAGAAATCAGTCCCTTTTCCAAGCTCTTTTTTCAGTTTAGCCCATGAAATTTTATTTCCTGAAGCATGTTTTTTCAGTAAATCGAACACATCTTTCTCAAAGTCTTCCAGTTTGGTAAGGTCACTTTTAGCTTTCGTATACAAGTCAGGGCTGGCAAGTTCAATCAAAATATCTTCGGACTCGGACTTGAACAGGCCCAGTGCCTTGCTTTCTTCATATTTTATAGTGCGAAGAGAAATATAACCAAGGTTAGCAAGATTCATAACCGTAGCAGTAAATCCGTCCATCGTAGGAGTGCCTATTCTCCCCTGCATGATGGCGTTGACTACGGCAGGTCTTGAATCCGTAGGCGGTTCTCTTTCATATATTGCTTCGTAATCAATTCTCGGTTCTCTCCCATACCTGAAGTAAATGAGAAACGGCAGTGCCAGGGCGAGGAGAGCAAGCAAAATTGTCAGCCTGTAAAGGTTCTTTAAGATTAAGCCTTTTTGCTGGTATTCGTTCTCAATAGCTAATATTTCTTCAAGGCCCTCTGCGTCGTCTATCTGGACCAGGCTTGGATCGGGAGATTTTATTCTTGGAAAAGCAATCCTGATTTCATACCACTGGTATGAGGGAATTTCATTTGTTTTTAAATTGAGAACATTCTGTTTCACACTTGCAGCCTGCGTATAACCGGTCGGATGAATCCAATACTGGATCTCACTTTCGTTTTCCACAGGAAGGGTAATACTTCCTCTCAAGCTTCCAAGAGGTTTCTCCCATTCCTCGCCCCAGAGCTTGTAGTGAAATTCGGAAATATCTTTGTGGACCTTGACTGCACCATAGTGATCATAGGAAATAAAAAAAGTCACTTCTTCCGGAGTAGAATTCGGAAGCTCGCCTATTAACTCGTAGCCTTCGGAAGTCGGTTCAACTCTGAAAGTACAGGCTTCATCCGAGCAATGTCCCTCTATATTCCGGATGGATTCTCCGGGCGGCACATCAAGTGTTCTGAAAACTTCATTATAATTTCCTTCAAACACGTATGAAATCGATTCCTCTACGTGAACTATGCCGCTTGAATCTATAGTTATATTTGTTGTCGCTCCTTCCAGTGCATAGTCTCTTGCACTGGCTGAGGGTACCAGACAGAGAATAACCAGAAAAAGAAGAATTACTTTCAATACTGTAAAATTAACATTTGCCTCTATAAGAGATTCAACAGGACCATGTGAAAACCTCAGCCAGATTCCTCCAGATCTATATTATGTTAAGAATACTAATATCTTATCAGAGTTTTTCTTAAAAAACACGAAAAATAAAAAAGTTGAGGAAAGTCCGGAAATATAGCCTCTATCAAAGCTGGTTAATCCGAATCTGTTAGCTCTAACAGGTTTTTTTGAGGTTCTCAAGGTTTCAGGAGTACTTATTCGGCACCGCGGCTCCTATCCTCAGAGCCACTACCTGTCTTTTTATCTTCTCCATTTTCACCCTTATCTGAACAGGATGAGGAGCAGGTATTTCCATGTCCGTAGCCAGACTGATTATTAGATTGATTATAATAGTGACTTATAGGAAGGAAACAGCTCTCTTTAAACTGTTCAAAAGGAACAATCAGGGACATATTCTGAAAGGCCTGCTTTGCAACTCCCAGAGAAGCTGCATACACCAGATATAAGTCCCAGGTCTTTATTGATTCAGGAGGACATTTTTTGAGAGTAGAAAGGTTTGTTAAATATTCTTTAAAATTATCCCAGCGTTCATAGTAGAGGTTCCCTTCAGGAGTCCAGCGTCCAAATATTTTTACGAACATCCCGGAATTCTTTGTCATGACGAATCCCCAAATCCCGATCAAAGCAGTCATCGTATTGATCCTTGACACTTGGGGAAACTCATCCGAAGGAAAATATCCGGAAATTGCAATATAATAAACAATTGCCGATATTAAAACGCCTCGAGAGAACCGGTTCATATATCTGTTTCCTGTTGACTTGAAGAACCTGTCAATCTCAGTATGAACCTGAACTTTTTTACTCCAGGCAGTAATAAACTGATAAAAATCCATTCTGCTATCAAGCTTCATTCTAAGTTCCCTCCAGGAGACTTTTCTTTCAGAAGCATGATCTTTTAACAGGTGAAGTACATCTTCTTCAAAATCTTCCAGTTCAGATAGATTTTCTTTATCTTTATAATATATACTGTGGTTCAGTTCTATCATAAAATCTTCTGGCTCGGACTCCGGAATGTCTGACGAGCCTATCTCTTCGGGTTCTAAATTCCTTAAAGAAATATAACCGCGGTTAGCAAGGTCCATGAACGTAGCAGTAAATCCATCCATTGTGGGAATACCCATTCTTCCCTTCATAATGGCGTTAACCACAGCGGGTCTGGAATCTGCAGGCAGCTTTCTGTCATGTTTTTCTTTGTAGTTACTTTTCTTTTCATAATCTGTTTTCTTTCTGTGACCTGTTCTTTCTTCGTAATTTATTTTCTCTTTGTTATTCGTTTTTAACCCTCTTCCATATCCAAAGTATATAAGGATAGGAAACAGCAGGACTAAGAACAAAAAGTAACCAGTTATTCTATAAAGGCTTTCTAACCTCAACTCTTTCTGCTGGTATTCTTTCTCTGCAGTTAATATTTCTTGAAGTTTTTTTGCATCATCTCTCTGAACAAAGCTGGAATTCGGGGATTCGATTCTTGGAAAAACAGCTCTGATTTCATACCAGTGAGAAGGGGGTATCTCTTTTGTCTTTAAATTGAGGGCATTATGTTCAATGCTCTCTTCCTGCGTGTAGATAGCAGGGTGAGTCCAGTAATGGATTTCACTTTCGTTTTTTACCGGAAAAGTAATGCTTCCTTTCAGGCTTCCAAGGGGTTTTTCCCATTCTTCTCCCCAGTGCTTGTGAAATTCGGAAGTATCATTATGGACTTTGACTGCCCCATAATGGTCGTAAGAAACAAAAAAAGTCAAATTTTTTGGAGTAGGTTCTGGAAGCTCACCTATTAACCTGTACCCTTCAGGAATCCGTTCGGCTCTGAACTTACATGCATTATCAGAACAATATCCCTCGATATTCTGAATAGATTCCTCTGTCGAGGTGTTGAGCATTCTATAAACATAGCTGTAATTTCCGTCAAATGTGTATGAAATTGCTTCATCAACATGAACCACACCGCTGGGATCAATAGTTATATTCGTTACAGCTTCTTCCAGAGTGTAGTGTTTTGCACTGGCTAAAGGTACAAGAAAAATAACAAATAGTAAAAGGAGAGTTACTTTCAATACCATATTGATATTTGATCCTCTGGCAGGTTCAAAAGAACCGTTTGAGATCCTCAATCAAGTTTTCCCTCCAACCCCATCTTATTCCTGAATACTGGTATTCTCCAGGGTCCTTTTAAGGCTTGGTTCCAGAACCCAGTTTTTTTAACCTATTATATTGAGAAAAAAATCAATCTATGAAATTGAATTACTCTTGAGTATACGGTATATAATCCGTAGTCTTCTCAAGTGCAGTAGTATAATCTGTAGTCTTCTCAAGTAAACGGTTAATTCTTATTTTGTATAATCATTTAATTATATAATACCTAATGATACAATTGATCTCTACAAAGATATGCTTAGACTTAGATGGATAAATCTGAATTTTAGCTAAAACAGCATAAAACAATATTATTGATTGGAAGTGCATTGAAACAAAGACCAAAAACCTTTCGACCTTGTACTCGAACGTCGGAGAGAAACATGCGAAGTAACATTAGAGTTTCTGGTGTTGAAATCATTGGAAACATACCCTGGGGTACCCACTTCTGCCAGTTTTATCAGACAAAAGAAGATTTATTAGATATACTTGTTCCTTATTTCAAAGCAGGGCTGGAAAATAATGAACTTTGTATCTGGATCACATCAGGATCTTTAAATGACGAAGAGATAAAAGAAGTCTTTAGAAAAGCTATTCCTTATTTTGATGTCTATCTGGAAAATGGACAATTTGAGCTCATTCCTTATGTTGATTGGTGTTCTAAAGAAGGCGTTTTCAACTTCGAGAAAGCCATAGACAGCTGGGTTGTAAAAGTCAGCAGAAGTCTTGCCGTCGGCTTTGAGGGGTTAAGAGCAGCAGAAAATTTTTGCTTGCTCGAAAGAGAAAGTTGGAATGATTTCGTTGATTATGAGAGAAGATTGGATTCTATTACAGGCAGATACTCGATAATAACGCTATGCGCTTATTCCCTTGAGATGTGCAGTACAATCGATATAATGGATATTGCTACAAATCATCAATTCGTCCTGGCCAGGAAGAAAGGAAAATGGGAGAAAAAGGATAGCTCAGAAAGGAAAGATATTACTGAGTACAAGCGAGCTGAGCAGGAGCTGCAGGAGAGCGAGAAGCGTTACCGAATGCTCTTCACACACATGACCGACGGGTTCAGCCTTGTAAAAGTTCTCTATACCGATAACGGTAAACCGTACGATTATCGTTACCTTGAGGTAAACCCTGCTTTTGGGCGATATTTAGGCGTAGAGAAGAAACGGATGCTAGGCAGGACTATGCTGGAATTATTCCCTAACGTAAGCCCCACAGCGCTCGAAAAGTACCATGAAACAGCGGTTTCACGCCAGCCGGTTCATTTTGAAATATTTAGCTATGTGGCGGATAAATATCTCGATATTTATGTATTCAGTCCAGAGAAAGGGAAATTAGCACTGATCCTTAGAGATATTACCGAGCGCAAGCAGCTGGAAGAAAAAACTCGGCAGCGAGCAGAAGAAATGGAAACTATAATGGAAGTAGCACCTGTAGCCATCCTGATTGGTCACGATCCGCAAGGTTATAATATCACAGGCAATCGAATGGCAAACGAACTTTACAATACCAAAGCAGGAGAAAATATCTCAGCTAAACTTACACAGTCGGTACGCTTCTTTTACAAAGGTAGCGAACTGACCGCCAGTGAATTACCCCTACAGCAAGCCGCCTTAAAAAATACAGACGTACGCAATATGGAGATAGATGTGCTGCTGCCTGATGGAAAATGGCGAACCATTCTCGCATCAGCAAGCCCGCTGCATGACTTAAACGGGCGTGTGCGTGGTAGCGTGGGCTCATTTATTAATATTACCGAGCGAAAAGAAGCAGAAACTAAATTGAAAGAAACGCTCGACAATTTAGAGAAACTGGTTAGAGAACGCACAGCAGAGCTTGAAAAGGCTTACAATTCTTTGAAAGAAAGCGAAAAACGTCTCGCTGAAGCTCAAAAAATGGCCCACGTTGGACACTGGGAGTGGAATATTGTAACTGAAGAATCATACTGGTCTGATGAACTGTATCGCATTTTCGGACGTAACCTTCAAGAATCGTATCCAACTTACCAGGAGTTTTTGAGTTATGTGCATCCCCAAGATCAAGATTATGTCAGGAATGCCGCTGAGAAAGCTATGAATGGAAAACCTTACAGTATTGATTACAGGATAGTCCTGGCTAATGGGGAAGAACGTACAGTCCATATGGAATCCCAGGTTATTTTTGATCTGCAGAATATCCCTGTTCGAGTAAAGGGAATAGTTCAGGATATTACCGAGCGAAAAAAGGCCGAAGAAGCCCTTCAAAAAATAGAAAAAATCCGGATTAAAGAAATTCACCACAGGATTAAAAATAATTTGCAGGTAATCTCATCCTTACTTGACCTTCAGGCAGAAACCTTTTCCAAACTTGATGTTTGTAAGACCCCCGACGTTGTCGAGGCTTTCATGGAAAGCCAGAGCCGGGTAATTTCCATGGCACTCATTCATGAAGAACTATATAAAGGAGATAAAATCGATACACTTGATTTTGCAGCTTATCTAAGAAAGCTAACTGAAAATCTTTTCAGTTCGTACAATCCTGGAAATAAGGAGATCAGTTTCAAGCTTGATCTTGAGCAGGTTTATCTTGGTATGGATACTGCAATACCCCTCGGAATCATTGTAAACGAACTGGTTTCAAACTCTTTTAAGCATGCTTTTCCTTACCAAAGAGAAG
Source organism: Methanosarcina horonobensis HB-1 = JCM 15518 (assembly GCF_000970285.1). Taxonomy (NCBI): domain Archaea; kingdom Methanobacteriati; phylum Methanobacteriota; class Methanomicrobia; order Methanosarcinales; family Methanosarcinaceae; genus Methanosarcina; species Methanosarcina horonobensis. The sequence goes on along the minus strand of NZ_CP009516.1, from coordinate 3,296,816 downwards.
GTGAAATCCAAATCAATCTTTGCAAAACGGAAGCCTCTTCCCTCAAAAACAATACTTCTGCCTTCAAGAACAATACTTCCAGTCAAGGTAAGGAATGCAGCGGAAAAAACGATTTCCATTACATACTTGAAGTATCGGATAATGGAAAAGGAATTCCTGAAGGAATTAATTTTAAGAACTCCAGTTCTCTTGGACTGCAGTTAGTAAATATTCTTGTTGAACAGATAGACGGCTGTATAGAACTTGAAAGAGATCAGGGAACAAAATTCACTATATGGTTTAACGATATCGAAACATGAACCAGCAGTTTTCATGTAGAAAATATAATTATATATTTTTTATCGAGCAAATTATTATAAATAGAATATACAATAATTATCCATGAAGCGTTTTTTCGGTAAAGATGGTGTTTACAAAGTTTTGTTGTCTGGATTAAACCTGCGATTTTGCCATAAAAAGAGGGTATTTTGAATTAACATAATCAGTAATTGCCTATAAATTATTTAATTATCCTGAAACGAATGAGAGTGCACCGGCAATCCAGTGATCAGTTGTTGAAGAAGGATTTCAGGATATGCTGCATGAGGAAACTGAATACTATTGTGGGATTTTTTTAGGGACTTAGAGAGAACAGGCCAAGTTGATATTGGATTATAGGTAGTGGTATACATAGATTGGGAGTTTTGAATCAATGATTTTTAACTTTATCTCTTAAAGTCGGAGACAAGTAGATGAAAAATGATATCAGAAATTCTGGCATTGATATTATTGGAGGTGTGCCCTGGGGAACACACTTCTGTCAATTTTACCAGACAAAAGAAGACTTAATGGATATACTTATTCCTTATTTAAAAGCAGGGCTGGAAAATAATGAACTTTGCGTATGGATCATACCCCAGCTCACGGAAGCAGAGAAGATAAAAGAGACATTGAAAGCAGCCGCTTCTGATATTGATATTTATCTTAAGAAAGGACAAATTGAAATCATTCCCCATTCTGTCTGGTATTTTAAAAACAAAGATTTCGATTCGCAGAGAGCCTTAGACAGTTTGATTGAAAGAGCAAATAAGTCATTGTCCAATGGTTATAATGGTTTGAGGCTATTTGAGAATATTTGCTGGCTGGAAAAAGAAAACTGGAATGATTTTGTTAATTATGAGAGAAGACTGGACTCTGTCATGGCCAGATACCCGATAATAGCTATGTGTGCTTATTGCCTGGATGCGTTCAAGGTAGTCAACGTTGTTGACATTGTTGCAAGTCATCAATTCTTTCTGGCCAAGAAAGGAAGAAAATGGGAACAAATAGAAAATTCTGGAAGGAGAAATGATACTGAGTGCAAACGAATTGAGCAGGCACTGCATGAGAGTGAAGACCGGTATAAGGCAGTATTCGATAACAGTATAGATGCTATTTTTATCACATCGCCCGATGGAACTATTCATGCAGCCAATCCAGCCGCCTGCCAGATGTTTGGGATGACAGAGGAAGAGATTATTCGGGCTGGAAGAAATGGGACTGTAGATACATCCGATCCAAGGCTCAAGTCTATGCTGGAGGAAAGAGCCAGGACCGGCAGGTTCAAGGGAGAGCTCAATCACAGGCGGAAAGACGGTACGATCTTTACAGGCGAGATAACGAGTTCATTCTTCAAAGATAAGAATAGTATTGTAAAAACTGTCATTATTATCAGAGATGTTACAGAGCGCAAAGAGGCGGAAGAAGCTCTGCAGAAAAGTGAGGAACGTTATCGGATGCTCTTCACAAACATGACCGAAGGTTTCGGTCTTGTAGAAGTCATATCTAACAAAGAAGGTAAACCGTATGACTATCGTTATCTTGAGGTAAACCCGGCTTTTGAGTTCATTTTGGGCATAAAGAGGGAACAGATATTAGGCAAAACTATGCTTCAGGTGTTTTCCGGCATAAGCGCCACAGCACTCAAAAAATACTGCGAAGTTGCACTTTCGGGCCAGCCAACTCATTTTGAGATTTTCAGCCATGTGGAGGATAAATACCTTGATGTTTACATTTTTAGCCCTGAAAATGGGAAATTAGCACTCATCCTTAGAGATATCACAGAACGTAAAAAGATAGAGAAAGAACTGCAAGAGAGCGAGAAGAAATATCGGAATATTATAGAAACAGCCAGCGAAGGTATATGGATAAGTGATTCCGAATTCAGGACGACTTATATTAATAAAAGAATGGCTGAGATGGCAGGATATACTCAGGATGAAATGATTGGCAGATATGCATGGGACTTTACCGATGAAGAAAATAAGGCAATCATCAAACAAAATCTGGAAAAGAGACGACAGGGTGTCGATGAGAGCTATGAGTCCAAATTCCTGCGTAAAGATGGTTCACCCCTATGTACAATTGTAAGTTCTAAATCCCTTTTTGATGGCAATGGCAAATTTATGGGCTCTATGGCTATGTTCACCGACATTACCAGGCGGAAAGAAGCAGAAACTAAACTGAAAGAAACTCTAGACAATTTAGAAGAAAAAGTCAAAAAGCGTACAGCAGAGCTTGAGAAAGCTTACAATTCATTGAAAGAAAGTGAAAGAAGTCTTTCTGAAGCTCAAAAAATGGCTCACATTGGGAACTGGGAGTGGGATGTTGTAGCTGATAAAGCATACTGGTCTGAAGAGATGTATCGTATTTTCAGACGCGATCCTCAAAAACTAGCACCATCTTACAATGAATATTCGAATTATATACATCCAGATGACCGAGACATCTTCTACAATGTCACCAAGAAAGCTGAAATAAGGAAACCTTACAGCATTGATTACAGAATTGTCTTGGCTAATGGGGAAGAACGTACAGTCCATATGCAATCCGAGGCTATTTTCGATGAGAATAATAACCCTATTAGAGTAAAGGGAATAGTTCAGGATATTACTGAAAGAAAGCTTGCCCAGCAGAAACTAGAAGAGAGTGAAGAAAGATACCGCTCATTCATAGAAAACTTCAAGGGAATCGCTTTTCAGGCAGATGAGAACTTCATTCCTGTATTCCTGCACGGGACCGTTGAAGAAATTACAGGATATAGCGAAGAAGAATTCATGTCCAGGCAGTCTTGGAAGGAGATCATTCATCCCGAAGATCTGCCCCGTATTTATGAAGAAGAGGAAGAAGTTAGGAATTCTCCACATAAAGCCTATGGAGAAATTGATTTCCGTATAGTTCGCAGAGATGGTAAAATTAAATGGGTGCACGAAATCTACCAGAAGATTCCTGGAAATGACAGAACTCTGGATAAGTACCAGGGTGCGATATATGATATTACCGAGCGAAAAAAGGCCGAAGAAGCCCTTCAAAAAATAGAAAAAATCCGGATTAAAGAAATTCACCACAGGATTAAAAATAATTTGCAGGTGATCTCATCCTTACTTGACCTTCAGGCAGAAACCTTCTCTCACCTTGAAACTTGCAAGACTCCTGATGTTATCGAGGCTTTTATGGAAAGCCAGAGCCGGGTAATTTCTATGGCTCTCATTCACGAAGAGTTATATAAAGGAGATAAAATCGATACTCTTAACTTTGCGGCTTACCTGAGGAAACTGACTTCAGAGCTTTTCACTTCATATAGTCCCAGAGACAGGGATATCAGTTTCAAGCTTGACCTTGAACAGGTGGATATTGGCATGGATACCGCAATACCACTTGGAATTATTGTAAACGAACTGGTTTCAAACTCTTTTAAACATGCTTTTCCTGCTGGAGAGAGAGGAAAAATCCAGATAAACCTTCGAAGAACTGATAACTCTGCTCCCAGGAGTGAGATTTCAGCTCCAGATAAGGAATGTATGCAAAAAAACGGTTTCCGGCATATACTCATAGTATCGGATAACGGGAAAGGAATTCCCGAAGAAATGGATATTAAGAATTTGAACTCTCTTGGACTCCAGCTTGTAAATGTTCTTGTTGAACAGATAGACGGCTGTATAGAGCTTGAAAGAGATCATGGGACAAAATTTACGATATGGTTTCGCGATACTGGAATGTGAGCCAGCTATTTTATTATGTGGAACTAAAAGATAAAAAGAGGAGAATTGACAAACAAAGGCCCAATCATGTGTTCATCATTCTTCGTTTTGTTCTCAAGCTTCCTTTTCTGCTTTTTTTCTTTTTACTTTCATGCTGCTATCAGGCTTCAATATGAAATTACGGGCTGAGAAAAGACTCCATTTCTTCATAGGTAGAGTTCATATCTTCCAGAGTTTTTTGAAGGTTGCTAAAGTTCGAACCCATGGATTCCTTATCAGAGTTAATGTCTTCAAGAGTAGAGTTTACAGCCTCAACCTCAAAGCTTATTATTTCCTTGCTCATGTTCAGTCCTTCTTTACTCTGGTTTATTGATTCAAGAACCAGCTCCAGATTTCCACTTGAGTTTGCCAGTTCCGTGTTTGAATCAATAACCCCAAGAGCCTTTTCCAGAGATTCCAGCATGGAACTCATAAAATCCAGTAATCCTATTGTTGCCTGTAAAAAATTATTCAGGGGAACGAGGACTGAGTTTATTATTTCGAAAAGGGAGTTTACGCTGTCTGCAAGTGATTCCGGCATGTCCGATACGGAGAGGTTTTCTTCTGTTTCCCACCCAGTGTCCTGTTCGGCCAGTGCAGGCTGGACTGCTAGGACAGCTGAGATTAAGAGAATAATTACTGCCAGATGCAAAATTCCTTTTTTCATAAATATCCTCCTGAAGCCAGAATTACCGATGTGAAAAATCACAAATTATATGCAGTATATGAAAACTGCGTACAGTAAAACTACGCACATTAACAACGCAAGTTATTAATGAGATGAAGTTTGCTGCAATCTCCCCCTGAATTACATCAAACAGTTTTATATAAATCAGCAACTTATATAAATCTGTTCATATTAGGGTTTATCCGGGGTTTTCTGACCGTTTACTTTGCAGGCAAAGCTTTAAATCAGATGATTCAGTTGTATCGCATGTTTCATTTTCGGGATTAGATCCCGTTGGGATGTGGTCCTGCTGGCAGGGCTGAACCGTGAAACATAAGTGAAACTTGGTGTTTAAATTGGTAAAATCTTTTTACGGATACGTACGTGATGCATGGAAAAACCCTGATGAGACCTATGTGAACGAACTCCGCTGGGAGCGCTTACAGGTCTGGAGAAAGCAGGGGTCTGTGACCAGAATTGAAAGGCCCACAAGAATCGACAGAGCACGCTCCCTTGGATACAAAGCCAAGCAAGGCATTGTTGTCGCCAGGGTAAATGTACGCCGCGGAGGGCTTGGTCATGTAAGGCCAAACCGTGGAAGAAGAACCCAGAAGCTGGGAAAGAACAAGGTCTCAGGTGGAATGAGCATCCAGAGGATCGCTGAAGCCCGTGCTGACCGCAAATACCCGAACCTTGAGGTCCTTAACTCCTACTGGGTAGGAGAAGACGGAAAGCACAAGTGGTTTGAAGTCATCCTTGTAGACCCTCACCACCCTGTAATAAAGAGCGACAAAAACCTGAACTGGATCTGCGACCCGTCCATCAGGGGCAGAGCCACCAGGGGCAAGACCAGTGCAGGCCGGAAAGGTAGAGGCATGTCCACACGTGGCAAGGGTACTGAAAAGACCAGGCCGAGCATCCGTGTACACAAGAGTCGAGGCAAGTGATTCACCACATAACAATGCGTGTGATCGCCCACGCAACCGAAGACACATCCAGAGTCCGCGAGGCTCTGGATTTTTTTTTATCCGGTGCCTGCGTAAAGGAAGGGAGCAAACTCGTAGAGGAGCTCCAGGCTGAAGGGCACCACGGAAATCCTATTACTATCCTTAGCGTGCAGCTTAAAAAGAAGGCAGAATGCCTGAACTTTGCCCGTTTTGTCCGGAGAAATTTTTCGGAAGAAGATGTGGACATGCTCAGGGAAGAAATGCCTGAAAGGCTGGACGATGATATGGTTTTTCACCTCCGCTTCGACAAGCAGGCTGCATACTTGCAGCAGGTAAAACTGACAAACTCCTCGGATGCAATCATTGCAAAGGTCAAGATCGAGACCTACCCGAAGAACAGGGAGAAAGCCGGAGCCATAGTGGAGGAATTGTTTGGGTAAACCTAAGTTTTATGATTTTTGCGTTCATGCAGCTCCGGACGGGGATAATACTATTGAGGAGCTAGCTTCCCTTGCCCGGCATTTTGGATATAGCGGGATTGCACTTGCTAACCATTCTGACAAACTCCCTGATAAGAAACCGCCTCTGCCTTCGATCGAGGGTTTTGAGGTCTTCAGGGGAATTGAGCTTGTGGAAGAGAACCCTTCGAAGCTTCACGGTTTGATTGGAAAATTCAGGAACTCAACGGATGTCCTGATTGTTCACGGAGGCTCCGAAGCAGTCAACAGGGCTGCGCTTGAAAATTCCAGAGTAGATATCCTGAATCATCCGGCTTTTGACAGGAGCAGTGGATTAAACCAGGTGCTGGCAAAAGCAGCTGCTGAAAACGGGGTTGCAATAGGCATTACCCTGAGACCTCTTTTACATTCCAGGGGTTCAAGGCGCATTCGTATGCTGTCCGACCTTAAGGCAAATCTTGAGCTTGCCAGAAAATACGAGTTTTCTCTTGTACTGTGCAGTGATGCCATGTCTTGCTTTGATCTGCGCTCCCCTATGGAAACTCTTGCTTTTGCTGAGGTCTGCGGGCTTGAAGAAGATGAGGCGTTTGATGCTATAAGTACTGTTCCGGAAAATATTCTGAAAAAGAACCGCCCAGGTCCCGGGTATGTAAGGGAAGGAATTGAAGTTCTTGAAGGAGGGGATATCTTTTGAAGCGCCTGCTTCCTTCACTCCGCGCTAAAAAGCGCTATCTTGCTTTTGAGCTGATCTCAGAAGAGCCTGCGAGTAGAAGTGACATTGTTAAAGAAGTTATCTCTTCTGCGTCATCATTACTTGGAGATGTTACTACCAGCGACTGCGATATTAAGGTACTGGGATTTGAAAATGGAAAAGGAATCATCCAGTGCTCCCACACAAAGGTTAAGGAAACAAGAGCCTCTCTTGCTGCTTTTACCCGCATTAACGGAAGAAGGGCAACTCTCCATGTACTGGGAACTTCCGGTACTGTTAAAAGGGCTACGGAGAAGTTTCTGCAGAATGAAAGTAAATTAAGCTCCTGAGTTTCAGGATTGGCTTTTAAAGATCTGGGTCAGACTATGAAGAGCCGAATTTAGGGTCCTGGAAACTTGCCCTGAAACCTGAAGAAATCAGGGCTGAGGCCTGGAGTCCTGAATTTTCGTCTTTTAATCTAAAAATTATACCAGACGGTTATTCGGCAGAATTTTAATATTTGCTAAAAAGTTTGATGAAAAAGTTTACAATTACATAAGAACATTTATTAGGAAGCTGAGCATGTCTAATTCTGCTTAAAATTAATTAAAAATACAGATATTCTATATCCTCTACATACAATAGACATAAACTGGCTCATAGGGTTTATATGTTGCTTTGCTTATATCCGGTCTTGTTTATATGAAACATGACCCGGAAAAAATCTACCTTAAAGCAATGACAGAAACCTGCAGGTGTACAATCATCCAGTATTAAGTAATTATTTAAAATAATTATTTAAAGTAATTATTTGCAAAAGAATTTCAGGCTGAAGTCATCAGGGCTGAAAACTGCAGGAATTGTCGTATAAGCTATCTAATATATATTATAATGAATGAGTATTAGTGTAACAAAATATAATATTGATTGGCAGAACTGATTGACAGAAGAGCAGCTGTGCATCGACTCCTGGTAGTTTATGCACAAGTGATCTGAGGGTCTGGATCGGAGGCACTCCAGAATTTCGGTTTAGAGGGACTGCAGGGGGAAATTCCTCCTTACAGGTTTCAAATCTGACATTAAACGCCAGAAAAGCCCTGGACTCTCATAAGCATTATAACTGAGTAAATACACTTTATTAACGGACATAGTTAACATTGGAATGGACTTTCAGACTCTGTAAAAAAACATAAAAAACTAATATAAGTGCGTAAGTCCGGGTTATACCTGATAAACGTGCTTTACAGGGTAAAAGTGCCTTTAAACTCCCTGTAACCGGGGTATTTTCCTCTGGTTTCGTCCAAAAAATCGGTTCAGGATTGAAAGTCCCGCATAAATGGTTAAAAACTCTAATAAGGAAGAAACATGTTATAGGAAATCAAAAATCGGTTTCCTTACCTGAACACTGGGTCCGGGACTTTAAGTTCCTGAGCTTTCAGGATATCCGCACAGGTTAACGCTTACTGACCAAAGCCTTTTTCGGGCATGCGGTGGTTTAGCTCACGATTCTGCGGATTTGAGATTCCTAAGGAAAAATGCCGGTTTCTGGCCGGGAAAATTGAAACAATATAGAACATAAATTAAGGCAAGGAGATACGGAATATGCAGATGGCACCACAGATGGGTTATGACAGGGCAATCACGGTTTTCAGCCCTGACGGAAGACTTTTCCAGGTAGAATATGCCCGCGAAGCGGTCAAAAGGGGAACAACAGCCGTAGGAATTAAGGCAGCCGATGGGGTAGTGCTGCTGGTTGACAAGAGAATAACAAGCAGGCTTGTGGAAGCCGAATCAATCGAAAAAATATTCCAGATTGACGATCATATTGGAGCCGCAACCTCAGGGCTTGTGGCAGATGCCCGCTCTCTTGTCGACAGGGCCCGTGTGGAAGCCCAGGTAAACAGGGTTTCTTATGACGAACCCATAGGTGTGGAGGTTATCTCCAAGAAAATCTGTGACCACAAGCAGACATACACCCAGTACGGAGGAGTTCGCCCGTACGGAACTGCACTCCTGATCGCAGGCGTGGACGATAACAAGCCAAGACTCTTTGAGACCGATCCGAGCGGCGCTCTCCTTGAGTACAAGGCAACAGCCATAGGCGCAGGTAGAAATGCAGTTGTTGAGGTCTTTGAGGCAGACTACAGGGAAGATATGAATATTGATGCTGCTATCCTCCTTGGTATGGATGCGCTCTACAAAGCTGCTGAAGGCAAGTTTGATGCCGGAACCCTTGAAGTGGGTGTTGTGTCCCTTCAGGATAAGAAGTTCAGGAAATTAGGCCCTGAAGAAGTTGAGAACTATGTTCAGCAGATCCTTGAGAAGCACAAGGGAACCGAAAGCAAAGAATAAAACCTATAAGTATTTAGAGAATGAGTAATCAGAGAATTCTGATTCTCAAACCCTATATTTTAGAGAAGGTATTCGAAAATGGTGTCCCTGGACGAGGCAGTGACTGCCCGGCTCAAAAGAGGCAGCAAACATTTCGAAGTCCTGGTAGAACCCGAAGGGGCTCTGGCCTATAAGCGAGGTGAAGAAGTAAACCTCGAAAACATTCTGGCAGTTGAAACTATCTTCGAAGATGCAAACAGAGGGGACCGGGCAGCGGAGTCCGATATTCTCAACTCTTTTGAGACAACCGACCCCTTTGAGATTGCTGCCGTGATCCTGAAAAGCGGAGAGCTTCAGCTTACCGCTGAGCAGAGAAAACGAATGCTTGAAGAGAAAAAGAAAAAGGTTATCTATACCATTTCCAGAAATGCTATAAACCCTCAGACTAGAGCACCACACCCTCCCGCAAGGATAGAAAGAGCAATGGAAGAGGCAAAGGTGCACATAGACCCTTTAAAAAGCGTGGATCAGCTGGTAGCCATTACAATGAAAGCCATTCGCCCGCTTATCCCTATACGCTTTGAAGAAATTAATATTGCTGTAAAAATCCCTCCCGAGTATGCCCCCAAAGCATATGGAGATATTTCCAAAGCCGGAACCATTACGAAGGAAGAATGGCAGCGTGACGGCTCATGGATTGCAGTGGTAAGGATTCCTGCAGGAGTCCAGACTGATTTTTACGCTCTTATAAATCATCTCACAAAGGGAGAGGCTCAGACTAAACTTTTATAAGAGGACGTTGGATGGATAAAAAAATAGTGATCCCTGGTGACCTGTTATCCGAGAACCAGAAAAAAGCCGGATACGGGACGTATGTCAAGAACGACAAGATCTATTCTTCGCTTTGCGGTATTGAGAACCGTAAAGAGGATAAAGTTGGAGTGATCCCACTTGCAGGAGCGTATATCCCCTCAGTGAATGATGTGGTGATAGGGATCGTTATTGTGGTTACTCCATCCAACTGGATACTGGATATTGCAGCGCCTTACGACGGTCTGCTCCATGTATCCGAATATCCTAGAAGAGTCGAATCCCGAGAAATGCCTGAAATTCTGGATGTAGGCGATTCTGTAATTCTCAGGGTAAAAGATGTGGATAGCTCCATGAAAATAGAGCTCGCTCTGAGGGATCCGAACCTTCATAAACTCAAAACAGGTCAGATTGTTGAAGTTGAGCCTGTGAAAGTTCCCCGTGTAATAGGACACGGCGGTTCCATGATCTCAATGCTGAAGAAAGAGACAAACTGCAGCATTTTCGTAGGCCAGAACGGCAGAATATGGATCGATGGAAAGGATGAGGATATAGAGCTTTTGAGCAAAGCTCTCCGGAAAATCGAAGCTGAAGCCCAGCGTTCCGGGTTGACAGACCGGATCTACAATTTTTTGAAAAATGAACGGATGAAAAAGAAAGAGTCCAAGCCCGTTAAATTTTTTAAAAATGAGAAGAAAGGTGTGAGTGTGGCAAAGGAAGATCATTCCGAAGACATATACAGGAAGATCGATGTACTGCTGGACCCGAAGGATTGAGTTCCGGATAGAGTCAGGAGAATTTAGGTAAGCTTCTCTAAAGAGTATTTTGGTTTAGGAGTTGTTTGGAGATTAAAGTATGAGTAATAAACCTGAAAATTTAACATTAATCACTGACGATGGGCTGCGCCTTGATGGGAGACGTGCAGATGAGATAAGGCCCATGAAAATTGAGATCGGCGTACTTTCACGAGCCGACGGTTCATGTTATCTTGAATGGGGAAGGAACAAGATCCTGGTAGGTGTATTTGGCCCCAGGGAAGCTCATCCCCGCCGCAGCCAGCGCGCAGATGCGGCAGTTATCCGTTACAGATATAATATGGCATCATTCTCCGTGGAAGACCGCGCTCGTCCGGGACCCAGCAGGCGGAGCATCGAAATTTCAAAGGTTTCCAGGGAAGCTTTCGAACCTGTGATTATGGCCGAGCTGTTTCCGAAAACAGCAATTGATATTTTTGTAGAAGTGCTTCAGGCTGACGCAGGGACAAGAACAGCAGCAATCAATGCTTCAAGCATAGCCCTTGCAGACGCCGGAATTCCCATGAAGGGACTCATTACCTCCTGTGCCTTCGGGAAAGTTGACGGGCAGATTGTGCTTGACCTTAACAAAGAAGAGGACAACTATGGAGAAGCTGATTTCCCTGTAGCAATGACCCAGGACGGAGAAATTACCCTTATCCAGATGGACGGGCACCTGACTCCTGAAGAAATCAAGAAGGGCCTGGAACTCGTAAAGAAGGGCTGCAAGGAGATTCTTGAAATCCAGCAGGCAGTCCTGAGAAAGAAGTTTGAGACCCCTGTTGAAGAAATTTCTGAAGAAACAGCAGAAGTTGAGAAAGAAGGCGAAAAAGAAGAACCAGAGTCTGTTCCTGAAGCAGTAGTTGTTGAAGAAGCGCTTGAGGAAACCGAAGAACCTGGAGCAGAGATCTCAGAAGAATCAGTTGAATCAGCAGTCCTTGCCAGCGAGGTAATTCCTGACTTTGAAGAAGAACTCGAAGAAGAGGTTGAAGAAGAGTTCGAAACCGAAGAAGAGGAGTTTGAAGAGGAAGCTTTTGAGGAAGAAGCTAAGCCTGAAGAGGATTTAGAGGAAGATTTGGAGGAAGATTTAGAGGAAGATTTGGGAGAAGAGCTCGAGGAGGAAGAATTTGAAGAGGAAGCTCTCGAAGACGAAGCTGAATTTGAAGCCTCTTTTGAAGCTGCTCCTGAACTGAAAGAGTTTGACGAGATTGAAGCCAGGCTCGAGAGAGAAGCTGCTTCCAGAGAAGCTGAAGAGGAAATAGGACTCGAAACCGAGGAAATTTCCGGGGAAGAGATCTCAGAAGAAGCTGAAGTTGAGGAAACCATTGTCTCAGAAAAACCTGTAGAACCAGAGACTGAGGTCGAACCTGAGGTTGAAACCGAAGGAGTTTCCACTGAAGCAGTAGAAACAGAAGAAGAACCTGAAGAAGAACCTGAAGAAGAAAAGTCCGAAGGTCCCTGGAAGGTAGTAAAAGACCCCTCTGAAGCCGGAACCAGGGGTGAAAAAGATGAGTGAAATCATAGCCACACTTAAGAAGGATTACATTTACAATCTGCTGATTAAAGGAAATCGCCAGGATGGGCGTGGGTTTAAAGATTTCAGGGATTTAAAGCTTGAAACAAATGTCATTTCCAAAGCGGAAGGCTCCGCGAAGGTCACCCTCGGAAACACCCAGGTGCTTGTAGGTGTGAAACTTCAGACCGGAACCCCGTTCCCGGATTCCCAGGATGAAGGCGTGATCATCACCAACCTTGAACTTAATCCCATAGCTTCTCCTGAGTTTGAGCCCGGGCCTCCTAGAGAAGAAGCAATCGAAATGGCAAGGGTTGTTGACAGGGGAATCAGGGAATCAGGCGCAATTGATATAAAGAAGCTTTGCATAACGGTTGGAGAATCCGTATGGATTGTCTTTATAGATGTCCATATCCTGAATGATGACGGAAATATCATTGATGCATCCTGTCTTGCTGCAATTGCAGCCCTCATGACCACTATGGTCCCGAATGAACAGCAGGGACTGGGCGAGAATGTGCCCCTTGCAATGAAAGAAATGCCTGTTGGCATAACCCTTGCAAAGATAGGCTCAAAGCTGATGGTTGATCCCTCCCTTGATGAGGAAGCAGTTTGTGAAACAAAACTGACCATAGTTTCCAGTTCGGACGGGTCTGTTGCAGGCATGCAGAAAATGGGTCCTGCCCCTCTTACCGAGGAAGAGCTTTTCGAGGCAATAGACCTGGCACTCGAAAAGGCAGCCGAACTTCGTGCGCTCTATCTTGAAGGACTTGCAAAAAGCGAGTAAATCAGGCAGGATTAATTAAATATAAATATTAAATGCCAGTATTACGGTCTAAGTGCATGTCTTAAGGTGATAGAAGACCTTTGCCTCAGGGTGAACCGTCCCGCAGAAGGCTCCGGGTTCTATCCCTTCTGGCTTAACATTTACGTTTAAGGAGTTATAACGATGGCAAAAAAATTCACTAAGAAAGGAAGAATTTCCAGATCTGCAGGCAGGTTTGGTCCCAGGTACGGGAGAAAAGACAGAAAGCTTGTCGCAGACCTGGAAGAACGCATGCGAGCTCCGCATGTATGCACCAAATGTGCCCGTCCTACAGTGGGAAGGATTGGTACAGGGATCTGGAAATGCAGCAAGTGCGGACACACCTTCGCAGGCGGGACTTACATCCCTTACACAAGCGTTGGTCAGACCCTGCTGCGCACAATGAAGAACATTGCTGAGGCAAAGTAAACAAACACTTTTCAGGTACGTGAGGTTGTATGGGATATAAGTGCACTCGCTGTAAACAGAAAGTGGAAATTGACTACGAGTACACCGGCATAAGGTGCCCGTACTGCGGACACAGAATCTTGGTAAAAGAGCGTCCTACAACCATTAAGCGCATCAAGGCCGAGTAAGGAGTATGTTAGTTACTCCTCTTGCCAAATAAGACGCAAAACGATGGTTGTCTGGATAAAAACCGTTTTCAAGTACTTGGACGGACAAAAACAGATGTTTCCTGTCCGGACAGTACATATCTCAATTTTCCGCTATTTTTCACCTTCTTCCTACTTCTCAGAATTTGGTAGCTTTTCTGACTTTTTGATATAATTAACACAAATTAGCCTTAGCCCAAAACTTTTTATCTTTTAACTTTGTAATATTTTTATATCTAAATATAAAAAATTTTTACTAATTAATAAATTTGAGACAGATATATATGCCTGAATATCAATAAAAGAATGCGGCATGATTAAACCGATGAATCACTTTTTGTAAAAGTGATAATTATATGAACTCTTGCTAAAAATAAAAATCATGCCAATAAGTAGACACATATATCTCGTGATTGAGCGGATTTTATCCCAGATGCATGTTTTGCCCTTCGCGTTTGGGGTGAATAAAACCTCCCCTCTCAGTCACTATTTTTTTTATTTTGGAATTAATCAATCCATTTTAAAATAACATCAGAGTTACGTGCAGGCGCCTTCAGATTTTCCTTCGCCGGGTACCCAAAGATCAGCGGTGCTATAAGCTTGTGTCCCTCAGGCACTCCCATTTCCTTCTGGAATTCCTTATCATTACCCAGCCCTGCTGCCAGACCAATCCAGCAGCTTCCGACCCCTAAAGATTGAGCTGCAAGCATCATGTTCTCCGCCGCTAGAGCACAGTCATTGTCATCGATAACGTCGGGAGACGCAAATACCAGGATGAAAACAGGTGCCCCATAGAGGATCCGGGTTGTCGGTTTTGATAAATGCTGTACATATCTGACCAGGTCCGGGTTTTTTGTATCCCCGTATGCAGCGAGGAAAACCTTTCTGGCGCGGTCGTCATATTCATCGATGAGCTGCCTGTTTTTCACGACTACAAACCGCCAAGGCTGCTTATTCACGGCGCTTGGTGCATATGTTCCCGCCCTGATAATTTCCCTGATTATTTCGTCGGGAACTTCCTTATCGGAATAATTGCGCACGGATCTACGCTGGTAAATGTTGTCCAGGACAGCGTTGGAGATTTGTTCTCCGGTAGCTTTGATATTATCCATTAAGACCTCACCATTAACAGATAAACGAATTAAGCTATTAATCTCTTTTCTACTGCTCAATGTTATCTTTTTGAAAAAAATCAGATAAGCCGTTTACTCTTAACTCTCATGTTCTGGAAAGAGCGAATAAATGGGAGGCATTGGTTTCAAGTCAAAAGTAAAAATGTGTATAGTTTTACTGTAAAATGTTAAAATGTAAATTTCACAGTAAAATTGTAAAAAATACCAAGAAAAATTGATTTTGGGATAAGCTGGTAAAATAGCAAATTTTAGCTAAAGAAAAGCCATTTAATTTCCATATATGCGTTGACAAGCATAAGAACGACCAGAACTATCAAATGCCAGCCTCGATAGTATTTCATATCTGGCTTAAGTTTCTTATCCCAATCATCTTCAGTTCTTATTATATATTTTCCTCCTTTGTTTTTTATTGTTTCAATCCTTGTTTTGCTGGAAGCTGTTTTGCAATAGGGTTTCAAAAAGTCCGGCTCTGCTTCTGTTTTCAAAATCGAGTGATTTATCAGCACATATTTTTTTGGTATTTTCCGCTGATTCTCTATTAAATTATAGTACATAAAGATATTTGAAAAAAGATAAGGGATAATCTCAATTATCCCTGTATATACGAATCTCTTGGACGGTACCTTTGTCCATGGCAGCTGATTTTCCTGTTCCTATGTAGTCAGAGATGCAAAAGTTTGTCATGAATTCGCCATAAAAAGAGAGGAAATTTTTGTTAGGGTAACTTTCTAAAAACCAGTGATGTGAATATATTTCAGTAGCGTACACTTTTTTAGCTTTATATATATATCTTGATGGTTATAGTACGAGGTATGAAATTCAAACCTACGAATTTTTGAGTGAGATGTAATATCATCAGTCGTCTTCCCCCATCTCCTCATCCTCACCAAGTTGCTCGAACGCTCAATAAAGGATGCGTTCTTTCAGACACATTCACTCCTCTGCTCCACACCAAAATATCTTCTTTCTGTATAGCAGGTTCTTAGAAAGAAGATAGCCCGATAAAAGACAGGATAAATATTATACTTTTCTTTAAATAATATTATAAAAGTTACCTCCTTACTTAACAAAGAGATAGTTTGCCCAGATTAAATATAAAAAATGAATTCCATCTTTGTGTAATGCATTTATATTAAAAAGTCGAATGGTTTAAAACAAAAACATAATAGTTAATACAAAAGTACAAGAAATTAAAACAAAAGCACAGAAATTCAAAACAAAAGAAGAATTTAAAACAAAAGAAGAATTTAAAACAAAAGAAGAAGGCGAAAAAAGAACTGGTTCAAGATATGGTTCTAGTCCGGTCAAGTACTAATAAATATCTTAAATTTCTCTTTTTTTATTTGTTTTTTCCACATGATTCTCCTATTTCGGATTTTTGCTATCAGGGTTAGACTTGCTTTCCTTCATCACAGATAATTGAGTATAAGCTTTTAAGGTATGAGAAGAAGTGCAGATAAGTATATAACTGTGCACAATAATATTTACAGTTAGATATCATCTATTACAGAATATCTAAAAAAACGAAGAAATTTAAAAATAATAATGTATGATGTAAGACCTGTCTAAAAGAATTTGACAATATGGAACACTCAGTTGAAGATTTCCCACAATGATTTAAAAAAAATTATGATTAAAGCAATATAAGGGGGCGAAATAACGGACAAGACGCCATCAACATGTGGAGAATGTGAAAAATATAACAGATCCTACGGATTTTGCCAGAAAATAATGGAATATGTCTCTCCATACGAAACTGAATTTAGATGCATGAAAAAAAGTAATAGAATTTCTATTAAATCATGATTTTCTTTATATTTTCTTTTTTATTATCCTTCTTGTAACACGTGCTTTTGATCCTCATGAAGAGTACCTCTATTTGTCCGGGGTCTGTTCATAAGTCAGAAGCCCTCAGGAACATTCCCGAAAGTACCGCATGAAAGGCCTTTCTGGAAAATCGGGTCGAATCAGGAACTTGCATCTTATCCGGCAGTCATGCTAAGTGAATTTCGCTGACGGTAGTATGCTTATTTTCAGTGAAAGCAGAAAATTAAAATAATCTTCAGGTGGAGCGAAAGTGAAAAATACTCTAATCTCATCAAAGGAAGCATGTTAGTTACTTCTTCTCGCAAACCTTCTGCAAAGACTCGGACGCTTTGCAAACTCCTTTCGCGCTTTATTGCCGGCAGGTGCATTTCCCGTGGCAAGATGGGCATGCAGGAACTTCTCGAGTTTGCAGAGGGCGGGCCTCTGATAGTCATAGGGGAGTACCACGGAAATCCCGGGGAGCTTGCCTTTTACGACGATGCAGGAAAACTTCTTTTTTCCCTCAGGTTTTCAGACTGGTATTCTGAAGAAATCGATTCTTACTGGTTTCCGGACGTTGAACCGGTGTTTACAGGCAAGGGAGAGATTGCGGACGCACTTGAGTCTTTTTTCCGTTTTAATAGGGTAGAAGAGGATAAGATCGATCAGCTTCCTCCCAGTTCCACACTGATTGTGGCAGGAGAAAAAGAGGTTGATCTCATGGGCAGCGGGAAGTCCCTTTTTAAGTTAACTGTCAAGGGCTTCAAGAAGTACTGACCAGTACCTCTTTCAACCCGTTTTTTGAAATCGACTTTCTGATCCTGGACCAAAAAGTTAAAATTAGAATCCGTATCTGGTTAAAGAGCCAGGTTTAAATTTAAGGTTTTAAGCCAAGTTTCTTCTCAGGAGGAATTTTTTGAAACTTTCCGCAGAGTTTACATTTGAAACCGAAACTGCCGAAAAGATTTATCAGGCTGTCCTTCCCGAACTTAATGATAACTTCTCTGAAAGGTCAAGAATAGGGCTGTCCCTTGAAGGTACAAACTGCCTTATACTTACGGTTAAAGCCGAAGATACGGTTTCCCTGCGTTCTGCCCTGAACACATGGTTCAGACTTATCCAGATAGCCCAGGAAATCCTTGAGGTCACATCTGAGACCCTCTCGACGGGGACACCCACCAGTAAGTAAGAACTGTGCCTCTGGAGAGTATGCCCCGCACTTCCCTGAACAAATGCACGGACATATTTGCTACTAATTTTAATTCCCAGGATTCTCAAATAAGTACGTAATCAGGGACACAAAACTCGTAGTTAAAGAATCGCTGGACTTTTATCCGCCATATAATCAAATTTCTACTGATGAGTATTTAAGTTCAGCCCAATTTTTTATATTTAATTGTAGAGCATAATTGGCGGAATAAATGTTACTTATTAATTAATTTTCTTACAATGTCAACCTAGGCTTATATACTTATCTCACCTTTTAATGATAATGCTGTCTTACTTTTCAGCCATTCTTTATCCAGGGTCCAGGGGTGTCAGGAACGGATATTAGCAAAAAAATTTTTATAATAACAATTTTAATTTTTGCAGTTCTTACTACTACCTATGCATTCACTTACAACCTTCAGCTTTCTAACTTTTTGGGGCTTGAACAGGCAAATACATTGAATGATGTTGAAAGGTTGCAGAACGTGGTTTATGCCGAACAGAGGTATCTTGATAAAATGGTTCAGGATTGGTCCTGCTGGGATGATACTTATCGTTTTATCGATGACAGAAACCAGGAGTATATAAACGTAAATCTTCAGAATCAGACTCTTGCCGGACTCAAAGTAAATGTTATGCTTTTTGTTAATGAGACCGGCTCGCTTGTTTACTCAAAATCGATAGATATTAACACCGAAAAGGAGAAGCCGGTTCCGGAAGAGCTTATAAAACTGGTAGAAAGTGGGAAGCTCTCAACAAAAACAGAGCATGATGTTATCCGCGGTTATGTTTTGCTTGATGAAAACCCTATATATATTTCCTGTCACCCTATCCTTACGACAAGGTATGAAGGACCCGTGAAGGGCACTCTAATTTTCGGGAGGTACTTTGACAGTGACCTTCTTTATTATTTTAAAGAAAGTGTCAGCTCTTCAATTTTGATGTACCGAGCAGATGAAGGTATGCCCTCCGATTTACAGGAAAGGTTCCAAAACTTTTCAGAGTTCCCTGACAGAGCCATTGTCAAGCCTCTTAGCGAAGAGATAATAGCAGGGTATTTCGGGTTAATGGACATTTCAGGCCAGCCTGCTCTTATTATGAGAACTGATTTCTCAAGAGACCTTTACCTGAACAGCAAAAAAACTCTGGATAATATGTATTTTTTCCTTATCCTAACCGGGCTTGTGACAGGTATTGGAGTTAAATTTGCACTTGACAATTTCTTTGTTTCAAGACTTATCGAAATTGATAATTTCGTTACAAGGGTCAGGTCGGAAAAAGATCTTTCCAGAAGATTGGACCTGAAAGACAACGATGAACTCTACCGCCTCTCAAGGGAAATAAACGGGATGCTGAATGAAATCGAACTGACAGAACATGAAATAAAAAGGCAGGAACGAGAAAAGAAAGTCCTGCTTGACTCTCTGAACGAGATAGTTATTTTCATAAATCCTGAACATAATCTCGTATGGGCAAACAAAGCTGCGCTTGAATATATGCATATGGACCTTGAAAAAGCAAGGGGAATACACCTTAAAGACACTCCGGGAATGGACGATCTGCTGATTCAACACCTGCCACTTGAAGAGATCTTTGCATCAGGAAATAAAGAGTCAGAGGAATTTACTTTAGAGGATGGAAACTCATGGTTTGTCCAGGCAACTCCGGTGATTGATGACAATGGTAGAATCATAGGCGTGCTGGAAACCTTCAGGGACATTACCGAAAGGAAAGAAATTGAAAGACTTTTCCAGGAAAAACAAGTTGCAGAAATTGCAAACCGTACAAAGAGCGAATTCCTTGCAAATATGAGCCATGAACTGAGAACTCCGCTTAACTCAATAATAGGATTCTCAGATCTTCTATATGAACAGGCTTTTGGGGAGTTGAATGAAAAGCAGCTAAAGTATGCAGGCAATATTTCAAGAAGTGGAAAGCATCTTCTGAATCTGATCAATGCCATTCTTGATCTTTCCAAAGTAGAAGCCGGAAAACTGGAGCTTGAATATAAAGATTTTGAACTTACTAATAAGTTGAGCATGATAAAGAATCTTTTGTCTCCAATCGCGGACCGTAAAAACATCACAATTGAAATCGATGTGGATAAAGGTCTTACCACTGTCCGTGCGGACGAGTCAAGGTTTGTCCAGGTAATGTACAATCTCCTGGATAATGCTATAAAGTTCTCCTATGAAAATAGTCCTGTGAAAATAGAGGCAAAAAAGAAAGGAGATATGGTGGAAGTAACGGTTAAGGATCATGGAATAGGGATCAAAGCTGAAGACCAGTGCAAACTTTTCAAGCCCTTCAGCCAGGTTGATCCGTTTCTCTCGAAAAGCTCCCAGGGAACCGGGCTTGGGCTCTCTCTGGTTAAACAGATTGTACACCTGCACGGAGGGTATGTCTGGTTCAGGAGCGTCCAGGAGGAGGGGAGTACCTTTGCATTCGCAATTCCTATAAATGGTTATATAAAATCCGGAAAATAAGATTTAACAGCTCTTAAATAGCCAATTCTCAGGACTTTGTAGGGTTTTAGTAATTTCGTATTTCTGGTTTAGAGGGGAGTAACAGATGTGGGAAAGTAAATTAACTGTTCTTTTAGCGATTGCTGTCTTTTTTATTTTTACAGCTTATAACCCTGCATCCGCCAGGGAAATTAAGTAGATAATAATGGTTCAGATGCGGATTATAAATCGATTCAGGAAGCAGTAAACTGTTCCTCTTCAGGGGATCTAATTCTCGTTTATCCAGGTTCCTATAACGAAAGTGTGGACATCGGGATACAGGATATAAGCATCCTTTCCGAGTCTGGCAATCCAGAGGATACTACTCATTTACCAAACCTGGAAAATATAATGTAAGCCTTACAGTAACGAATGCAAATGGATCGGATACAGAGACCAGATCTGAATATATTGTTGTTTCCGGAGATCAAAAAGCATATTGATCGAAAGATCAACATTAAAGGATATCTGGAAAGTTACTGATCACATCTGACAAAAGCGGCATATCTATTCTGCCTTGTCAGGTATGAGGTTTAGTCTTTCCTTTATCTTATTTCAATTGATAAAAATTAGGCAAGTTTGAATAAAATATCAAAAGTTAGCGTATAAAGAAACATAAAAGTAAAAAAGAAGATATAAAAAGGAAAGAAATGGGACTAACTTAAAATTCGTTTGATCCGGCAAGCAGAAAAAAGATTTTTTTTGCGCTTTCCGGTGTTTTGTCCAGCTGGAGGCTTGATCAATGTATTTTTTACACTTTCAACCTCATTTAACGAGTTTTTTCGTCCCCGATCCGTTATTCATGTTAGTACCTTGCCGCTCCGGCTTTTTTCGATTTGGGACTTTTATTTGGCCTGAAAGCCCGCTCCGGGCACTTCTTGGAATCGGTTTTCCCGCGTACTTCAAATCCGAGGCTGAAGCATTCGCCTTTTATCTCATCAATAGCCGTATAAAATCTGCAGTCTTGGCATGTAGGCATTAAGATTACTACCTCCAGATACGTGAAGGCTATCTGGATCTTGAGTTCCAGATATATTTCCCGGATACATACTTTGAGCTAAAGTTCCTGCCTTCAAATAAACGTGCAGGATGTATCCCATAAATAATGCGTATCTGTAAATAAAATGTTTTTGGTAGGTAATAAGGCAGGCAGCAGACAGGTTCCGGAGAAAAATCACTATCTTCTCAGGTATTACTGTAAAAAACGGTAAAATTATCACTACAGTGAATAAACTAATCGGTTATTCTGGAGAATAAAGCAGGAATATTGGCTCGAGTTTGTCCGGGTATTGATTTAAACAATAACTACATTTTACAGGAGATGTAGTCATGCAAGTCTTGTCTTCTCAAATTTCCATATCTTCTTCGAATTCTATATCAAGGACAGGAAGCTCTTTGATATTTCCTTCCCTATCATAGCAGGTCCAGCTCTGCCTGCTGTAAGGACTACCCACTATAATATGGCAGTTTCCTGTTTTCGAAAAGAGACGCAGGTCAGCTTTTGACGGCCTTCGGTTAGGTCCGGGATGGCTGTGGACCGAACCTGCAGCTTTTACATTCGGCATCATATAAAGCCTGAGGACTGCACTTGAGTCGCTGGACTCCGTTCCGGGCAGGATAAGTACCTCGGTGATTATTCCGTCCTTTTCCTGCAAAAGCCCGGCAAACTCTTCAGGAGCCATTGACCTGCTAGCTTCGAGGATAAAATCAAGAGTATCACGTGCAATTCCTTTTATCTGCATACAGATTAATTCTCCTGAAATGGTATATCTCTTTCTGAAGAGAAACAAATCTTCTGAATTTCATTCCACTTGATTTATTTATGGTTTGTACAGATTATTGAGCAACAACGTGCTTTTTAATGACCAGTTTTTCGGAAATTTCCCTTTCCGGAACTGTTCTTTATACCAACAGGGGGCTAGTAAAATTAGAGATGTTCGTTTGGTTTCAAACACGGAAAAAGATCTGGAAGGAAATGTAGAGAAGGGCTCTGAAACAACTTCTCAAAAGATTTCTGAACAGGGTATCAAAAATGAGAATGACGTGCACACTTCATTGTATCAGGAATCGCTTGCAATGCATAGAAGGCTTGGAGGCGTACTTGAAGTTGCAAGCAAAGTTCATCTGCGTACAATTCACGACTTAAGCGTTGCCTATACGCCTGGAGTTGCCGAACCCTGCCGGAAAATTAGCGAAAATCCGAATCTTGTTTACCTGTACACTCTTAAGAAAAATACGGTTGCTGTCGTAACTGACGGATCAGCTGTACTCGGGCTTGGGAACATAGGTCCTTATGCGGCTCTGCCGGTTATGGAAGGAAAAGCTATAATCTTCAAGGAATTTGCCGGCATAGATGCTTTTCCGATCTGTCTGGACACTCAGGATACCGAAGAGGTTATTAAAGCGGTAAAAAACCTGGCTCCGGTCTTCGGGGGCATTAATCTTGAAGATATAAGTGCACCCCGGTGTTTTGAAATTGAGGCAAGGTTGCGGGAAGAGCTTGACCTTCCTGTTATCCACGACGATCAGCACGGAACTGCCATTGTCGTATTTGCCGGGCTCCTTAATGCCCTTAAAATTGTAAAAAAGGAGTTGAGCGAACTAAAAATAGTAATCTCAGGACTTGGGGCTGCAGGGGTTGCAATTTTCAGGTTCCTTGTAAGGGCAGGAGCAGATCCAGCAAAAATCCTTACCTGCGACAGCCAGGGAATTGTATATGAAGGGCGGGAAAAAGGCATGAACCCTGTAAAAGAAGAAGTTGCAAGGCTTACGAACCCTGAAAAGTTAAAAGGAGGGCTAAAAGAAGCTTTGCCGGGAGCTGACCTCTTTATAGGAGTCTCGGTCGGAGGGATCGTAACCGAGGATATGGTTCACTCAATGGCAAAAGATGCTATTGTAATGGCTATGGCAAACCCTGTCCCAGAAATTATGCCCGATGCTGCAAAAAAAGCGGGTGCAAGAATCGTTGCGACTGGCAGGTCGGATTTTCCAAACCAGCTCAACAACTGCTTGAGTTTCCCCGGAGTCTTCAAAGGGGCTCTTGGTACCTGTGCAAGGAAGATAACCTCTGAAATGGAAATGGCAGCAGCCCGTGCCCTTGCAAATATTGTGACTGCCGGCGAGCTTTCAGAAGATTATATTATCCCTGACCCTCTCGATAAGCACGTGGTGCCTGCGGTTGCAAAAGCCGTTGCAGATGCTTCCCTTGAAGGTTGCGTTGCAAGGAAAAGCCTTGAAGAAATTTCTGAATAAGTTTGAATTATCGATAAGCAGACCAATTTTCAGAATCTTTGTTTCAAAACCAATTTTAATCTAAATTACATATTTTTTCTGTCAAGTATATAAGGGGAGTATGCAATGAATTGTACCGATCTGAAACAGGGCCAAATACTTGTCTGTGAGAGGTGCGGGTTTGAACTACAGGTAGTAAATGAATGCGTAGATAACAGCTGCTCTGCAGGCTGCACCGGCGATATGGACTGTTGCGGCGAACCGATGAAACTGAAAGAATAAGCAAAACAGACTATACGCAAGACAAACTAGTGGAACGCGTAAGAGAATAAAACCAAAGAAGGTGCATTAAAGATAAAACCAGAAAAACTTTAATAAGGATTTTCTTCAGAATTTGAAAATTGTAAAGGTCTACTTTTGTTTTAGCTTAGATTTTGTTCTAGTTCGTCTCTACCTTCTATTTAAATCACTTTTTGTCTTAATTTTAAAAATCCAGCTGGAGGAATTATGTTTATACTTAATTCTTGTTTTGGGGTGACGGACAAATCTTCTTTTCATTCTCAGAAGTGAAGTATAAATACAACTTTAGTATTATATTGAATGGGTTGTGGGGAACTGTCGTATGTACAGATCTCTCTAAATTGGACAAAACCTCTTTAATATCCCCCACACCCATAAATTATTTTTCAGGAGATTTCTTAAAATATTATTTCTCAGGAAATTTTTTGAAATTCTTCCTGAACTGATTCTAAGACCTTTTTTACTCTAAACCACTAAACCTACAGCAGTAAAAATTGAAAATTGAAAATTGAAAACATCTGTTAATGCGAAAAAATAAAACATGAACTGGAACTTATTCGGTCCTGATTTTTTTAATCTCTTCTAATATTTTCTTCTGAGTCTCTGCTATTTCTTTTAGCGTTTTATTGATCTCTATCATCATCTTTATTGTATTCTGTGCCGTGCATGTTTCTTGAGTTTCCTTCTGGCATGTCTCAAACTCCTCCAGTTCTTCCCTTTGCAGTTCCCTCAGGACATCTCCCAGTACGCCAAATTCTCGGCTCTTGTCTGCACTGGCTGCTGCTTTATCTTTTTCATACATGGTTCTAATAATGCCGCAAAATATAAATTATTTTTGAGCTCTGTACAGAATACACCAGGATCAGTTTCAAAACATTAAACAAACACTTGATACGGTTGACAGGTCAAAACGAATTAATGGTATGCAGTACAAAGTATATGCAGTGCAAAAGAAAAGAAATGCCAGCCCATAGTGTAAAAACCGGAGAAAGACATGAGCGAAGTTCAAAGAAAGTTTGATGCTGTTTCAAAAAAGTATGATGAACAGAGAAAGAAGTTTATACCCTGCTTTGATGATTTCTATGGAACAGCGGTATCCGTGGCATCAGTAGGTACGGAAAGCCCAAGAATACTGGATATGGGTGCCGGAACAGGGCTTCTATCGGCATTTCTGATGAAAAGATATCCTGGGGCATCACTTACTCTTATTGATATCTCGGAAAAAATGTTGGATGTGGCAAAAGACAGATTCAGAGGTAATTCAAACGTAAAATATATTATAGCAGATTATTCAAAATATGATTTCACGGAAAAATACGATATGATAGTGTCAGCCCTGTCTATCCACCATCTGGAAGATGAAGAGAAAAATAAGCTCTATAAAAAAAGTTATTCCATTCTTAAAGAGAATGGGATTTTCATCAACGCGGATCAGGTACATGGAGAAACTCCATTCATAGATAATCTAAATAAGACAACATGGAGACACTACGTCGAAAACAGCGGCCTTACCGAGGAAGAAATACTGGCTGGTTATGAACGGACCAAACTTGATAAGGATTCGAAACTGGATCAACAGCTGGAATGGCTTAAAGAAGCAGGGTTTTGTGATGTCAGTTGCATATATAAATACTATCATTTTGCAGTGATGTTTGGAAGGAAAATTGTGTAAATTGAAGGTTTTGTTCTGCAAGTTCCTGTTCAATAAGTAAAAATATGTCTCTTACAAATCTTGCATACAGGTTCTTTTTCAAAAAGAGCTGACAAATAAAAGACCATAAATCTGCCTTACTTTTCCCTGCTTTTTCTTCTTCCGGTCAAGCAAGAAAATCAAGAAAGAGTTGATCCCTTTCTTTTCTCCGTTTATTCATATCTCAGTGCGTCTACTGGCCTTAATTTCGAGGCTCTGTACGCAGGAACAACTCCTGAGATCACACCTATTACTATTGCGAGAACCAGGCCTTCAACCATCAGGTGAAGACTCACTCCACCTCCTGATGTCATTTGTCCCATCATCGCCTGAAGCCCGGATGAAACAAAGGTCCCCAGAGCAACTCCAAGGATGCCTCCAACAAGCCCTACCATTGCGGAGTTAAAGAGGAAAATCATGAGTATATCCCTATTTTTCGCCCCGATGGCTTTCATAGTCCCTATTTCTTTTGTCTTTTCCAGTACAGAGGTAAACATGGTGTTGGCGATACCCACAGCTCCTACAAGAAGGGAGACGGCTGCAATGGCTCCGAGGAAGAGTGTCATCGAACTTGTCATTTCGGTAACAGACTCAGCCATAGACTTTGAGGCGCTAACAGAGAAGTCCCTGTCGTCATCCCTGATAATGTGCCTCGAAATCATGAGCTTCTTTTCGATATCTTCCATAAGTCCGTCCACAAGGTCTTCACTCTTGGCTTTTACCGTGATTGAATTATAAACACCGTCTTCTGCATCGTCAATCAGGTTTACCGCTACATCGATTGGCATGTAAATGCTTCTGTCGCCCTGCCCCTCTTCTGTAAGAATTCCGACAACGCGCACTGCTTTACCATTGATCGTTATTACCTGATTGACTCCGATATCCTGGTCATAAATTCCACTGGCAACTCCGCTTCCTATAACTGCGACATACTTATCCGAGGGTTCAAGTAGCCTTCCGGATTGCGTTTTCAGAGTAGTCATATACTTCCAGACCTGAGGGTCCACACCTGTGATTGACAGAGTTGCATTTTGTGCGGCATAAACCACGGGTTCACTGCCGGAAATCTGACCGGCTATATATTGTACACCATCCAGGCCTTGAAGTGCCTTAATGTCATCATCGGTTAATTCGACATCCGTTGTCGTACCACCTTCCCTGGACCATCCACCTCTAGGTCCGTGCATGTTTGAAGATGCTTTAATATATCCGGGGGAAATGGTTATTTTTGTAAGATCCATTTCGGCAAGCCTGCTCTGCACCTGCTCTTCCATAGCTTCCCCGAGAGAGAGGATACCAACAACAGACCCGATCCCTATAACTATCCCGATAATGGTCAGCCAGCTTCGGAGTTTGCTATGCACAAGCATATTCAGGCCCATTTTCAGGTAGGTTGAATTTCTCATCTTGCATCCTTCCGTTTTCTATCGGTTTGATTTTCAGTTTTTGTGGGCTTCAAGCTTCTTATTCCCTGCTTTTTTCTCTTTCTCATTGCCTGTTTTGTGGCGACATCTATTATTCTTCGTAAGAGAGCAGGGTAATAATGATTTATAACTTGATCTATTTGTTATATCTGTTGTAATATAACATTGATATAAATTTGGTTATACTGAGAGATTTCTCATAAAACAATACATTTTCATTAAAAACCAAATCAAACCCTGTAAAAGGAAACAATAGATAACAAAATGAAAGCATTAGGGGTAAGTTTGAGTTTGTATACACGCCAAAATATGAGAACTGGTTAAGCATTGGAGAGTTGAAGTCAGTGTACTCACAATTCAGTGTTTAAAAGAGTAGATAACTTAGATTGTCAGGAAAAATACATTGACTGGATTGTCAAAAGTTCGGAAACAGATCAGGTCTCAAAAAACGTTCAAATATTAAAAATTAAGAAAGGGTAATCCCTTTTTTTCCTTTTATTCATATCTCAATGCATCTACAGGCTTCAATTTCGAGGCTCTGTATGCAGGCACCACTCCTGAGATCACGCCTATAAGAACTGCCAATACAAGTCCTTCAATCATCAGGTAAGGGCTTACTCCACCTCCTGACATCATCTCACCTCCCATCATCGTTTGGAGGCCAGCTGAAACAATCCATCCCAGTATAACTCCAAGAATGCCGCCAACAAGCCCTACCATTGCGGAGTTAAAGAGGAAAATCATGAGTATATCCCTGTTTTTCGCCCCGATGGCTTTCATAGTCCCTATTTCTTTTGTCTTTTCCAGTACAGAGGTAAACATGGTGTTGGCGATACCCACAGCTCCTACAAGAAGGGAGACGGCTGCAATGGCTCCGAGGAAGAGTGTCATCGAACTTGTCATTTCGGTAACAGACTCAGCCATAGACTTTGCAGCTGTTACGGAAAAGTCCCTGTCCTCTTCCTTAATAACGTGTCTTGAGATCATGAGCTTGTCCTCTATATCTTCCATAAGTTCGTCCACCATGTCTTCACTTTTGGCTTTTACAACGATATAGTCATAAACACCTTCTTCTGCATCCTCAATAAGCTCCACTGCCCCATCGATTGGCATGTAGATACTTAAGTCATCTCCTTCTCCCTTTTCTTCCAGAATTCCGACAACTCTCACTGATTTATTATCTATTGTTATTATCTGGTTAACTCCAATGTCCCGGTCGTAAACTCCACTGGCAATATCGCTTCCTATAACTGCTACATACCTATCAGCCGGTTCGAGCAATCTTCCGGACTGAGGCTTAAGTGTTGTCATGTACTTCCAGACCTGGGGGTCCACACCTATGATTGAGAGGGTTGCAGTTTCTCCTGCATATTTTACCTCTTCGCTGCCGGAAATTTGACCGGTAATATGCTCTATACTTTCCAGACCCTGGAGTGCATCAATATCATCATCTGTCAATTCAGCATCCATTGATGTCTCCCAGCCCATTCCTGGAGGGCCACGCATGTTAGATTCCGCCCTTGTATATCCCGGACTTATGAGTATTTTTGTCAGGTCCATTTCGGCAAGCCTGGTCTGAATGTCTGCCTGCATGGCATCCCCTAAAGAGACAATGCCGATTACAGATCCGACTCCTATAACTATCCCGATAATGGTCAGCCAGCTTCGGAGCTTGCTGTGCACAAGCATGTTCAGGGCCATTTTCAGGTAGATTGAATTTCTTATCTTGAACCCCCCGTTATCTAAAGGTGTTGATTTTTCAGTCTTTTGATGCTTCATGGACGTGTTTCTGTTCTTCAGGCTTTTTGCTACCTTCAGGTTTTTTGTTACCGGATTTTTTCAGCCTTTTTGCCTGTACCCTTTCCTGTATTTTCTTCCGGTACACAAATGCTCCGCCTGCAAGAACTATTACCGCAATATAGAGCAGGGATGAACTGATTCCACCGCTGTTGCCTGGTCTTTGTCCCTGTGCAGGCATAGCTCCGCCGGTAATCTCGAGCTCTACTTCCTTATCCACAGTTATTCTTTCTCCTTTTGCATCCGTGTATTCAATCCGGACTTTCAGCGGATTGCCTTCAACGGAAGCAGCAGTTAAATTTCCTCCTTCAGCACCTGCTCTTGCGGTACCGGACTCTTCCTCACTACCTTCAGTCCCTAAGGCGCCCTGTGTGCTGGTTACGTCAAATGAAGCGATTGTATAGTCACCTTTCTCAAGGTTTCCAACAATGGTTGAGGAACTTCCCGATACTTTGTAGTTTTCCTGTTTCGGGACAGATACTTTCACCGAATATGCAATGTTATTACCTACATTTGCAACTGAGAGCGAGATCTCTCCTTCATCGCTTTCTGAGAACGAAACATCGAAGTCGGTTTCTCCACCTACGAAAACTCCTGCTGTAGTATTGATGGTTTGCTCGTTTGATTCATAGTCCTCAAGAACGAGGTTTATGTCCAGAGTATAAAGTCCCGGATCTGCGTTTACATCTGCCATTACGGCGTAAACAACGTTTACTGATTCACCTGCATCCAGGTACTTGATATACTTTGTATTGTCCGAGTATACAGGGAGGATCACACCTTTAGAGTCTTTCCAGGAAACTACCATGTTTTTCAGAGGGGAAGTTCCGGTGTTTGTTATGATGAACTCAAGAGTCTCTTCTTTTGCAATGTCAATGTTCGCCTTGTCTATGGTTACAATCTGAGCGTACTCTTTGCCCCTTACATCAATAGTGACGGTTTTTGTAGTGGTGTATGTGTTTGACGAAGATCCGGATCCACTTTTATAGGTAGTGACAATGTCTACATCATAAGTACCAGCAGATGCGTTGGCATCTGTCATTAGCTTGAATTTAAGGACGCCTCCCTCTTTAGTATCCTGCCGTGCATTCAGATAAGAGATGTTTTTTCCAAGGGACTGTCCGGAAATCCCAGTGAAGGGATATTCCGGTTTGACGGTGACAGTAATGTCCTTCAGATCCTTTGTTCCCACATTCTGCACGCTGACAGTGAGTTCAACAGGTTCCCCAGGGCGGGCAGTGTTAGGGTTCTGGTTGGTTAAATTTACATCCAGAGATGCAGAGTTTATATTTCCGTTTGATGCACTCAGTGCTGTTCCGGCTCCAAGGCATGTAAATGCTGAAAATACCAGTAAGATTGTAAGTAAAGAGAACTTCTTCACTTTTGTTCCTCCGCTTCACTTTTCTTGCTTTCCTTGGTTTTTTTTCTATCTCTCCGTCCCTGATGTATACAACCCTTGTTGCGTATTTTACCAGGTCAAGATCATGGTAATAATGATAATCGTCTTTCTTTCTCTTGCATGTAGTTCGTCCAGAAATTCCAGTATATAATCCCCGGTCTTGTGTCCAGGTTTCCTGTATGTGATATAGTTTGAAAGGCTCTGTAGAAATCCTCTAACTGCTTATTTTTACCCAAAAATCTATAAAAATCAGGTTTCAAAATTGCTCCTTATTTTTCCCCCACAGAAAAGAGAAGCAATCTCTATTGTCATCAAATAAGTATATTAAATTTGTTAATCTCAGTCTTAAAAAGGTTCGACTTCCCAGATTGAACCTTTTTTACTCCTGTAAATATTTCAAACACGTTTATACTCAACATTAACTTCTTGTTCTGGCTTTATCGAAGGAGTATATAAGTACAGATTATCGTGATTTTGTAGAACTTATTGATCTCATAAAAATAAAGGAAAAACTTGACCTTGATAAGATTCGTCAGTACACTACTCTTCGAAATTTTATATCCAGAATTCCTTCTTTTGCAGAATTCCTTCTTTATCATTTAATCTAATCTTGTCAAGAGTCCTGAAGCTATTTTACTTACATGGAGAAGATGTTTCTATTAGCAATTGATGCAACTGGATTTACGCGTTCTTACACGCAAGTTATTCATTATATTAAAGGATTGTATGAACCTTACTTATTTTTCTAGAAGGCTGTCCCTCAGCGTGCGCGTAACCGATGAGAACATCAGCACCTGAATTGTAAGAAGAAAAGACTGTTTGCATTACCCGCAACAGTACTTTAAATCAAAGTTGCGCTGATAAACCCCGCTAGTTTTCAGCGAAGTGTCTTACTTAAATAAAAAAAATGCTTTCCATAGACCTCAAAGTTTTTCTTTTTTCTTTAATCATTGAATTTATTCCTGCATTCATGAAGATAAAAAGCTAACAAAAGAAGTAAACAGGCTACTACAATTATTTATCAAACGTATATTATATATGCTAATAATATGATCAAATATATATATCCAAGAAACACGTAGTCAAACTCAAAACTAACTGGTAATTTCTTTCATTCATCTCTGAAGGAAGCATGATATTTAAGTTGTAAACTTCAGCCAGGAGACATGTTTGGAGAGGATTTACTAGATGGAGTAAAATTCAGGTTGAGTAAATAAAAATGGTAAAAATATGGGGGGTAAAGAATTGACAAAGAAATATGTGCTTAAAAAGAAACATCATTTACTTGGTGGCCTGTTAGTAGGGACAACAGTTGGGACAGCCGCCGGAGCTGCGGTAGGCTTTGTTGCCGGTGTTACGGCGAGATATGCTTATGATAAATATATTAAAGAGAAAAAAGCGTACAAAAAATTCCATGTAGTTCCAAAGAAGGTACTTAAACGCCCATACCCTGCTACTGTGAAGTCTGTTTATCCAGATCGACAAATATTTTCCAAGGACCCGAAGTCCCCTATCTGGATTGAGTTCGATTCTTCTATCGACAGTTCTACTGTCACGAAGGATACAGTTATTGTCAGGAGTTCAGCTTCGAAAAATCCTGTAGAAGGTACTCTTGATGCCAGTACCAGAACGCTGACGTTCAGGCCTTCTGAAGAGTATCCTGTGGGAGAAGAAGAGACTAAAATCTCTATTACTTTGATAGGAACTGACACGGGATCAGGGGTTATCAAAGATGCTAAAGGTGCTCCTTTTGATGGAGATAAAGATGGAGAAGCTGGTGGAGATTTCACATACGAGTTTAAGATTTCGGAAAAATAAAATTTCTTATACAGTACTTTTTTCTTTTTATAGAGTACCTGAATATTATATTTTTCTCATTTTTCTCAACAAGCAGGATACTTAACCAAAGTAAAATCGTTGTAAAGTGTTTAGTTTCATAAAATTTGTGCTATTGCTGGTGAGGACTCTTGGTCGATCAGTCCAACGTACACGAAAGAACATTTAGCCCGAGTTTAGATGAAAGAACAGACTTTTTACAGCAGCTCATAACATGTTTTGGGTTCCTTCCAGACAGGCAGCAAGCTCTGGAGGACATTATCAGGCTTTGTTCCGATGAAGATAAAACTCTCAGGGGAAAAGCAATAAACACCCTTGGAACATTTTTCATAGAACTTTCGGGTACGGAAAAAGAAAAGGTCTGGAACCGCCTGCTTGAACTTCTAAGGACCGAAGACCCGGAAGTCTGGAAAGCCGTAGCCTTGTCTATCGTTTCTGCATTCGGCTATATGCCGGAGAAAAGAAAAGCATGGGACTTTCTCCTTCGGCTGGCTGAGGACGAGAGCAGTTATGTCAGAACACGTGCAGTAGAAGTTTTAATCCTGCTTTTCCCTTCCATGCCGGATAGAGAAAAGATCTGGGCTGATTTTATAGCTCTTGCAGGGAGCGAGCATGGGGAAGTCCGTGAACTCGCCTCGAATGCCTTTATTTTGATATACCCTTACATGGAAGATAGAAAACAGGTCTGGGAAAGCCTGCTGAAACTTTCAGGGAGCGGGGACAGCCATGTGCGGGACAGAGCAGGAGATATTATGGTACGGATCTTCCACCAGCTCCCTGATCAAAAAAAAGCCATGCAAGATGTCGAAAACCTGACCCTGAGACAAATGGACTACATATCCCGGCGGGCTTTGAAAGCACTCAGGGACGATTATCCCGAGCTTTCCGAAGCAGGAAACCCGGCTGAAGAGCTTTACAGGCTTGCAGCAAAAAAGGCCCCATATGCGAGAAGGAAGGGTTCCGGCACAGCAGGAAAGGGGCAGAGAGCTTCCGGCAAAGAAAGAACAGGGGAAAAGCAGTAATTTTTATCAAATTGAAATAAGCCTGATGCTATCTGATGCTTTTTTGGCCCCTATTTCCCCTTTTTTCTTCATTACTAAGGGAGCGCAGAGGGTCACGAATACCCCGTCCTTCAGGTCGGGGATGAAGTGAACCCTCGCCTCTTCGTTTTTTCACTTTAATTATCTAAATCCTCACTTTTTTTGTAAAATAAGGTTTTTTTGGCACCATAACCAGAGGTGGTGCCAGCCACCTTTGGCTAGGATGTGATATAAGTTGGAATTACGCAGTTTTAGCCATGGCTATGGTCAGATTACTTACCACATCGTGTTGGTGCCTAAGTATCGATACAATATATTCTACAATAAGAGAATTAAAAAGGATTGCGAGTTGATTCTCAGTATAATTTGTGCTAAAAATAGCTACAAAATACATGCAATGGAAGTAGTAGATGATCATGTTCATTTGTTTCTTGAATTTCATCCAAGTAATTCTCTGTCAGAGGTAATTCAGTATTTGAAAGGAGGTAGTTCTTACAGCTTATTCAAGCTTCATCCTGATCTTAAAAAACGATATTGGGGTGGAAATCTATGGTCAAGTGGAAAGTTCTATCGATCCGTTGGAAACGTAACTGCTGATACAATTAAGCATTACATTAAAGAATCGCAAGGAAAACCGAGTGAAGAGTCTCGATTGCATAGGTTCATGAGATCCAAGCAAAGAAGACTTGATGATTTCTAATTACCAGAACAACCGGGCGGGCGGCCCGAAGCATACCCCATCCTTTAGGGTGGGGTGGCCGCCCGCAATTTGATTTCTCGGGAAATCAGAAAAAACTTCTACCTCTCTCCAGTTTTTCCCTCACGCACCTTTGCATTCGTCTACGAATAGTATCATTCTCTCATCTGCGGTCTCACAGCTGACGAAAAAAGGTTTTTCCTCGATTGTAGTGGTAAGAATAGACCTACCATCCCACTCGAATCTCCCGGTAACCCCTCTTTCTGAAAGCTTTCCTTCATTTCCAGGCGGGACATCGATGCCATAATTCTGAAGCCTGTTCTTCATGCACTCAAACGCGTCAGGTGTAACGTTAACAAATGTTATAGATTTACAGCTGCTCTCTTCATTCTGTGCCTGAGCTAATCCAGGAGAAAAAACCAAGCAGACTACTAGCAGAGAAAATATCGATTTCATTTTCATTCTTCAACCCCCCACGTACAAACTCAGCCATTTTATTTAGACTGGACTACAAAAGCAATTAAATAATGAAATAAATTAATAAAGAAGTTTAGATTAGTATAAGAATTAAATAAATGTCAATTAAATACTATTCGAGTAATATCATTATCAGTTTATAAATAGTTAATCTTCATTAAGAATAGGTTTTAGTGTGAAGTGCAAAGTTTAGTTTGAAGTATGAAGTTCAATCTGGTTTTCAGAATTAAAGAAATTTTGAAAAATATCCATTTCTTTTTTCATCCAAATTCGAACGAGTAACCCAGTGTTTTCGATCCTGCTGCTGAGAACTGATAAGATTAATTTGCAACAGTGCCTGAGACAAGGATTTTTTTACATGATATCTCCATTTTCTTGTTCTTCAGTATAGGATACAAGTGAAGAAAGGGCCTGTAACCTCCGATACTCAGATTTAATCGCGGAAGCAATCTCGCGGGTTTTTTTCAGAGTTTCTTTTTTTCTTGCCTCACCCAGATATGGAATTATGAATGAAAGAGCCTGCGGTCTCATGTCTTTGTCTTTAAGGCTGAAAGCTAACTGAAGGGCTTCTTCTATGATTTCCTCTTTTCTTTGCCCTTTGAGGCAGGGGATAAGCATCGAAAAAACCTGAATCCTCAGAAACTCGGATTGAATTCCGGCTGTCATTTCGAGGGCTTTTTCAAGAAGAATTTCATTCCTTAAGCCTTCAAGATGCTCAATAAGTAAGGAAAATATCTGAAACTTTGCATCGTCATATTGAATATGAGGAGAGAAATCAAAAATATCTTCAATAAGCTCTTCTTTTCCCATTCCCTTCAGGTAAGAAGCAAGCGGAGAAAGAATTCTTGCCCTCTCTGATTCGTCCTGAATATTGGATGTAGAGTAAAGAACCTTTTTTATGTATTCTCCCTTTTTTGGACCTTTCAGATAAGGAACAATCAGTGAAAGGGCCTGGGATCTCAGGTCTCCGTACTGGATCTGGCAGGCAAAGTCAAGGGTTTTTTCTAGAATTTTTTCATTTCCTTGCCTGCATTCTGAAAGCTCTGAATTCCGGACAGCATTGTCAGAGTTGACACTATTAAAATCCCTGATATCACTGATAAAACCGACATCACTATTTGTTGCTATTAATTTTTCAAGCAGTTCGTTAAATTCTTCAAGTACTCTGATTTTATCATCTGAATTTTGTGCAGTGATCATGTTTGAACTCTCTTCGACTGCTATCTTCTTTATTTGTCCGTTTTCAATAAATGATGAAATTTCTTTTTCCAGAGCAGGATATTTTTCAAATGATTTCAGTATCTTCTGAACCAGAGCCAGCTTTACTTCCGGATCAGAGGGTGCAATGATCATATCTCCTGCGGCTTCTTTTAATTCGAGACATTCTCTCGAACATAGTTTTTCCCACATCTTTTTCTTAACCACCCATACCTCAGGTCCTGCTTTTTTGATAGCTTCTTCGTCCGCTTTTTTAGACCCGATGACCAGATAGGGAATTACAGGCTCAAGAAAATCCGTAACTGTTTGTGCCAGTTGCCTTATTGTTAATTGACTGTTTGCCAGTTGACTGATTATTACATCCTTCTGTTGCATTATTTCATCCTTCGTTTGCAAAACATTACGTTCCTTTCTTTGGTTTGGTTCCAGAATAAAGTAATATCAATAAGTGCAATACCTTTACTGGAATAAATATAATAACAGATAAATACTTTGTTGGAAGCTTTAGAATGCTCCTATGATCTTTAGATGATCTATAAGAAGTGATTATTTAAAACTCGGTTGCCAGAAAGAGATCAAAACAATCGAAAAAAGTCTACCTCTGTTTTTGGATCCAACATCTTGTCTTATTTACGGAAAAAGATATTTTTCTTAATAATATATAAATAAACTTTAGTAACAGTTTAAAAATATTAGAATGCATGGTCAAAGTGAAAATTGTTTTTCTTTTATTTACCCTGACGTTGCTCTGCACAGGCTGCATCGAAGATACGATTGTGATTAAAGAAAATACGACTGTCGTTCCGGAAAATACGATAAGTGCTGACTCAGTTAAAGATTATGACATTGCAGCTGCAAATAATGCTTTTGCTTTTGATATGTATTCTCAACTGGCACAACTGGAAAGCGGAAATGAAAGCGGAAATAAGAGAAACGTCTTTTTTTCTCCACACAGCATATATACTGCCATGGCAATCTGTTATGAGGGAGCTGAAGGCACTACAAAAGAGCAGACATCAAATGTATTCTATTTCCCTGCCAATAAAACGATTTTGAAGGTTCGTATGGAGAGAACGAACAACACGATAAATTCCGTAAATAGTGATTATGAACTTCAAACTGCAAATGCATTATGGATTCAGGAAGGGTATCCCGTAAAGGAAGCATACATCTACAACGTGAAAAAATACTATGACGGAGAAGTAACAAATCTTGATTTTGTAAGAAAACCTGACGCTTCCAGAAATACTATTAATAAGTGGGTCGAAGACAAAACCAGTGATAAAATCAAAGATCTCGTCCCGAAAAATTCAATAACAGCTGACACGCGTGTAATTATTACAAATGCGATTTACTTTAACGGAAAATGGGTGTATGAATTTGATAAGGAAATGACGGATAAAAAACCCTTTTATCCGACTGGAGGAGAAGAAATCTCTCTGGACACGATGTACATATGTAACAGATTTAACTATGGCGAAAACTCAAAGGCGAAGATTATAGAATTGCCTTATAAAGGCAACGACTTATCTATGTACATTGTGCTTCCGAAAAACAACAATATTGAAAAGTTTGAGACAGGATTCACACTAAACGATTACACTAAACTTAAAAATGACATGGAATCCGTAGAAGAAGTAAAGGTTTCAATTCCTAAATTTAAGTTTGAGACTAAAACCGAACTTACTAATTCTCTCATCGATATGGGCGTTGTGGATGCCTTCGGTCCGGCAAATTTTTCAGGAATTAGTGACGATCCATTATCGATTTCCAGAGTGATTCATCAAACGTTTATAGATGTGAAGGAAGAGGGTACGGAAGCTGCCGCAGCAACAGCGGTTGTGATGGAGAGGGGCATGAGCATCTCATGGGATCCCAAACCAAAAGAGTTCAAAGCCGACCATCCTTTCATGTTCTTCATAGAGGACAGAAGGACAAACTGCATCCTTTTCATGGGGAAAGTTGAATACCCTGAGTATGAGGAGACTGAAGAGATTTAAAGTAATAGCAAAAAATAGCTAAATAAAGACCTGCTGAGATTTTAGATTTCAAGAATCTCCTTTTTTTCATTTTTCAGGAAAAACCGTCGCCGGTTTTTATTTTCTGAGAGAATACGCTTTTTGTTCATTCCGACAACTGTATAATAGCCGTAAGCAAATCCCACTTATCGACCTGCTCATGGAGTACTTCTCCTCAGGCATACTCAAGCCAGAGTTTTACTTCCTTTTTAGCTCTCAACAAACTCCTCGAGCCATCGGACTCCAGTGCTGAAGCAAATCAGCACAACCTTTCTCTAGTTATCTAATATAGCAGCATGAAGCAAAAACAAGTTTGAAACAATAAGAATAAGTGGAAAAAGCTAAGAACAGTTATTGCCATGACATCTTATCTAGCATCCTGATTAAGTCGCTCGCTTCATCAAAGGATAATTCAGTCCAGTTCTTCTTATATTCATCGCAATACTGACTAATTTTTTTATGTCTTTCCATATACCGAAGTGATTTTATTAAGATACTTTTTTGTCTAAAAGTTATCGAAGAATCCATTAACTCCATAAAAAGCTCCTTAGATAATGTCTTTACTTTTCAGCCTTCTGTAGCTTGATCAATCAAAAATCTAGAAATCTTAAAAGCATTATATTCTTCGCAAAAAACTCTATACTATTGGTTACTACTTATATATGACTTATCCTATATATACATACTTTACAACGATATTCTTGTAGATATAAATATGAAAATGTCAGTATATAGTCCTGTATCTTTATACTGAGATACCTTCTTCATTATATTTCAATTCAGATTGACCTTAAGTGAAAGTCCAGGTAAATAATAGAGTGTCTCTTTCTGGATCCTTTTTCTACTTAATGAGTGATTTTAATAAAACTCATCGAGATTACCAAAAATAGCACGGCTGTAAAACCAATAATGGTCTTACTGACATAATTAAAGATTTAATGAGCTCAACTGCCGAGCTGTATGCAAATGTGGGATATGTTTCTCTCTGGATTGGCTATCTGGCGATTGAATCAAATAGTTGTGTAGGCATGTGGACGCCTAAGTCGCCTCTGAGAAATAATCGTATGGAAATTGCATACCTTACTTTTCTGGATTACAAGGAGAGCTATGCAGCTACATGCATGGCCAAAGTACTCGTGCAAATCGCATTCGAGGGAGTTCCGGAAATGACTATCGTCGCATAGAACTTTCTGAAGAAAACGCATCAACCAGTATACTCAGAAAACCGGATTATCAATTAGTAGATGAACTGGAGCATCCTTTGGACGGCAGGGTATGGGAACGATGGTTAAAAAAATCCAGAAAAGGACTGAAAAAATCTCCAAAAACCAAATTAAAAACCTGTCTAATTTTTCTTAGATTATATTTATTAGACTCATCCAGTTTGAGAATTATGAAAAGTATCCTGTCTGAGAAAACATTATTCTGGAAAATAGCTGTTATAGACTTATCCAGTTCAATTTCTCTTCCATGACCTGACGTTGAACGCTCTTTTGCTGCCAGCAAAAATTCAAAATCAATACTTATAAAAGATAAACCTGCCAAACTGGAATATATCATAACTGGAAGGGATTAGAGCAGCAGTTGGTGGGAATTTTTGAGTGACCAGCCCGAGATACATGATAAGACTTTCAATCAGGCATCGAATGAACGGATAAAAGCTGCAAGACAGCTGGGAACCCTTTTTGAGGTTTTTCCTGATAGAAGACAGGCATTTGAAGATCTTTTGAGACTCTGTTCTGACAGGGACAGCGAGGTGAGGGAAGAGGCTGTAAATTCCCTTACAACGGTTTTTCCTAACGTGCCGGAAAAGGAGCTGGCCTGGGAGAGGTTTGTAAACCTTACGGCTTATCCTGTTGAAAGAATTATCAGAACGGCAGTTAACTCCCTGATTGCTGTTTTTCCTCTCATGCCGGATAAAAAAAGGGCATGGAAAGACCTGATTGAGCTAGTAAACTCAAAATCAAGCCTTGAGGATGTGAGCAGGGGAATTATTCGTTCGCTTCCAAATGCCATTTCTGAATTTCCGGATAAGGGACAGGTATGGAAGGACTTACTTGAAATGACAGCATCAGACGATCTCTATGTCCGGGAAAAGTCTGCTTCTTTTTTAAGCATGGTCTTTCCGGAGCTCCCTGAAGAGAAAAAAGGTAAAGCATGGGAGGACCTCCTTGAGATGGCAGGAGAAGCCGGAGATATACAGGTTAGAGAACAGGCTTCAAAGACTTTTGGAGAGGTTTTTTCTTTTTTGCCTGATGAAAAGAAAGATGAGGCCTGGGAAGAGATGCTGCAGATCGCAGGAAAATCCGTAGATCAGGCAGTTCAAAAGGAAATTTTGCTTGCTCTGCCTTCTATCTTTTCTACGGTCCCTGATAAAAACAGGGCATGGAACAGCATTTTAAGGCTTATAGAAGATGAAAGAGGGCCTGTAAGAAAGCAGGCTGCAAATATTCTTATTTCGATCTTTCCTGACACGCCGAATAAAAACAGAGTATGGTCTGATCTTCTTAAGCTAACAGGAGCATGGGATAGGTATGTCAGAGATACTGCTGCAGATGCACTTGTCAGTGTGTTCCCGTACCTTGAAGATAAAGATGCGGTTTGGAAAGAACTCATGGGACTTACCGGAAACGAGGATGAGTATATTCAGAGAACGGCTGCTGATACCCTCAGTAAGGTTTTCCCTTATGTTTCCGATAAAAGCCAGGCATATTCGGATCTTATGAATCTGGCTGAAAAAAGGGACAGTTATGTGCTAAGGAGAGTTGTGAAAACTCTTGCTTTGATCGATCCTCAATTTTATGAAGGGTATAAGATAAGTGAAGTAAAAGCGGAAAATGGAGAAACGAAGGAGAAAGAGATATGGGAGGGAAAGAAAGAAGTTAAGTCTGCAGGGTTTTACAAACTTGCATCTGAAAAAGCTGCCTTCGTAAGAAGGGATGCAGCTAATTCTCTGGGGTATGCTCTCTCTGAAGAGAAGAGAGGAAAGAAAAAAGGAATGATGGGGGAAAGAGAAGTAATGGGGAAAGAGAAGATAGAAAATGAGCAGGTTAAGGAAAACAAGAAACCTGTCTTTGACCTCCTGAAATTTACAGGGGATAGAGACGAATATGTGCGGAAAGATGCGGCAGAATCTTTTGCAAGAGCATACTCCGGGCTTCCGGAAAAAGAAGAAATTGTAGAAGAGCTCATCCGGCTCAGTTCGGATCCCGACCCACAGATGAGAAGGGGTGCAATTGAATCCCTTCTTGCTCTTTATTCGCGGAAATCAGGCAAAACACAGGACGTCTGGCGTGAACTCCTTAAAATGTCCGGAGATGGAGATACAGGCGTTAGAAAGGGTACCGCAGGCCTGCTTTCGTATGTTTTTCCAGCGGTTGAGGAAAAATCCTCAGTTTTTTTTGACCTTGTCAGGCTCACTGAAAGCCAGGACGCCCAGCTTAGAAAAAGAGCGGTAGAGCTTCTTGCTGTCGCATTTGCATATTCCGATAATAAGCAAAGGGCATGGAAAGATCTTTTGAGGCTTACTTCAGTTGAGGACAGAGAAGTCAGGAAAGGGGCGGCACTTGCTCTTTCGTCCGGTTACTCAGGAGTTCCGGATAAAGGAAAAGCCTGGAGCGACCTTATCAGGCTTTCAGCTCACAGCGACAGTTTTGTGCAACGTGCAGCAACACGAGCTCTCGGGCCTGCCTTCTTCGATGTGCCTGATAAAACACAGGCATGGAGAGACCTGCAGGTTCTTATTGACAACCCTTACATTTATGTTCGCAGATATGCACTCCGCTCCCTTGGAAGGGCTTCCCTTTGGAGAGCGCTCAGGGCGGAAAACGAGGCTACCTATCTTTTCGGACTTAAAGAGGCAGTCAAATACTTTAAAGAGGCAGCTGAAACCTCTATTGACAATGTGATTCCCGAGTTCTACTATCCCTTTTATGAAGCTCTCTTGCAGATCCTTTTCAATGAGAGGTCTTTCAGATTCGAAAGTGAACGGTATCTCTCAGAGGTAACCCATGAGATAAAGGATCTTGAAGAAAACCAGAAGCTCCTCGAAGCTCTGGAAGAATTCGCAGGGCTTCTTCGAGCAGCAGGAAACCTGATTCCCGGGGATCTGCCTGCCCAGAAGGAACTTCTTGAGGCCTGTATTGGGGCTTTTGACAGGGCTTCAGGACTCTTTGAGGCTGTGGAAGAAGACGCCATTCTTGCGCAAAAAAGTGTGAAAAAAGAGTATCCGAAGATTGGAAAGGTAGTCCTGGAGCAGAAACTGAAAGAGACTCTTTCCGGAATCAGGTATAAAGCAAGGACAGCCTGTCTTCAGGCAAAAGGCACACCTACGGAAAAAATTACATGTACTGTAAGTCAAAAGGTAAGAGAATGGATTTTCCAGGACCTTGAAAAAGATAGAAAAGAACTGGACAGGCAGCTTGACTCTTTACTTAATATCCTTAGAGCCCAGATTCCCAATGTTCCTGAAAATACGTACATTTTTGAGAAACTTGAGGACATCAGACAGGAGCAGGACCTTCTTGAGCGCTACAGGCGGGTTGGCAGGTTCATAGGTCTGATCCCCGGAGTGAGGATGCCATCAAGAGCTTCAGGTAAATAAGGATTTTTCTACCCTCCAGGTTTATCCGCAGTTTACCTTCAGTTTATATCCTATCCTGCCAATCCCCTTTTATGTATGAAACGGGCATTAAATTAACGGAAGAAGATTTTGAATTCTCAAAGCATCCTCTTTCTAAAAAATTCATTCGCCTCGTATTCGAAAAATATCAGCTGGAGTATATTGCCTATTTCGGAGGGAACATGTTCTATGTTTCAAGGCAGAACTCGGAACCCCTTATGCCCTTACATGCCAGAGGCGGATATCCTGAAGATATTGAACTTGTGTTCGATTTCATGGCACGTGAAAGAATTCGAAGGATAAGGTATGAAAGAGGTGTGCTTTTTAGGTCTGCAGTTTCGAGACTTTCTGATTCTTGAAAAAACAACCAAAATAAAATGATTAAGACAAATGTAAAAATCCGGATCTGAAAAAGCAGTTTCTATCCAATTGCATTTGAAATAAGAGAACTAAAAGAACCCGATTGGTTTTTTCCTTTTGTTCGGGTTATTTATAGTTTTATTACAATATTTAACATTACAAAATTTCTCTTTATTGTAAGGGGGTATTGGATGATACATCTATGGGAATATGATTCTCGCAGGATTAATGGTAGGAACATGCCACAATTGATGAGCGACCTTGAAAGAATCGGGAACGAGGGTTGGGAGCTTGTTCAGATAAAGGATGACGTCGACGATGAAGGAACAGTAACCGCAATTTTCAAACGGGAGAAGCAAGAGACAATATCTCTGTGATTGAAAATCCTTTAAATTCTCTCTGAATATTCTATAATCTTCAATTTCTTTATATTTTAACTTCCTGTTTCTGTAAACAAGTCTCTTCTAATTATAATGCTATGCACATCAGGAAAACGGACATAGTTTTTCGTAAAATGAGTTCTTTTATATTGACAGTAAGTTATTTATCTACTTCTTCAGTATTTTGTGTATATGAAAAATTACAATTCTGTAAAGGCCACTTATGCGGTTATAATTATACTGGTTTCATTATTTGCTTTATATATAACATCAGCATTTTTTTATGTTATTATTCTCAGTGCTCTTTTTGCTTACATCATCCATCCTGTGTACTTTTTTTGTCTCAGATTCGTAAAGAGCAAGCAGATCTGCGCTCTGATTCCTCTTGGCGCGATTTTTCTTCTTACAGTTTCCTCAGGCGTCATGATAGTGAAGGCTTTAATGAATGAGATCTCAAGAATTTTAGAAATTCCCAATACTCTTAACGGATTTGCAAATATGGATTTAAGACGGATAGTCGGACTTTTTGAGCCTTTTATCCAGACCCATCCAGGGAAGCTGACCGCAAGCATAGGCACATATCTGAACTCTCTTGTCACGGATTATGTTCCTGAAATCCAGAGTAACGTTCTCCAGATTTCAACAAACCTTTCGATCCTGATTATAGAGCTGATCGTAATTGTTGTCCTGACCTATTACTTTCTCGTGGAAAGCGAAACTATTGCAGCCGAACTTCCGAATCTCTTTCCTGACAGGAAAGTGGGAGTC
This sequence comes from Methanosarcina horonobensis HB-1 = JCM 15518, assembly GCF_000970285.1. NCBI lineage: Archaea > Methanobacteriati > Methanobacteriota > Methanomicrobia > Methanosarcinales > Methanosarcinaceae > Methanosarcina > Methanosarcina horonobensis. Next base: position 3,253,241 of record NZ_CP009516.1, on the reverse strand, counting down.
GTATTCCTCAGGGAGCTCAATTATATCTACCAGAATCTTTTCATAGTCTACTTCCTGACCTGTCTCATGACCGGCATAATTGGAGGGGTTCTTTACTGGACCCTTGGAGTACCTTACCCTCTTATATGGGGAATTGTGACCTTCATAATGGCTCTTCTGCCTGTTGTCGGAGCAGGCACGGTCTATGGTCTCCTTGCCCTTTACTACGTCCTCATAGAGGACTATTTTACAGCAGGAGCTCTGTTTTTCCTGGGAATTATCCTCCTGAGCCTTGCACCTGACTTTGTAATAAGGCCGAAGCTTGCCAGAAGCAGGGCTGCAATCCACCCGGCAGTTACTCTTGTTGCCTTTGCAGCTCCTGTCTTCGTTCTCGGTCCGATAGGAATCATCATAGGTCCTCTTACATACGGATTTTTGCTTGCAGCCTTCAGGACAAGGAAAATAATCGGGACATCCTCCATCCAGCCCGAAAGCTCGGCTACAAGCTCAATTGAGGACTCACCAGAAAGAATGATAGAAAGGCCGGTTGAATTCCAGATTGAAAAAACAGTTGAAAAGCCAGTTGAGACTTCCAGTCCGCATTTTCAGTCAGGAAATTAACCTGTGGAGTGATAAAGAAAAAGCTGTATGAATCTAACCTCTGGAAGAGATGTATCTTCACAGTCTCCAGGCTTTACAGATATCTTTATATAATATATCTGTCTGGTAGGTGTATTAAAAATAAAGAGACGTATAATCTGTTATTAAAAACTCATTTTTGTTTTTAATCAAAGAGCTCTATACAATCTTATTTTTAAACTATTGACTATCCGCTATAAGTGGAGGTGAAAACGAAAATGGCTTTTAATGACAGAAATTTCAGAGGGAATTCCGGAGGTTTCCGCGGTAACAGCGGTCCCAGGGAAATGCACACCGCAGTTTGTTCTGACTGTAACGTCGAGACTCAGGTACCATTTAAACCTGACCCCGAAAGACCAGTCTACTGCAGAGACTGCCTTCCTAACCATAGGACTCCCAGAGAGAACCGTTATTAAGTGTTATCCATGTAACTGAGTTACATCAACACTACTAAAATTAATCCACTTTCCTTTATTAATTCACTTTCCTTTTTTAGTGCTATTTTTTTCTATAGTGTTTCCGTACTTTTTAGTTATCTTCTTCGTTTATTTCAAACATATCAGCTGCATGATTGACTTTCTAAAATCATGCTCTCCTGTTTTTTAAGCATCGTCTCAAAAGCAACTTAAATATCTCAAAAGCAGTTTTGATTATACTTATACGTTTGTTTATCCTTCACATATCTTAAAGATCCTTTTATCCATCAAATATATCTGTAATAATGTGAGTGTTTGTCTAAAAATCCTGAAGAATGATTTCGTTTTTGAAAAAAGGTTGCGTTCCCACCTGAATCTTGGAAATTCCGAATATTTATAAGAGATGTATTTGTTTTTGGGAAGAGGTTTGAGGTACTTGACTCATAGGCTGTGAGTTTTGTGTTATCTCTTTGCTTGTGGGGTAGTTTTTCGGAGTGGATGTTGAAGTAGGTCTTTTGGAATAGGTCTTTGCTAGTTTGGTGTTAAGATGAGAACGCAAACTATACTACGCATTCACTATATATATTATTTCCAACTACTAATATAATTGTAACCGTATATTCATTAGTGTATGCATATAATATTCCATCGTCAATATAATCATATAGAAATACATAAATCGTGTGTGGCTTCCATTCAATAAAAACGCATCATTAGAAATATATTTACTCGAGTTTTTAAAAAATGATATATAATACTTAACCTATTTCTTAGATAAGATTTTGAGCTAAAATTAATCTTTAATCAGTATCGTTTTCCTGAACCTGCGGAGGGAGAGGCATAAAAAGATTTAATTTAATTCTAATACTGACCATTGGGATATTGATAGCAGCAAACTCTGCTGATGCCGTGCCACAAGGGACTGTAATTAAAGAAGGAGTACTGACATATCCTGCAGGGCCTTATCTCACAGAAGATCCCCTTCTATTGAGTCTCGAAGATTACGGAGACGATAACAGCACAAAAGCATCAGGCAACTTTTCAAATACAACCTGGCCTGAAAACGAAACTCTATGTTTTAACAAAAGTAGTGACAGCTTTATTTCCGGAAACCCTGATGCTGGAGTTCTCTGGATCTGTCCTTCCAATCTTTTTTCTGTTTACTACGATTGCAATACGGAAATACTCCAGCCCGGTTTTGCTTTTCTTTACTGTTCAACTCCTCTTCTTTTAATCTGACAGCTTCGTTCATTATCCAATACCATTTTTATTAATTTAACCACTGAAAAAACTATACTTGTTGAGCTCTTTGCTAAAAAGAAATACCAAAAAGGCTTGAGACATGCATGGTTTTAAAATGAGGTTGCGTTCCCATCTGAAAAATATCTGGAAGTTCCTAGGTACTGAGAGATTTTTTTGTTTGGGAAGAGGTTTGAGGTATTGTGGGTGAGAGTTTTATTTCATCTCTTTACTGTGGAGTAGGTTTTGAAGTAGGTGTTTGCTAGTGGGGTGTTCAGAGATGAGAACGCAATTTATACAAGATCTTCATCATATATAATATTTTTAACACATAATACTATAGTAATGCTCTATTTTTTAGCCGATCTCTCTAATTTTAGTTTATTAGTTTAATATTATACCATTAAACTACTGTAATTGCAGATATAACAAAAATATATTTATTACTAAGGTATCTAATTATTGCTAAGTGTTTAACTGCAAGTTACTTCATATCTCTGAGTTTACTGTTCTCTGGATGTGTGTTCTTATACTGCCTGCACTTCCTGGCTGCCTTTGGTTCGGGATTACTTCTGGATACTGTCATTTCATGCGTGTATTATATGTATGATGCAGGGTGTAGAGCAGGTATATCAGGAAAGCGAGCACAAGGAAATATTTTGTATAAAAGACCTTTGTCAGGATTTTTTTCTTTGTACTGATCGAAGCGTCTTCTATTATCCTTGAGTAGACATCTCCTTTTGTATAGATTTTCCCGCCATTTTCAAGTATTGCTGTTCTGAAGAGAAAGTTTTCTCCTACGTACGTATATTCGTCTGGACGGTTTACAGCAGCAGGTCTCCAGGATACGTTCTTAACTCCAGAAACTTCGGACATTAACTCCTCGGTCAGATTTGCTTCAAGAGGGGTTTCTGAAATTTTATGGAGTCCGAAAGTATTGGCTGTAACGTATGATTCGTACATGTTATTTCCAATGGATGTGATTTCCATTGGCTTTTTGTCAAAATAAAGTTCAGGCACACCTGTTCCTCCTGTCGTAATCAGGATTCTACCAGGCTGACTCATTTTAAGGTCAGGCACCTCCAGCTGGATACCTTCAGACATCTCCGTATCTGCAACTGCCCAGTTCAGAGTCCTGGTAATTATCAGACTGTCGTTTCCTGAGTACAGGGATGCCGCCCAGGGGATTCCATTTCCGTTTCCGTTGTCGGTTGTAATCGCAGCAACTCTGCCCAGTCCCAGTCTCCAGACTGTAATTATAGGCTTGCCCAGCCTTGTTATAACCAGGCGATTTGCTTCTGGTTTCGGGGTGACCTCATTATATCCCAGAATATCATGCTGTATGTCGGAAATGTTCCGGGTAATGAAATGTTTAGGGTCATAAACAACAATTGACCCGCTAGAGTATTCGTTCTCCAGTTCTTCGGATTCCTCGGGATTTTTAGAGAAACTTACTTTTATCCTCTCACCGGGCTCTATTCTATTGTAATTTTGTGACAGGCCTATTTTGTTCATGAAGAGTTCGGCATAGTACTGCCCCTTTGGAGTTACCTGGCTGGTGGTTTTTGGAGCATGTATGTGAACAAAGTGAATTCCAATGCCACTGTTTTCGTGAAGATTTTCCGCACACTGGATTGCCCGTTCGAACCTCAGATCCCCTTCAGCTATGTTACCTATCCCGCCATCAGATACGATTATGATGTCAGCTTCTGAATTGTTTTCCTGCTCTTTAAGCAGTGTTCGTGCAGTCATGAGCCCCCTTTCAAGAGACGTGGAGTCTCCAGTAGGCGATATTTTGCGGATTTCAGCATCAAGCCAGAGTCTATTGGACTCTTTTGACATATCTACGAACCCGTTTGTAATATCCTGTCCTTTACTCCCGAAAGTGATCACATTGACTCTTGCATCTTTAAGAAGATCACTTTCAAGAAGGACAACTGCATTTGACAGAATCTCGTCAAGAACCCTCCCTCCTACACCATTGCTCTGCAGAGTACTGGGAGAAACATCAAGCATAAGGACAACGTTTCTGCCTCCTCTCCAGCTCGAGGGCTCCGAGGTAACAGGAAGGAGTTCCTCAAACCTTGTGTCCTTGTATGTATATTCCGCAGGGAAATCAAAAGAGGACCCACCTCCAATCACTACCATGCCGCCTCCGTTAATGATATAATCTCTGAGGGCTCGGGTTTCAATATCCGATATAGTTGATGCGGCCTGATTGTCAATTATTACGGCATCCATATTGTTAAGAGAACTGAAGGATCCGGCTATTCTTACGTCGTAGATCTCTTTCATTGTGTTTGCAAGAGGAGAGTCGGGCTCATTTGTAACGAGCAGGACTTTTGGTTTGGGAGTTACGTATACACTTTTCATATACTGGTTATTGTTCTCGAAATAATCCAGATTTTTAACACTGATACTGGCAGGATGGAGGGTTGCCTTTACGGTGTGAGGCCCAAGCGTTTCAAACGTGTGATTGAATTCTATGCTTTCTACTCTTCCTGTCTGGGTAATTTCTCTCTCCAGTACTTTTTGATGGTCGATTGTAATTCTTACCTGATAACTCATCCTGTCTTCAATTGATTTCCGGACATTAACCTTGAAAAAAGCCTTATTATCGATTACAGCCTCGTTTTCTCCTTCAATCTCCACACTCAGATCTTCTTCAACAGTCCTGGGGATAAGAGCAGAGACAGGAAAATTATTTTTATAACAGTAGGAGAGAGCTTCCTCAACCGGTGTCCCTGAATTGCTCTGTCCGTCCGATATTACAAGCACATAATTTTCAGGTGAAGCCTGCTGGATAATAGCATCCCCAAGAGAGGTATGAATCCCTGAAATCGTTGTAACTGCAACAGGGACCCTTGTATTGAGCTCATCTGCAACCTCTTTGGAGACTCCCTTTTCCAGCAGATCCATGCTGGCACTTTCATCAGAGATTATGGTTATTCTTGACTGGTTGGTTTTTGGAGAGCTCATTTCCACGGAATAAGGTGCAGCAAGAGCAATAATGAGGAAAAAGATTACAAGGGAATGGACGAACAGATGTCTTCTATCAATCTTTTTCCAGAGACCCAAAAACACAAACAGTGCCAGAGGACCCAGTAGCATAAGTTCGCTTATATGTAAAAAATTAAAACCATAAGGAAAATCGAAGGTCATATGATCTTCCTCCTTAACATAACTGCACTCTCAACTATAAGGAGCAGAAATGAGATGTAAATAATGTACTTCCTGGGTCTTTCAGGGGATACTGTATGAAGGTCCTGTTTCTCGATACCTCCATTCTCACCTGTCAGGTTTAGCCTTTTTTCGGTAAAGGTATTTGATTCGCCGGAATCATACAGGTTGGCAGCAATTATCTTCTGGTTAAGGTCGTACAATCCGCATTCATCGTAATAGACGAAATCACTGCTGACAGTTTCCGTAGGGGTTTTAACTCTGACGGTCTGGTCAAATGCCTGGTACCTGCCCGTTTTCACATTTGTTTCGCTTATATCATCGATTCCCCACATGTATCTGAGGAGTTTTGCCCAGAACACAGGGTAGGTAGGAGTAGTAGCGAAATTGTTCCATGCGTCGGTCTCGGTAGTGTCACTGAACCCTACATAGGTTACTGTTCCTTCGTTTATGTTCTGCATGCAGACCAGAGGTCCAGCTCCTCCGGCTTCTACAAGGATTGCAGCATCCTCTTTAGGTATAGTGGCAAGCAATTTGCGCAGATAGACCTCACCGAATGATACATCATCAAAAATAGCTTTTCCACTTCCCACGGTCTCTATTGTGTAACTGCCTTTTTCTTCTATTGAAACTATATCTACCGGAAGGACGGAGTAAAGCCCATGCATCTGTAATGAATCATACAGGCACTCGTTTCCGATGACAATAATGTCTTTTCCGTTCTTTGCATAAGCTGCAATTTCCAGGGCATCTTTGGCTGGAAGAGATTTATGTTTTGAGTTTACAATTATAGTATCATATTCTGTAGCATTATCAGGAAGGTCCTGCTGTACATCGACCTGAATATCGGGCAGCAGGGATATTGCAGTTATCAGAGGAGACTTGCCTGCAGCCTTCTCAGGATCTGTCAATACCAGGATTTTTTTGGGTTTGACCTCAGGGATTGAGATGTAAGCGATGTTGTCACAGAGTACTGCATCCTCATTGAGGATTTTCACAGTTGATATACCCTGAGGGATATTTGAAAACTTTATCTGCTGAGATCCGTACTCTGCAAGCTGTACAGAATTGCTGACTTTTGTACCGGAAGCAGTATCAGAGTTACTCTCCAGCTGCACATCAAGTTTTGCGCTTCTGTCATTAAAGTTTCTGATAGTACATGTATATTCATATGTCCCGTCATTGCTGTCCTTCAAATAACCGTCTACAATTGCATAATTGGCAGTTCTATTACCTACCTGCCTGAGTTCAAGCTCCATATTTTTCGTGTTTGCGATTCTTATGTATGTTTCAGGAACCCTTCCTTCCCAGGTTTCAAAATCGGATATGACTACGATTTTCCCATACTCGTTCTCCTTTTCGTTTATAGCTGTCAAAATGGCTCTGGGAACATCCGAGGGGGTGTCTCTTACCTCCATGCCGTTAATTACTTTTTCCGCATCCTTTGCATTCAGATTCTTTGCAAGCACTACAGGCATGCTTTCTGCAGCGGTAATCGTGTTTTCCTCACCCAGGCTGTCTATTGCTATTGACCTGGCTTCACCGATACGGTCAGGAACTGTCATGCTCGCAGAAGAGTCTATTATAATTATTACCTTTTGAGCATCTGCTTTAACGTCATCTATAAGCGGGCCCGCAATTGCTGTTGAAAGGAGAATAAGAGCAAGTAACTGTAAGTAAAATAAGGGATCTGTTATTCTTTTAGTGATAGTGCGCCTGGAATCAAGCTTGTTCTGGCTTATCCTTCGAACAAACATAAGGGAAGGCAGAATAATGTTTTTTGGGCGGGGCCTGAGCAGGTATATGATTGTAAGGGGAATTATCCCTGCAAGTGCAGCGAGGCCCTGAGAGAACTCAAAGTCCATAGGCAGAATCACCCTTCACCTATGATTTTAAGGACAGTATCAAGCGGCTCGTTTTTTATGCTGACACGGAAATAAGGGATTTTAAAATCGTATGCAATTTTCTCCAGTTCAGCTATATGCTTTGAGTATTCGGCAGCATACTCTTTTTTAAAGTTAGGTCCCACTGTAAAACTGATTTCTGCGTTTGTCTCGCTGTCAATGAATTTTACTGCTCCGTCCACGGTTTCAGGCAGGTTCATTTCGTTCTCATCATAGATATGTACAAGTACCAGCTCGTGCCTTGACAGCCTGTTAACTGCATTGCGGACCGAATCAAGATTATCCAGGAAATCCGAAATTATGAAGACCATTGATTTCGATTTTATCCTCAGGTATATCGAGTCTGCACAATCTGCGAGTTTTGTGTTTCCATTGACTGAAATCCGGGTCAGGTTATCTATTGTCCGCAGGAAATCGTCCCTTCCTTTACGGGCTTTTGTGTAATCCACGTCGTCTGCAAACGTTGCAACTGTGTATACGTCGTTGTGTTTCATTACAATGTAAGAAACTCCTGTGGCTACTGTTGACGCATACTCAAATTTGTTTGGAGTACTGTCGGGAAAAAGCATGCTGCTGCTGGCATCAAGCAGTATGACCATGTTAAGATTTTTGTCTTCTTCGAACCTGCGTATGTAGAGTTTTTCCGTACGGGCATAAAGGTTCCAGTCTATTCTTTTTAATGAGTCTCCCTGATTGTATTTTCTATGATCTATGATATCAATCCCTGACCCTGTCCTTGTTGACTGGTGACTGCCCGTGTGAACTGCTGAAACTCTCCTGCTGAGCGGGATTGCATATCTGTCAAGTTGGGTCAGGAACGACGTATCTATTGTATGTTTTGAGCCAGCCATGTCTGATCACTGCCTCCAGCCTTTTTTTCCGCTGGCTGAATCAAATAATTGTTTTTCTGTCCTCCAGAATTTTCTGTATGATTCTGTCGCTCGTAATGTTGTTTCTTGCAGCGTCAAAAGATAGAATTATTCTGTGGCGAAGGACGGGAAGAGCCATGGAGTCAATGTCCTCTTTATCAACATACCCTCTGTCGTCGAGAAACGCATTTGCTTTTGCGCAGAGAATAAGTGCAATTGAGGCACGCGGTGATGCGCCTGCTTCTATCATATCAGGCATTTTTCGAGTCTGGTTCACGATATCAATTGCATATTTTTTGAGCTTGTTTGAGATAGGAATCCTGCGGGTTATCTGCTGCAACTCGAGAAAGGTCTGTTTTTCTATGCATCTCCTTACAGCTGGTCTGAAAGCTTCTGCATAACGGTTTACAATCTCAAATTCTTCTTCGGGATCAGGGTAATCCAGGCGAATCTTCATTAGAAACCTGTCAAGCTGGGCTTCGGGCAGGGCATAGGTCCCTTCCATTTCAATAGGGTTCTGGGTAGCAAGAATAAAGAAGGGACGGTCAAGCGTGTATGTCGTACTTGCCACAGTTACCTGTTTTTCCTGCATTGCTTCGAGCAGGGCAGACTGGGTCTTTGGAGAGGCACGGTTAATTTCATCCGCAAGTACGATGTTTGCAAAAACGGGTCCCTGCTTGAACTTAAAGTGCTTTGAGCCTCTTTCATCTTCTTCTATGATGTCGGTTCCTGTAATGTCTGCAGGCATAAGGTCAGGCGTGCACTGAATCCTGCTAAATCTCATGCTCATGATCTGGGAAATAGTGGATATTGTCAGGGTTTTACCAAGCCCAGGGTTGCTTTCTACGAGAACATGTCCTTCACACAGCATAGCTATGAGAATCTGCCGGATCATTTCTTTCTGGCCGACAATAGAATTGCCAATTTCTCTAAAAATGACTTCAAAAATTTTGGGAGCTTTTTCATAAGTGGATTTTAAGTTAAGTTCTGAATTTTCAAGCTGGATTTCCTGTAATTCTCTCATATTGCAACTCCACTATTTTTACGTAAATCATGAATTTGCTGTAAATTCGAACATATCTGACGCTTTGAGGACGTTTACTTGGACGAAAGCTCCTCAAAGTACTGTTTGATCAGAGGTTCATACTCTTCTGGCAGGTTTTCAGAGTAAGTCTGACTGTACTTGAATTCTTCATTAGAACTGTCTGAGTTCTCATTGAATTTTTGTTCCGTGTCTGCGTCTATCTGGCTTGTGAATCCGAGTCCGAGGGTAGGATTGATTTTCATTTCAACCTGTTCTCCGTTCTTTACGATGAGGGCTTCTATCCTGTACCTGGGGTCCGGGACAACCTCTTCATTTTCTTCATAAGTCGCTCTGGCATTCAGATTATGAGCACTGTCCCGGATATTATCGATTATCTTTCCAGGAAATACATTAAAGCTGAAGCCCTCATGTATGCAGAAGGTGACCGCTGCAGAAATTAGGAGAAGTACCAAGAATGACTTAAAAATCTGGTTTTTCGGGACTACTTTCCTTATTTTGATGGCAGTTAGTTGCCTGTGCACATCCTCCAGCAGGTTCTTTGTAACGATGTTGACGTTCTGGCTGTTATCATATGCCGTACTCAGTCGCGTCCTGAATTCCGGAAAACTGGTTTCAAGCAGATTTATCAGATTAAACTTACTTCTCCTATCAAATAACCTGTGAATTAAACCAATAAGAAGGGTAAGCACAAGTGCCCCTGCGGCCATTAAACAGAGATTAAACCAGTAAGTGTTCAGATATTCCTGGGATTTGCTCAGTTTATCCATGCCGGGGACATAATAAGCAAGTTCATACAGGTTAAATAAGATCATTAATAAAAATAAAAATGTAAATTTTCCGGCTGTTTGCAGGAACTCGAGGGTACGATAGGACAACTTGAGGTACTTTTTATACTTCTCCAGAAGAGGCACTACGAGCATATAATCTCAAACCACATTTGTAATTTTTACTAATTATATTGCAGATGTTACTAAAAAACTTTTCCAATATTTTAATTATAATTCTGGCAGATCTTCAGTAATATAGTAACAACTATCCAACTAGTACAAAGGTAAATAAGCAGGATAATGACCCGACAAGTTCCCCTTTAATCTCCTGCCATATCATGTATAATAGAAAAACTATATAATTGTATAAGAAGCATATTTTTCATTCTGTAACTTTTGTAACTTTTATCGCGTGATCAGAAAATTAGATCTGATTTTTATGCAGTAAGGACTGAGAATAACTCCCTTGCGCCTGCAAAACTCTGTGAAATCTATCTATTATAGTCTGCCCTTTACAGTATGCACTCGCCAAACATACGATATCCGGCCTATAAAATAGGGTGAAAAGAAAAAAACTGAAAAAGAAAGCCACTCTCCTTCATCGAGTGAGACAGGAATGGGTTGGTATAGGGATAAGGTTTTACGGGTAGAATTAAGGTAGGAATTTGCCTCTGCCAGTGTTTTCTTTTTACCTGGAAATTAGCCCTTCAACCCTTCAATATTACCCTACAACGACCCCGTCCTTTAACCTTATCACCCTGTCGGCGTATGCCGCATGCCATTCCTCATGTGTAACCATTACAATCGTCTGGCCCTTTTCTTCGTTAAATTTCTTAAAAAGGTCAAGAACCTCCTTTGAGGTTTGAGAATCCAGATTGGCGCAGGGCTCGTCTGCAAAAAGAACTCTCGGGTTATGGGCAAGGGCACGGGCAATTGAAACACGCTGCTGCTGGCCGCCGCTCATTTTTGAGGGCAACTGGTGCAGGCGGTCGCCAAGCCCGACTGCCTTAAGGATCTCCGCAGCTGCTGATTCATACTCATCTTTTGTTTTGCCCTGCATCATTAGGGAGATATAAACGTTTTCCGAAGCATCAAGTTCAGGAAGCAGGGCATAGTCCTGAAAAACATAACCCAGATTGTGAAGGCGAAATTTGCCTTTTTCTTTATCAGACATGCGGGAAGTGTCTGCCTCGTCTATAATGACTTTTCCGGAGTTTGGGGTATCGAGAAGGCCCAGCTGGTTTAAAAGAGTGGTTTTTCCGGAGCCGCTTGGGCCCATAATAGCAACAAACTCTCCGCGACGGATGCTTACGTTTACGCCCCTGAGAGCTCTAACCTGCACTTCCCCCATTTTGAAGGTGCGGACTATGTCTGTTCCTTCAATAATTATGTCGCCGATCTTTTCAGAGGCTGTTTTCATTTCAACCTCATGTCCGTCTCTCACCTCATTTTTCATCTCGGGTCTCTTTTCCCTGTTAATCTCATTTTCCATTTCGTCACCTTCCTCATTTGCCCCAGATAAGGTCAAGAAGGTCCTTCTGAGCCAGTTTATAGGCAGGAATTACAGATCCTATAATGGAGGCAAGAAAAAGAAGGACTGCCCGATTTATGGCTTCAGCATCGTCAAGCCTGAGGCTCATAGCTCCCAAAGGTACCTGAATGGGATTAGAGATAGTATAAGGCACAAGCCCGAAACGAACAAAGCAGTAACCAAGTATGATCCCTGTGCCGGCATAAAGCATTGCCTGAAGCACAAAAGAGGCAACGATCACATTCTGCTCTATCCCGATTGCTTTCTGGACTCCGATCTGCCTCTTCTTATTCACAATATTAACGTAAATAACCACGAAGATGATCACAAATGCAATCAAAAGTCCTATTGCGTTCATAATATTCCTTACAAGCCCAAGGGTGTTTTCGATCAGGCGAAGAATGCCTGCAAACTCATGCCAGGTACGAATATTTTCTCTTATCCCCAGGGAGAGTAAGGATATACGTGTCCCGTACTCGTCCGTGCCTGCAGTAGTTTTGATAGCTATTTCGCTGGCAAGATCCCTATTTTCTATGCCAAGCATCTCTTCCATATCAGCCCGGCTAACGTAGGCTCCGGCATCAGCCATGAAAAAAAGAGTTGTATAGATCCCTTTTACCCTGAATTCCCGGGTTTTGCCGCTGACTGTTAGTTCAACGGTATCGCCTACTTCAACACCTCCAAGAGACCTTGATTCCATCAGGGCATCAAAACCTCCTGAGACCTCCCTGCCCAAAATAATCTCTCCTCTATCAGGCCTGCTCAGGAATTCTCCGCTTATTACGGCGCCCTCCAGGCCGGTGACAAAGGCTTCATCCGTAGGGTCAATCCCGTAAACAGTACCTCCTATTTCTTTTTCTTTATAACGGAAGTTACCTGTAGTTTTAAGACGAGCAGAAGTCCCTACGACCTCAGGAAGGCTTTCTATCTTCTTCTGCAGGGCTGATGTGTCCTCTATGTAACGTTCTTCTTCCTCTGGCTCTATTACCACGTTTCCTGTCTGGAAGTCCACCATAAGCTCATTAAACTTGAGGGTAACTCCTGCCAGCATACTTGAGAAAAGAACGAGCTGAACAAATATTAGGGTCAGCACGAAGACGGTAAAGATTGTAATCCCTTTATTGCCCCGCATAATTGAACGGCTGGCAAGAAAAAAGGAGACTTTAGCCTTTTCAAGCATAATAGGGCGTCCTTACTGGTTTATTGAAACTTTTTCTTTTCGTTTCTCAGTTAGAGTTTACCTTTAGAGTTTACCTTTTTTTTCAGATAAAGGAGTGCAACTGCAAGAACAAGGACTGCCACCAGTACAAACGGAAAAATACTATCGTGCGTTCTGATGACATTGAACTTCAGATCCTCACTGAGCCGGTGATCTCCAAAATCGTCCTCATACTCAACAAGCAGGGTAACCTCCTGTTCTCCTGCCTTTTGAGGAATAAAGGTAAAAACCGCAGGGGCGTCGTCATCCTTTTCAAGCCGTCCTAAAAAAGCGTCTGTGCTGCCACTTCCTTCAAGCCCTTCTAGTCTGGCTTTCACAAAACGGGCTTCTCCTTCTCCTACGTTTTCAAGTCGCAGGATCATGGAAACCCGCTGCCCTCTCTCAGGCATTTCAGGATCAAACTTCAGGCTTGCAATATTGATTTTTGCCCTGTTCAGCACATTTACTCCGATTTCCTGGGATTTATTGATCTGAAGGGTTTCAGCTTCGTTTGAGGCGGTTATCCGGAGAGGAATTATGTAAGGCTGCACACCTGCATTGCTCCCTAAAAGGAGCTTGAACGACAGGTTTTCAGAGCTTCCAGCACTCAGGTTCTCAAGGAAAAAGACGTTATCCTGAAGGGGAATCATGGGTGAAGAGCTGTTCAGATCAAGAATCACACGGACATTTTTTGCATTCCCGTTTCCTGCGTTCTTAACTGTGGTCCTGAGGTAGAATTCCTCTCCAGGGATGAGAGCTCCTGAAGAAGAATTATCCTCATTTGCAGGAAAGATTTCAGTGCCTACAAGCACAAGATCAGGGTTTCCCTCCACACGTATAGGAATCCTTCTTGAAAAGCTTGTTCCGCCATCGTCTTTGATAGTAAACTCAAGCTGGTAAACTCCCGATTTTGCTTCTGAGCTTACTCTGAAATGAAAGTCCAGTTCGACCTTCGAACGTTGTCTTATCTGTTCAATTCGAAAAGTGCGTTCCGTATTTGTTCCTGAGCCGTACACGCCTGATGCGCTGTACTTAAAGATAAAAGGGTCAAGTTCTTCAATTCCTATTATCACGTTCTCTGCCGGCTCGTCACCGGTATTTTCTATATTGATTTTTATAAGCAGGTCTTCTCCGGGTCTTGCAGGGTTAGGGGTTATTTCCGAGACCTCAACTTGAAGATGTGTGTCTCCCGAAATGACAACTGCAGATGCCGGAGCTGTCAGGAGGCAAATCAGGGCAGCTATCAAAAGCAGTACAACTCTAAAGCGTGATATTTTTACTCTTGCCTTTACAGCTCCCGGGTCTTTTTCTGGTAAGGTGAACTTCATGATTAACAATCCCTGTCTGATTTGGTGAATTATAATTAACAATCTTCAGGACTAGCTTATAACCGTTACACTTTGTTTGCAACCCCTATCAGGTTGTATTTTTTTCCTTCAATATTTTTTGTTTTTCAAGATTCACAAGAATTCAGTTTTTTTGGCTCAGAATCCCTCGACTCAAGTTTTTCGAAGTATTGTGTGGTCTCTGCTGCAATAACTTTCCTAAGCGCAAGAAGGGCTATAAGGTTTGGAATTGCCATCAGTCCATTTACAATATCTGCAAGAACCCAGATAACATCAAGAGTCAGAAAGGCGCCTGAGGCGACGATAAGAATATAGATTATTTTGTAGGGAAGGATCCCTTTTACCCCGAAGAGGAATTCAGTACAGCGTTCACCATAATAATTCCATCCGAGAATTGTTGTAAAGGCAAAAAATATGAGCCCGACTGTTACGATATAGCTCCCGGCTTCCGCAAGTGCTGTTGAGAAGGCGTAGCTCGTCATGTATGCCCCTGCGAGATCCTCAGTCCAGGAATCTGTCATAATGAGTACGGTTCCTGTCATCAGGCAGACAACAATGGTGTCGAAGAAAGTCCCTGTCATGGAAATAAGGCCCTGTCTTGCCGGTTCTCTAACCTTTGCGGCTGCAGCTGCAATGGGCGCACTCCCGAGACCGGACTCATTTGAAAATATTCCTCTTGCAATTCCCATCCTGACTGCAAGCATAACGCCTGCTCCAAGGAACCCTCCCTTTGCTGCTGTTTCGGAAAAGGCGGAACTGAGGATCAGAGCAAACGTTTCCGGGAGCTTATCGAGGTTCAGCCCGATAATCACAAAGCAACCCAGCACATAAGCCATCGCCATAAAAGGTACCATAAACTGAGCAACAGCCGCAATCCTCCTGATCCCGCCGAGTGTCACAAAAGCCACAAGCAGACTCAACACGGCTGCGGTCAGGATTTCAGGGATGTCAAAAGCAATCCTTGCCGAGTCCACGATAGCGTTTACCTGGGGAAAGGTCCCTATCCCGAAGAGTGCCACATTTACTCCGAAGATGGCAAAGAGGGAGGCAAGAACCTTGCTGTACCTTTTGTGTCCCAGCCCGTTTTTGATGTAATACATGGGACCCCCAGACATCTGCCCGTTTGCGTCAACTGTTCTGTATTTGACTGCCAGGAGGGCTTCGGAATACATGGTCGACATCCCGAAAAAAGCCGCAAGAAACATCCAGAACAGCGCCCCGGGTCCTCCTGTTTTTATTGCGGTTGCAACTCCTACTATGTTTCCTGTCCCTATTGTTGCAGAAAGTGCAGTGCTGAGTGCGGCAAAGCTTGAGACGTCTCCCTGTACTCCAATTTCGGCTTTCCGCGAGTTAAGAACGTACCTGAGAGCAAGAGGCAGCCTGAAAATCTGGATCAGGCCCAGGCGCCAGGTCAGGAAAATTCCTGTCCCCACAAGCAAAACCAGAAGAGGAAGTCCCCAGATTAGCTCATCTATTCTCGTAAGGGTGTCAAGTAAGTTCATACCCAGCAGTTCCATTAAACTCACTCCCGGTTAAAATAAAGATTAAAAGATAAAGATTAAAAGATAAAGATTAAGAGATAAAGATTAAGAGATAATGAAATGGTTTTAATTAAGTATTTGTTTGAGGTTGGTCTTAAAAGTTGGCGCTGTCGTTTCCTGATCTAAAAAATGATCCGTAAAGCCAAGAAGTACTAAATTAAACAGAAACTCAGAAAAGCACGGAATTTGAGGCAAAAACCTGATACAAAAAAGGAGCTCTGTATGAAACAAAAAAGCTCACTTTAAACATCTTTGAAGGCAGGTTCAGCATTTTAAGGCTGGAAAAAGACTTTGAAGTGCCTGCATGGGTATATGAGAGTAGCTTTTTCTCGATTACGCGAACCTATGAAGAACTTTCGATTGTCTGCCAGGAAAGTAATATTCCTGCAAATGTTCCTGCCAATATCCGGGCTGAAAGGGATTGGAGCTGCCTGAAAGTGGAGGGCCTTCTTGACTTCGGGCTTACAGGTATCCTTGCAGGAATCAGCAGGGTACTGGCAGAGAACAAGGTAAGCATATTCGCGGTCTCGACATATGATACCGATTATATCCTGGTAAAGGAAAGAGATCTGGAACTTTCAGTAAGGGTCCTTAAAGATAAAGGCTACGAATTCAAAAGTCCCTAATGATAGGGAAAATTAATTTTTTTTGGATACTTTTTCCTGGTGGCTTTTATCAATTGGGTCTTATCAATCGGTTGATACTATTACAGAGTTTTTCAGGTCAGTTTCTTATCCGAGGCTGAGGATAAAAATCATGAACCCGGAGTAGAGAAGGAAAAGAATAAGCCCTTCAAACCTTTTGATCCGCCAGCCTGTCCGGATAAAGAGAAGGAGCAGGAGACTAAAGAAGAGCATGAAAGGGGTTATGTAATTGATGCTGATTTCAGTCACTGTTAGGGGATGGACAAGCCCGGAGCAGCCAAGAATCAAAAGGATATTCGTAATGTTTGACCCTATAACATTCCCAAGAGCTATGCTGGCATAGCCGCTGCGGGCTGCAGAAACAGTAACCATTAGTTCGGGAAGGGAAGTCCCAACTGCAACAAGACTTATACCGATTAGAGTTTCCGGAACTTCCAGAAGAAGGGCAAAAAATATTGACTGTTCTACAAAGTACCTGGCTCCAACAACTATGGCAATTCCGCTTGCAACCAGTTTGATAAACTCCATCAAGAGGCTGCTTTCAGAGAGACTTTCAGCTTCATTTTCGATCTCTATCTCGTTTTCGATCTCAATTTCATTTCCTACCTCTATCTCGCTTTTGATCTCAATTTCATTTCCTATCTCGTTCTCAGTCTCAATTTCGTTTTCGGTTTTAGTTTTAAGGCCAGTTTTACTTTCTTCCCGGTTTTCTTCCGAAGTTCCGTTTTCTCTTTCTTCATAGCTTTTTTTTCCAGTTTTCTTTAATCTTTTTTCTTTTATTCGCCCTTTGACACCTGTTTCAATAATTGCTTTCAAATCGAAGATATACTCAAACTTGAAAAAGTAATTCATAAAATCTTTAAAGTATATGTCTTCTTCGTGTTTCTTCACCTTATCGAGCAGGAAAAGAAGATAAACAAAGTATAGCAGAAGAAAAGTAAAGGCTTCAATCCTTGAGATTCTGAAGTCCAGAACAAACAGAAAAAAAAGAAAGGCGGAGAATAGCATTATATAGCCATCTCTTCTAAGCATTAATTCATCAGTCCTCACATTGGACAGAAGGGCAGCAGTACTCACGATAAGTCCTATGTTTGCTATGTTTGATCCGAGTATGTTACCTATGACTATTCCGCTTGCCTGTTCGAAGGATGCGGTAAGGGAGGAGGCAAGCTCAGGCACGGATGTCCCTATCGATACCAGAGTTAACCCGATTATAAACTCTGAGACTCCAAACCTTTTCGCAATCAGGGAAGAAGACATTACAAAAAGGTCTGCTCCCTTTACAAGCAGTATCAGGCCACCGACAAACATAAAGACGTTAATCAGGTACACAAGAAACTGTGAACTCGAGTTTTATTTAAATATATCCTTTAAGATTTCTGAATTCCAAGATAACACGATAGATTGTAAGTGAAAGATAAGAAGATGATAAACTGTAAGAAAAGGGCAAGACCTTATAATTAATTTTACTTTACAATTATTTTTACTTAAATGAGGACTACTTTCAAAAAAAGTTATTTTTAAATAACAGGGGATCAATCAGGTAAGTTTTAACTCCATTATATAGCACTCTTCTTTCTGGCCACATATGCCTTCTATTTTTTTGATTATTTTAAAACCCATTTTTTTATACAGTCTTATGGCAAGAGTATTGTTTACATTTACGTACAGGAGAGTAGAGGATACGCCATTAAGCTTCATCTCCTTTATACTTTCTTCAAGAAGCTTCCTTCCGTAACCCATTCCTCTGAATTCTTTGTCAATTGCAATTGAGTAAATTACGGATTTCTTTTTCAGCCCTTTGAACGAAAGTTCCGGTTTCAGGTAGTATATACAGTAACCTGCAATCCTATCCTGTTTTTTAATTACGTAGAAGATTTTTCTTAGTTTCTTAGAGTACTTCAGAAGTTTTTTCTGATTCTTACTATCAAATCCCTCTGCCTGAATTCTAAGAATCTCAGAAAGCATAGTTTCATCTACAGGTACAATATTTTCCTTGTCAATATGTTTCCATTCATTAAGGATGAAACCACCGATAGTATCTCGCAGCAATTTCATAAAACTCTCAAAGTATGAAACTAACCTCGAGTAAACTTGTGTTGAACCTATAAAATCACCTTTAAGTGGAAAGTCGTTATTATAATTCTCTATAAATTTTGTTGCTACTACCATTAAAAGATACTGTTTCCTTTGTCCGAGGCACAGAATCATGAATTAAAGGCATACTGGACTTCAAACCGCATCTTGTTTAAATGCACTCCTTGTAGTCAAGAACTACCACAAAAGCGGCTATAGAGAAGCATTTTGCATAATAGCCTGAAAGTTACTATTATATAAAAAAGCTGTTGTAAATATGTTTTGTTTAAGAGGTCGCGTTAATTATTGGATAAGAAAAATCCTGCTCAGCGCCAGTTTCAGGAAATTAAATCAATAAAGTTTCAGTTTCATTTTGTAGCATCTCTCTTTTTGTCCGCATATGTTTTTCACTTCTTTGATTATCAGAAAGCCCGTTTTTTTGTATAATTTCATAGCAGGAGTATTGTTTACATTTACATACAAAAAAATGGATTGAACTCCGTTATGCTTCATCTCTAGAATACTTTCCTCCATGAGCTTTCTGCCAAATCCTTTGTTTCTGAATTTTCTATCTATTGCAACTGAATAAATTACGGATTCTTTCTCAAATCCCCTAAGCGAAAAAGATGGTTTCAGGTAGTAAGTGCAGTAGCCTATTACACTATCCCGGCTCTTAATTGTATAAAAGATTTCTCTGAACTTCTTTGAATGTTTTATAAGATCTCCCTGCCTTTGATTTTCAAACCCTTCGGCCTGAATTCTAAGGACTTCCGGAAGTGTGGTCTCGTCAACAGTTCCAACATTTTCTTTCTCTACTTGCTTCCATCTTGTTAAAAGAAAAACTCCTGCCGTATTCCTAAGCATGGTTTTAAGACTTCTTGAATATAAACAAAACTCTTCACAGATTTCTGTCAAATTCATGTTCTTCCCTTAAGCGACTGGAATTGGAAGAAGCATCTGTCGAAATAAAGCCAGGAAAACTAAGTGTAGAAACCCAAATTTTTATAGTATAAACTGTAAAATATCTAGAAGTTTATCTTGTAAGTAATGAACAGATGATTAAACAGATGATTATAATCATCTGTGCAGTTAGATAAGTTTATCTTTATTGTCCTGTTCACTCTTTCCTTTCTTCAGGTACAGTTGTCAGTCTTGAATGTTTAACTCCTTTTATACTCAGGATTCTCTGGGCAAGCTCTACTATTTTTTCTCCTTCCCCTGCAAGGATTATAACTTCAAAACAGAGACTTCCTTCCATATGGAAATGTACTGAAGAGTTTATCATATCCATATACTCGTGCTGAATTGCTGCCAGAGTACTTGTTACTCCTTTCTTTGAGCAGTCATATACAATAGAAATTGTTGCAGCTCTTGAACCCCTTATCTGCTGCATCCACTCATAGTGCTGATTATATGTCCTTATGGCATCTCTGATCCCTTCCGAACGAGAGGAATACCCTCTTTTCATAAGTGTTTTGTCAAATTTGTCCAGAAGGTCCCCTGGTAGGGAAACTCCTATTCTCATAAGCTTCTTTTCCATACACCCCTCCTGAAAGTGAAAACTCTTTCTACAAGGTTTCTGCGGCTGCAGTTATTCAATTGAATGAAAAATCATAATAACCACCCAGACAGACAAAGTCCGCTATGTGTTTCCTTGCCCCAATAAATATAGTATTCAAGGTTATATTTAATATATTATCACATTCAGAGACATAAAAAATAATAGAATAAGGATTAAGAGAATAAGGATAAGAGAATAAGGATAAGAGGACGAAAATAGATAGATGAAATAAGTGGTCCTAAAATAGGTTTTTGATTCGAGAATAAGAGTAATACAGATCAGATTGATACAGAAAACTCAATTTACGAGATACGCTTGACAGACCTCTCCGGAAAAGCCTCTCCTGGTGGGTCATATTCTCACATTAGTGTGAGAAAAGCAACTTTATCTCAAAGGGTATCTTTCGAATGTATAAATGAGAATGACTTTTTTTCCAGTATTCAGGAAAAATTTCTTCTATACTTCCTTTTAGTGGCGGCAGACACGGGTTCAGATGTAATTTATTGCAGGCTAATATTTTTATAATGACATGCGAGTTTTCAAGTAACTCCGTTGATTCCCAAAAAGCTTATTAAAGCCAGAGTTCTATAGCGTGGAACGCGTTTACTTTGAATATCAGAAATTTAACTCGAAAGGATAATTTCCTTGCTTATCACGTTTAATTAATTTAATAGAAGAGTTGAGAATTATGGCAATCCAGAAAGGCGATTTCATAAAGTTAAACTACACAGGTAGATTTGAGGATGGCAGGATTTTTGATACAACAGACGAAGAACTTGCCAAGCAAGAAGAGATCTTTAACCCTCGCGGACTTTATGGCGGAGACGTCGTTATTGTCGGGGCAGGGCACACCATTGAGGGCCTTGACGAAGACCTTGAAGGAAAGGAAGCCGGTTACTCTGGAACAGTTTCAATCCCGCCGGAGAAGGCATTCGGTCCGAGCAATCCCAAGCTCGTAGAGACAGTTTCCATAACAAAGCTCCCGGACAGAAACGTTCATCCGGGCATGCCTGTAGAAATTGACGGCAGGAGAGGAGTTGTCAGCAGGGTTATCGGCCGCAGGGTTACTGTAGACTATAACAGCCCTCTAGCAGGTAAGACCGTTACCTACGAATACGCTATTGAAAAGCTTCTTGAAGACGATGTGGAGAAAATACAGGGTCTTCTCGCCCTCTATACCGGCATTCGTGACATGGAAGTAGAAATAGCTGACGGAGTTGCAAAGATCAATGTCCCGACAGGCCTGACCTTCAACCAGCGCTGGCTCATGGCAAAGAACAGGGTTGCATCCGAACTCTTCAAGTACGCCGGCCTTAAAGAAGTCCAGCTTATCGAAAAACTCACAGCCGAAGCTGAAGTCCCTGCACCAGCAGAGCCTGAGGTCAAGGCTGAACCCGAAGCTGAAGAAGAGCCTTCGGAATCCCAGGAATAAATCTGTCGTACTTTAAGGAAAAGCGAAGAGTCCTTTCTCTTCGCAAATTTTATATATAATAATCAGGTTCTCTGTATACGCTTCCCGGAATGTCAGGGCGATTTGCCAGATTATATACGGAAAGCCAGAAGAACTTGTCATTTCAACATGCTGAGGTAGCCCAGCGGACCACGGCGCCGGTCTTGAAAACCGGTAGCGCTACGCGCTACGGGAGTTCGAATCTCCCCCTCAGCGCTAACTTCACTGGTTAACAATACTAAAATTCTCGTTTTTGTTCGTTTGAGCCTTAACAAGTTTTCGACTCTAAGTCGCGGCACTTATCAAGAGTTTCCCGAAAGAAAGATAAGGAAATACTTAGATTATTAGTTCATGATTTCAGAGCAGTATAAGTTTTTTCAATATTTTTTCAAAGAAAACAGAACCGAGGGACTGTTAACTATTGCCTCACACAAAGTAATAGATCTCCAAAAGTTTTCTGACGAGATGAGAATGAATAAAGCAGCCTGTAGAGATATAGCATACCAATACCAGTATTTTGGATTAATTATAATTAGAGAGCAGCCGCAGAAGCCCAAGTATATATTAGAGATTACGGAACAAGGAAAGCAAATTGCGGCCGCAATAAATACCATAGTAAGCTGTTACTGTACCTCCCCAGATCAGTAACTAAAATTTATATTTTTATATTCAAAAGTGGAATATATTTTATATAGCTTTCTTTTAGTTCTGCCTGGGTGATGTGGTCGTAGATGTCGATTGCTTCTTTTCTTGCATCTCCCCGGAGCTCTTGAATGATTGAGCGAGGGCAGCCAGAGCGCCGGAGCCATGTAGTGAAAAAGTGTCTGAAGCAGTGCGGTGTAAATTTTTCATTCAATCGGCCTGCAGGGTTGTGAAAGCCTAAGCTTTGGGCGTGTTCTGTTGTGACGTCATAGACAGTATCTCGGTTGATCCGGGAGCCATGTGTGCCGAGAAAAAGAGCTTTGTTCCTTATTTTGTTTTCCTGGCGCCAGGATAGCCAGGCTTCAAGGACCTGAGCGCATTCGTTGTCAAAGAATACTACTCTGTTGCTTCGTTTTGCATGAGGCTTTAGGATTGCATACCTATTCTCAAGATAGAGATCTTTGAGGTCAAGGTCTATTAATTCCTGCCTGCGGATTCCTGTTTTTGCAAAAAAGATAAACATTGATTTGAAGCCTACCCATTCAGCTGAATCGATCAGGGCCCGCATTTGTTCCAAGTTGATTAATTGGCGCTCTTCGTGCCTCTGCTCTTTATAGTATCTTAAGTACCGTTTCCTGAATTGTGGGACTATGTTTTTTTCGATTACTCCTTCCCATTCAAGCCAGTCATAGAAGGAAGAGAGAGCAGCAAAATAGTTTCCGACAGTAGAAGGAGAATAGTGTTTTTTGTCCCGGATATGGATGAGGAAATTTTTTAAGTCGTCCGGGTTGATTTGGACAGAATGACGAGAGAGGAAATATTTTAGATTGCTTTTGTAGGACTGAATTGTCCGAGGAGAAAAGTTTCTTACTGAGCAATCAAGTAAAAAATCGTTTAAAAGTGTCGTTTCTGGAAGATCCCGAATACCATATTCTAAAGACAGATTTTTACCGTACATATAAAAATAAACAGTTTTATTTTTTTAATATATAATCCTCGATAAGCCAAATTTCAAGTTTTATAAAACATTAAATTATATACGTTTTGCGATTTGTCTACGAAGAAAAGAAGAGAAAAAAAGAGTAATTAAATAAAATTAGAATTTTAGTTTTACATTAAATGGATCTCCGTATACATTTTTTGTCATTTTCTTTTTAGTTTTTCTGTGTTTCGGTTTGCTGGTTGTAGACTCCCCTAGGATATCGAAATCATCTGATAGCATGATTGGTTTTTTACCGCCTCTGCCAGGCAGGAAAGGGAGAGGAGTAAAACCTCCTGGATCGTTCCCAGGTGGTAAAGGATCGTTGAAAGCTGGTATATCTTGAGGAATATCTGGGAGTGTGTCCGGGATAATTATAGGCTTTGATCTCTGAGATTCTATTGAGCTGATGTCAGGAAGTTGAGTAGTATAAATAGAGCCTTTGTCCTTTTCTTTTTGGAGTGTTGGATCTGGTAAGAACTGAGCCTCAGCTGATGAGAAGGAAATAGGTATTACAGGGAGAGAGGCAGCCATAAATATAGATTCGTTTTTTTGTTTACCCTGTACTTGGAGCCCTTGGCCTGCAAAGGGTAGAGAGTAAGCTAAGGAGGGAACTGCAATACCTGGAGATGGTGCAAACCTCCCAGCTTCTACTGCCAGACTTTCTATTTTTGAGGCTTTTATTGACCCAATTACAAGTTCCTGAGCCTGAACAGAGCTGATAATAGAATCAGTTGGCTGTGTAAGTTCTGAGGAGAAGATGTTTCGTTGAAGTTTAGCATCTAGTCTTGATGTATCTAATTTTATTTCTGGTGTTTTTGAAGATCTACTGAATAGGACCTCCTCCATTTCAGATGTTAGAACAAAGTCGTCGGGCAATTGAATACGGTTTATTTTCATTAATGATTCTGGTATAATTTCATCCCCCACTACATGATAAGTTTCTATTTCTTGTTTTACTTTAGGGAGTTCAGTCGATTTAAAGTTTTGCTCTTTATAGACGAGCTTTTGAGCGCCGAGTGATGCGCGTTCATCTATAGAAAATTCTTTTAATCCTTTAGAAGATATTCCCGGCTTGATTTTTCCTTCAAGTGATCCGCCTACTTTCCCAAGTGCGTAAGCTCCTACTAATTCCCCAGCAAGTTCCCCTGGGTGAGTTTTTGCTTTTTCTACTGTTGAGCCTGCCATAGCTCCGAGTCCGAAGCCTATAGAGTCTGAGATAGAAGTAGGATTTCGGGCTATTGTTTCTAGCCCGAGAGGGACCGCCCCCACTGCCCCTATAGCCATTTCAGGAATGTTTGATACTCCTGTTATGACGTCTTTTGTTGTCCCAGGAGAGAGACGAGATAGAAGGGCGTTTTGTACTGTATTATATCCCTCAGAGAGTTTATTGCTTTTCTCGTATAAAGAATATGTGGCCATGTCTTGAGCCCGTGTTTTGGGGGCTTGAAGACCTTCAAGAGAGTAATCCTTGCCTTCGCCTGCTTTGTGGCCTTCTTTGAATGAGGATACGGCTCTTGATACTACACTTCTGTTTTTTTCTTCTTCCAGCTGATCTACTGTTTTGAATTTTTGAAGCTGGCTTCTATCAATCCCGGCTGTTTCTCCGGGTGCAGTTGCCCAGGATGGTATACCTGTATTATATTGTACCATGCTGCTGTATTTGCTTTGCTGTTCTGTTTCTGCTGCTTCTGCTGCTCTGACGGCTTCTTGAGCCCGGACGTATTGAGAACCTTTTGATGTGCCTACAACGTTTCCGGCTGCGTCCCTGCTGGCTGTGGTCTGTGCTGCATGACCACTTGAGGCTTCAGATAGAGATACTACAGTTTTTCCGCTGCTGTTTACGTATGCCAAGTTTAGACCCCCTTAAGATAATTCGGAGAATAAAATTTAGGAGTTTTTATACATTGATACTTTGGATTATGTGGAACGTCTTTTATTGATTCATATGCAGGACGTTCGATTAAAATAATTACGATCATTATACCCTCCTGTATTTTTTGAAGAAATTTTGGAGGGAATAATCCCCTACCGGCCTGAAGTCGTTGGAGAGTACACGAACCTGGACGTTAGGAATATCACATTCGCGGATTTCGATTCTTTTTCTTCTGCCTGACATTTTAGTCACCTACCCAGAATGAATATAGTACCCCCATTAGGGCTATTGCAGAGAAAATGTAGAGTGTGTGAAGGGCTGTTGCAGGGATGTATATAGCTCCTGTTGAGCCTGGGACTACTGCGAGCAGAGACATGAAGAGCATTATTATACTGGTCCTGTGAAGGCTCTGACTCTTGATGTATACGGTCCCTACTGTCAAGAAAATTAGCAGGACATAGAACCACGAGCCCCATACTGCAGGAGAGGCCCAGAAGGAGTTTATTGGTGTGAAGATACTGTTTGCGACTGCCCCGGCTGGCTCTGGATCGTCGAGGACTGACGCATTGGTCATGTTTGAGAGTGCCGGGTAGTCTGAAAGGTTGAAAGTGTAATTATAGTTTCCATGCATGTTGTTGATGCTTTTGAAAGCTTCTGATTTGTTGTAGTCTTGCCAAGGATTCATAATTACCTCCCCAAGAATTTTACTGCGGCTCCATATACGCAGACGGCCCCGAGGACCATTGAGATAGGGACCGCAAAGGCTGCGGGTAGTCCTATTGCTGTCAGAAGCGGATAAGCCCCTACTAAGGTCATTAGAAGGAACTCTAAGACAATTTTCACGCCCATAATCAGGACATAGGCCGTTAGGGCTGCGCTTGACAGGATTCCTTCGCCTGCGAGGCGTTCATACATTACTTGCATGCTGTTTACCGTGTCCTGGATGTCTTCTGCAGGGTTGAAACCTGCAAACTCCATGCTGTAAGGAAAGATTCCAGCCAGACCTACGAGGACGAAGGACAGCTGCAAGAGCAGCATTGAAAATGCATATCCTTCTATTTTGTCACCGTTCAGCCTACCGCCCCCGTTCTTTTGTAATGTAGGAATATTGCGCCTGCTGCTATGATCCAGATTAGGACCACGAAGTTGAAGCTACAGGATAGCCACTCAAAATAATATGCCAGGCTCGTAAGGACTGCGACAGATCCACAGGCTATATCGTTTTTCGCTTTTCCGAATGCCAGGAGGAAAATTATTATTATGGCTACGAATAGCATGTTTTTGAGCCATGCCGGGTATGAAGCGGGAAAAAGAGTTACTACAGGAGGCGAGCTTATAGACCATGCCTGCGCTGCTGTGGACCCGTCAGAGGCTTCTATACCGAACTGCATGATGTAATCTCCTTCTGTGAAGGAGAAAAGGAAAGAGCCTGAAGTTGTGTTTAGAGTGTCAGCTTGGACCTGGGACCCGTTAGAAGCTATAACAGTAAAAGAAGCTGTTGATACTGTTTTGTTACTATTGTAGGCTACAGTTACGTTATTTTGAGTTTCTGAGTACGAGAGATTCAGCCATGGATTATAATACTGGTGGATTATGCCTTCCTTATTAAGGACGATATTGTATTCTGTTAGTCCGGGTTCTATGTACTCAGTATAAGTGTTTCCGTTATGAGTGAGGGTTATGGTATAGTTTATGCCCTGGTCCATTTCTTTTACTGTGAATGTTCCTTTACTGCCTGTAGTGCCGTTTTTTATTGACTCATTTTCATCATCATAGACTGCATAGGATACTCCGGGAAGACCTATAGAGCTATACCAGAATTCTAGGACCGTGAAAGTGACATCGTGAGGAGCGTAATAAACCCCAGATCCAGACGTTTTTTCAAGAAAAATATCTTTTCTGGTTGTTGTCCCTGCTGTTGTGGTGAGCAGGAAGGGATTTGAGGTTGTATATCCGGTTTTGGCTGCTGTTAGGTTATATGGACCTTCGGATATCCCTTTTGTAAGGTAATACATGCCGTTACTGTCAGTATAGAGGTATTCAGTGAACAGTGATCCGTTAGTTACTGTTACAGTAGCGCTTTTTATTGCTGCCTGCGTGTCTGCGTTTTTGACATAACCCCATACCCCCGGCAAAGTATAATCTGGAGCAAAGGAAATAATGTGTGTGTTCTGGTCCCATGTAAGGGAGCAGTCCCAGGTATCAGCGCCATTAGTACCGTTTATCGGTGTGCTGTCTACTGAAACGTAATAGTTTTGACCTGATAACCCGGTGAAGTGTATATTAGTGCCGTTCAGGGCTGTGTTATTATATATTTTTGTTAGTGTTACAGAGATGCTGAAAGGGGTTTCTTTGATGTTGTAAGTGATGTTATAAATTCCGTTTTCATTGATTTCAGGGTATAGATAGACAGAACCGCCGCCTGCTATTTCTCCCCCGTTGACGTCTTCATCTATTATTTCTGCGTCCACATCAGAGGACGCGAGGAAAAGGACTTCTGGATATCCTTGAGGGTTTGCTAGCTGATCGTAATAGAAATATGTATCTGTAAGAACTATGCTCCCTCTTGTCATTTCTAACAGGTAAAGCCCGTGATTATCCCCAAGAACACCAGAGCGAGAAAACGAGAAATAACCGTATTCATTTGTAGTAGCATTATCATCTTGAGGAATATTCCATGATATAATTTTGCCTGCGTTATTTGGATTTGTAATACTGTAAAGTGAGATCTCATGTTGTGTTTCGTAACTCCTCATTAATTTAGCAGACCATGTTATAGGAATTGATGTTGCAGATTCATAATATATTTTTCCTGTACCGATCATAGATCCGTCAGTTATATCATCTATATACATCCACTTCGTAAAAGATGATGCTGAGTAGAAAGAAAACGATACTTTCACGTTTTCCGATACCCCGCCGGGATCTGCAGTACTTGATATTAATACTCCGTTAGAATATACATTAAAATATGACCCTTCACGTATTATTTCTACTTTTGAGTTGTCTGAAATTTTATTTGTAGCATCGGTAATACTGATTTGTACTTGTGTAGCTCCTGTTGTAGGATTTAAATAATTTATATTATATTTATTAGATGCACCGCAAGCTCCGTCTAGAAAAATAAATGAGAAGTACGCAGGATTAAGAGTATTTATAGATGTTATTGATACATCATCGCCTGAGCCCCCGGCGCCGATATACAATACTGTATCAGATCTGCCTGATGGATCTGTATAGTATGATGAGATATAATATCCTGTAACCCAATAATCCGAGATTACCCCCCTTTCACAATTATCTTCAAACGCACCTCCTGTGTATGGAAGAAAGAGAAGAAGAAAGAAAGAAAGAAGAATTTTCTTCATGTTCTCACTTCCAGAAACTACTATTTTCTGATCTTGTTGCTTCTAGGAAGCCCCAAAGAATTAAGGACAAGGACATTATGACAGGAAGGTAACGCAGTTCTCCGTCAAGTGTTTCGGCTGTGTGGGCTGCGTTGCCTCCCATTGCAGTGCCAAGGGCGAAAAGAAAGTCAAAGATAGGCTGATTTAAGATGAAGGTTGCTCCGAGGATAAAGAAGCCTGTTAGTACTTTTATCCATGCTCCTACTACTCCCATATTTTTATACCCCCTTACTGAAGTTGAGTTAGACCGCTTGCAGCGTTTGAGGCTGCTGCTATACCTGCCGGCGTTTCTACTCCTCCCCCGCCTGCCATTATATAGCCGAAGGCAAGGCCGAGAAGGGCAGCCATTATAAGCATCATGACTACGTTTCCGTTTTTGAGTGGGTTGCCGAGCTTTCTTCTTTCGATGTTAACATAGCGTTCGATTATCCCGTTTTCAGCCGCAGGGCTTCTGCTTTCTAGAAAGTTTTTTAGGTCGGATATCCGGACTATCTCCAGGTCCTGGAGGATTTTTCCGTCATAGCCCTGGATTACTGAGGCGATCTCTGCAGCTGAATCTCCGTTAGTTTTTTGAATTTCTTCTATTGGGGTTTTGTAGAAAAACATTAGCTGGCCGTAGTTATCGATTCCGAATTTTTTGAGATCCTTGAGAAGAGGCATTACCCTGGCGTGTACTGCCCTATTATACGGAGCATACCAGAGAGCACCGGTTGAGCCATTAAAGCTGAAAGCGTCCTCCGGTTCGAGTTCATATACTCCGTTTGCTGTTTGATAAATCCCTTCGGTTTCTTTTGCTCCTTCGAGGACCAGAGCATTGTCTCTTGTGAGTTTGATTACATACTGGTTGCCTTTGACTCTTGCAAGGGCTATTTTCATCCATGATGGATATCCGAAAAATGTTAGGAAGCCGAGAAAGCCGAGTATAAGGCTTTCGAGTATGAGCATTGAGGCGATTGTATTAGCAGTAGACATTATTGATTACCCCCGAGTTCATGAAGAATGTTGTTGAGTTTTGCTTTTTCAGATTCAGAGTATGGAATGTAGTTCATTGATCGGATGATTGCAGCTTCTAAGCGTTTTTTCTCTATGTTTTCACGGTATTTGTTTACGGTTATAGGGGAAACTTTCCCGGTTTGGGTGATGCTGCGAAGGTCAGAGATTGACGCTTGAGAGAGATTTGCATAGGTCATAGCCCGGAATGCTGCGTTTTTGAATACTGTTTTTTCGGCTGAAATCCGTCCTGGGCTTACTCCCAATCCTGTTTCTTCGTATACTGAGTTTTGCAGGACGTTATAGGACTGATTGTATTTTTTTCCGTCAACATCCTGATAGGTGAGTTCGAGGATGATGCTACCAGATCCGGACCATTTGAGAGTTGAGTTTGTGAGATTGCCATCTTTTGAAAGCGATTCGTAGCGTTTTGATGTGGGTTTGTTTTGAAGTTCTACCCCAGAAGTTTTCCAGGTTATCTTAATGTTTTCTGCTTCTGCTGTTGTTAGTTTTGCGCAAACTGTTGTTTTGTTGTAGTCTTTGAGTTGGGTTGTAGTTGAAGAGATCTCGAAATTAGGAATTAAGGCAGCTTCGAGTCTGCCTGATATTTTTTTGAATTGATATTTTGAGAATGTAAGTTTGTATTTTCCATCTGCGAATTCTGTGCTCTGGCCGAGGTTGACAGCTATTCTATCTTCTTCTATTCCGTTTTTGTAGACTGTGAACATGAGAGCATAGATATCCCCGTCCCAGTTTCGCGCTATGTCGGTAAGGGTGATTGTGTAGTCTCCATGAGTGAATGATTCTCCCAGATTAATATTAGAATTGTAGGATACCTGCGACCATGGAGCCGCAGAGGCCACGGGAGAGGATAAGAGCAGGGAACTGAGGACAGCGAGAAAGAGGACTGGTTTTAGGTCCATTATCTTCCCCCCTGCTGTGGGATTTGTTGAGGCTGCTGTTTTGGAGATCCGAGACCGAAGAATCTTGATTTTTTGTTTTCTTCGGTTTTGTTTGTGATCTCGTGACTTGCTGTTGTTGCACGCTTTATAAGGAACCCGCCTTTTCCAAGGCTGCTGAGGCATTTTGAAATAATGCTGCTCTGGTCTGCCCCTTTGAGGTCAAGGGCTCTAAGTTCATAGTCTCTGAGGCTTGAAGATGATTTTAGCTCTCTGATTCTTAGAGTGTCTTCGATGTCAAGGATGTCGTTTTCTGAAAGGTTTGAAAAGGCAAGCTGCTTGTTGAGAGGCCCCCAATTTTTTGAAAGTTCGTCGTTTGGGATTCCGTTAGGGGTTCCTGCGTAGGCTATAACGTCCATTGAAAATGGAGCGGGTTTTTTGAGTTCTTCAGTCGTTGTTATCCCCCCTTGACCCAAGAAGTATAAATCCGAGTGCCATAGAGAAAATAATAGAAAGGATAAAATCACCTTGTATAGCACTTGCTAAAGCAGCTACTATTAAGCAGATATTTACAAAATGATAGAAAATTTTTTGAGACATAATTTCCCCGTTCGGGATTTCAGATTTTTTGAGCATGAGAAGCCCCCCTAAATAATGTAAGACTTATAGCTATCAGAAAAAACCCTATAGCTAAAGAATAGTTTTCAAGGCTTGCGAAAGTGGCTGAGACTCCTGTCATAGATCCTGAAAAGAAAATAAGGGATAATTCAGAGAAAGATTTCAGAGTAAGACCCCCTTAGTCTTGTGGTTTCATTGATTCTCTATAGACTATTATTTTGATGAGGCCAAGGGCTATAGAGAATAGACCCATGATGCTGTTTAGGTAACCGAAAACAGAATCATATTGAGTTGTCGAGTAGCTTTCTATTGCTCCGCTTGTTTCATTGAAGAGTACGTATATTTTTTCAATATCGAATGATGCGAGAGAGAGAGCAAGAAATATTGCAGAGCTTAGAAAGATAAGAAGACCATGCCAGCTGTCTCTTTCAATTCCGTAGAAGAAGATCAGGAAGGCTGTGATTTCGAGAAATAAAAAAAAAGTTTGTTCCATGAGGTGGAACACCCCCTTTTAGCGGCTTTCTCTGGTGAGCCCCATCAGCATGCCGAGGATTACGATAAAGACCGCCACGTACGGGACCATGCCGAAGAGGTCAATAGATCCCCATCCAGTGGTCTTAATGTTGGCATAGCTGGCGTTTGCCTCTTCGCTCTGCAGGACAGCTATTTTACTGTCTGTCTGGCCCTGTAAAGTACCGAACAGGAGAGCACAGAGCATTAGAGTTACGAGCAGGACCAGGATTCCAATGGCATTGCCTGCCATATACCCACCTTCGTTTCTGGAAAATGCACGGAAGCCTTTTCCGGATTTAGATTCGAGTACGGCGGTGAATCCGCGATTATAACAATTTGACAGATAAGTGTTTACTTTCTTCATTATACTATACACCTCCCGAATAACTATAGAGTACATATACTATATAATTGTAATAGTTATTCGAAAACGGAATTATATGTTACAAGGAGGTTAGCATATGAGCGCATATAAGTTTATAGACGGAAGTAAGCCGATTAGTTTTATGTACCCGTATCAGGACATTATGATTTCTATGACTGAGGCCCTGAAAAATCAAGAGTATATTTCTTATATAGATCTTGTTGGCCATTTAAAAAATATGGCAATTCTGTCTTTTGATAAAAAAGATATAGAGTTGCTTGAAAAGATTGAAAATATTGTGTCTAACTATAAAAAGTATATAGACCAGACATCTAAAGCTAAAATGAACACTAGCGAGATATATTCAATAGAAAACATCAATTCTATATATAATAGAAATATTGACCTGAAAATTTTATGTGAGTATAGATTTTCCGGAATAATTGAGAGAATATGTATTGCAGCCCTGAGAAAGACGATTTTGGCTGACATGATTCCGAACGCTCAGTCAGGCAACATATATTATGAGTCTGAACGGGACCTGAGACAGGTTGTTGCCGCATATAACAGGACCCTAGAAGAGAACGAGATTTCTCCGCTTGAGGTGAAGTTATGAGCGAAAATAGTGTATTGTTCAACTGGTTCTGGTATTTTGTAGATGTTGCGAAGAACGCATTTCTTTTTGAAAATTCTTCGTTCCAGGCGTGCATAGGGAAGCGGAGATCCGGGAAGAGTGTGTTTTGTTTGGCTGCTGCTTCGGCTGTAGATCCGGATTTTTCAGAGGAAAAGATTTGTTTTGGGATTGATGAGCTTAAGAAAACACTGAATGAGGAAACTGAGGCCGCTGTAGTATGGGAGGAAGCCGGGGCTTCTGCGTATTCTCGTGATTTTATGGACGAGCGAAACAAGATAATTTCGAAGACTTTGCAGGTTTACGGATACCGGAAAATTGCCTTATTCGGAAATTTTCAGCACCTTAAGTTCCTTGATGGAGATATCCGGCTGCAGCTGGATTGTTTCCACAAGTTGAAGGCTGTGAACGTAATAGATCAAAATAGGAAGCCGTTCACGCAAACGTATGCAATGCCTTATGCAATTGTGACTGATTATATTCAGGAACCCCTTATAGCCCCGTATAAGGTCGAGAAAGACGGGACATATCAGCAGATAGGACAGATACCTCTCCCACAGATGGATGAGCTTTTTGAGCTTACAGGAGTTTCTAAGAGCCTATACAAGAATTACTTGAAGAAGAAAGATGAGTATTTCAGGGAGATTGGAGAGGAAGAGAAAGAGCCAGAAGAAGAGATATTTTCTAAGAGGGAGCTTAAGACCCTTACAAGAGTGAATCAGGCATACCTGAACCTGGTGAGCAAGCTTGTGAGTGATGAAGGTATCACGAAGCGAAAGGTAGCAGAACTATCAGATATCCCTGTTTCGACTTTGAACGTTTGGCTGTCGAAAGCTGAGGAAGCGCCAAGCCTGATAGGTAGAGTTTTTGACGAAGAAACAACGACAACGAATGTTTTTTGAAATGATTATATCTAACCCAAAAAATAACCTTTCGCCGGGTTGAAGCCTGGTTGAAGACTCTTTTTTTTGTTGTTGTTTTGGCCTGCTGTGAGGTTTCCGGGAGATCTACCAGATCCCCATGAAAGATAGACAAAAAGAGAAGAGGATATTAATTAAATCGCTTTTGAAAAAAGAGAGAGAAAAGAATGTTAAGAGTGAACCCAAGAAAAGAAGAAGAGGATATTAATTAAATCGCTTTTGAAAAAAAAGAGGAAGTAGAATAATTATTAAAATAATGGTTATCTATTTCAGACATTATTTTTTGCCTCCCTGTATCGAGCCCATCTTACTTTATAGCCGTCTGTTTTTCTTTTTTCTTTATCTGGCCCCCTGCCATTCCATGAATCTTCACCTTTAGCGACTTTTTCTTTTTTAGCCCGGATGCCTGCATTAATTCGCTCTTTTAGCCTGCGGGCCTCGAACTGATTTACTGACCCTTTGATATCAGCAAAGAGAGTGTCCGTTAATGATTTTATTTCTCCGTCAGCTACGGATATTATATTTACATTGTTTTTGAGTAAGGCTTTCATTGCTCTTGATTGTTCTTCTAGGTCTCTCCAAAGCCTTGAGACTTCGTAGACAATAAGAGTGTCGAAGGGTTGTACCTCAGATAATAATCTTTTGTAGTCCGGACGGTCTGCTGTAGTTCCAGAGATCCCAAAGTCCTGATATACCTGGCAGGACATGTAATCTATTCCTTTGCTTGTGCAGAGGTCCCTAATAGCCTTATACTGCATATCAAAATCTTGTTTTTCTGTTGAGACCCTATAATAGATTCTGATCAAGCCTTAACCTCCTTATCTTCTCCACGCAGCTCATAGAATTTATCAAGCCCGTCTTTTTCTAATATATATTTTTCCAGTTTGAGAATGTACTCTTTGACTTCATGAAGGCGTGATAATGCTTCTGTTTGTGTATACAAAGACCTTAATTCAATATGAGACTCTATGAAGCCCAGGTTTTCAAATGCAGGTCTCATTCTTTTGCCTCCTGAAGAGTGAGAGCTCCGAAACGATCTTCTTTATATTCTAAGATTGTGCCCTTTCCCCAACCTTTAGAGGCTGCAATAGATCTAGGGATAGTTATGATAAGCTGACCTGTTTTCAATTGCTGCACCTTTACTTTATTTGCATCCATAGGTTAAGCCCCGTAGATTTGTACATCTTCCTTACTTACTATTACAATTAATAGTAACGTAACTATTAGAATAAATAGTTTACTGAGGAAAATAAGAGAAAATTAGACGAGTAAAAAAAGACTAGTTTGTTTACTCTGATTTTCAGGAAAGTATCTTTTTCTGCAAAAAATTTTGTTCCCGTATCCATTAAAAGTTAGAAATCTAACTTTCTACGGTTGTGCGGCCAGGAATACAAAACCGAAAAGAAAGCAGTCCTCTTATTGAGATAAATTAGTTATCAATATCATTGACATACTCAAAAGAGTTTAAAAAATTATAATCCACTTTACACCCAGGAATCATCTTTACTTTTCGTTTAACATACTTATCTATACCAAGCATGATTTCAGATAGTTCTAGAGCATATTCTTTAGGGCAAGTTATAGAAATACCATGTATCCCCTCTATATAATCGTACATTTCATTTTGTGTTTCTCTGCAGTCTTCGCGTACCGAGCACTGATTACACGGGCATGCTTTACACAGAGCATATAATTTTATACATTCGTCTTGACTCCCAAAATATTCACACTCTGATGAGGATTGAATTGGCGACATATCAGCTATGCGTATTCTTTCATTTCTTTTAATCATTATTTTTTACCCCCATTTTTGGATAAATTCTGACCAGCTGAGAGAAGGAGCAGAACGTAAAGCTATCTCGGCTTCACGTGAAAGATCATTACAGGGCTGTTTAGAGCCCTGAGCCTGCATGATTGAGATATGATATTTTTCTGCTCTGAGATCTTCTTCTGCTCTAATGTTTGCTTCTACTATGATGTCTTCTTCTATGATTTCCCAGTAATCTTCTAAGTACTTGATTTGTTCCATGTTTGGTTTCATAGGATCACCCGAGATCAACTATTCTGTACGAGACATATTCGTCTATGATACGGGCCTCTTCTGAGAGGCCGAGCTCATCTAAGAGTTTGCTGTAGTTGTCGAATTCAATTAGGTTGAGAGCCATAATTAATTACTCCGGCATGAATTCCTTATAAAGTTCAAAGTAACCCCAGAAAAGGAAAGCTGACGTTTCCGCGTAAATCCTGGCTTTTTCAGAAAGGCCAATTTCATTATAAATTTTATAAATGTTGAACTGATAAAAATCTTGCATTGATTCAGGAAGACACATTGAGAACACCCCGTTTAACATTGATAGCTTAGATCTGTAGCTCTTCTAAAGCTCAGATTTTGAGCAGGCTTTTTTATTTTTTGTTCTGCCTTCTGTTCTATTGCCCTCTTTTTTGAACTCGTGAGAGAGCCTGAGAAGAGACTCAGAGAGTCCTTTCTACGAGATGCCCGGAAGCCAGAAAGGGCTGAAATTACCCCCTTAAGAAAATATTTATTTTTAGAAGGTTTTACGGGCTTGTTTTCGTGAATTTTTTCTTTTTTTGGAAGAAGGGATTTAGAGCAGGTCCAGTTTCTACAGCCCATGACCCAATAGAGAGAGCCCCCTGAACCAGACATACTTTTTTCGAGATATGATTCTAAGAAGTCCTGGGGTTCTGAGCCTGCAGCTTCGAGAGGGCAGGACCTTGACCAGTGCCAGCCCCTATAATCCTGATGGATTGTATGGATGTCCAGGATAGGACCACCGCCGTATTTGACCCAGGTATACTGAATTAGTTTTTTTGTGGCGAGCCAGTTTATCCCGGTAATCATGATGTGAAAATGCAGTCTGCCGTTCTGCTGAAACTCTCTTACGCAAATCCAGTCTGCCCGGTCCGGCAAGATTTTTGTTAGAAATATTTGAAATTTTTTCCAGGTTTGAAGAAGGTCCGTATTGGCAGCCCATAAAGTTTTAGAAGGACAGGAAGGAGCCGTTAGGGTCAGGAAGACCCCTTTCATATGCTTATGGCTTGCCTGCCAGTAAGCCCGCTTAAAGCCTTCTATGTTTTCCTGCTGTCTGCCCTGATCCGTAAACCGGGTTTTGTAATTGACATAGATGTCTTGAGCGAATACAGGGTTCCCATCGGGAGACCGAGTTAATACGATTTTTTCAGATTTTATCCGGGTGCAGTAATCCCGGAAGAGTGAATCGATTTCATTTTTCATTTCTGTAGTGTACTCGAATTGTTTTGAGTCTTTATTATAAAACCCAAATTTATTTATTCGGTTCATTTTTAATATTGCCTCCAATCGCTCAGGGGAAGCCCTGTTCAGATTTTCTATTTTTTTATAGGTTTTACTGCTATCGGTTTTAGATTCCGAGTCTCCCGATTCACATTCTGGTTTTTTCTCCGTTTTGCTTATCATAGTATCAAGTCTAGTAGATTTTTGAAAAAAATATAAAGGGTTTGTTCGTATCCATACGAACCCTCCGGCGTTTTCTATGAAAAAAAGCATGTTAGCTTTTTGTGTTTTTAAAAAGTTGTATAGGCTTTTGATTGCGTTTTCTCCTAATAGTTTTAGTTTTTCTGCAATTTGATTAACCGTTCTTGGTTCTGATAAGCAAAAATCCTGAATGGTTTTTTGTTGGTCGATAGAAATGGACATGAGCAAAATACCCCCGTAGGAACCTGTGATATTCTGGTTTCAAAAAAAATTAGAAAAGATTAGACCCTCAGAGCCTCAACTAGCGAAATCTGCCGGTGATGCTTGCAAAGATCCCCGCAACCGTCCCGCGTGAGTTTGTGCAGGGCAATATCTGCCCCGCAGCGAGTACAAGTTATGTAGATCCATTGAGGACGCAAGAAGCCCCGAAGGTTCAGCCCGTCTTCATGGTCGTAACTGTGGACCTCCGCAGAACTCAGGAGAGCCCCACAGGAAGGGCAGGAATGAGAAGAGACACGGACCCGGAGAGAGTCATAAACCGAGTTGACCGCGAAGATATTTTCAATACTCCGGATTTCTGTTGTAGGAGGGCAAGAGGGCAGAGTGGGCAGCACTTTTTTCCAACACGTTGGACCGTAACCCCGGCTTTTGCTCTTATGATCTCTGAGAGAGCGTCCACAGCGCAGGCAACGAGTATAGAGAGGCTGCATTATACCCTCCTCCCTGCGAGGTTATGGACGTGATGACGTGGACCTGTCCTGAGAGATCCTGTACCTGTGGAATATACATCCCTTGAAAAATAGAGACGTCCGGCTCTTTCACTTTTGGCGTATAGTTTTTCGTATCGATGATTACGCAAGATGTATCTGAAAGGCCTCACGTGTTCACCCCCCGGATAACTGCGTGATAAAATTGCTCAACTTCAAAGTAAGGAGTATCGAGAGTAGTATCATTGTACACTTTCATGAGGGCGCGGACTTCTTGCTGATCTTCGGGCGAAAGTGCAGAGAATAGCGGACCTTTGAGCCCGCTTTTATCGCGTTTTTGTCCCATCAGATCACCATCCGCATGATAGTTTTCCAGCAGACAGCTTTGACCCCTGACCATTTCCCGAGCTTAAGATTTTTTGCATGGACCCTGGCGAAAAAGATAGGGTTAGAATCTTTTTGGACGAGGAAAGAATAGTCTCCTCCTTGCTCTATGAGAGTTTGGTGCTGCAGGGCATCAAAGCAGAACCTACCTGACCTCATGCCGTTGTGATTCCCTGTTGCATTGATGTATTCCTGACAGGATTTGTTTTCGACTTTTACCCCGTCGATTACAAAGTCGATGACTCCTTTATAGTGAAATTCAGCCTCCGGATACAGAGATTTGATTATGTTTTCCATTTGGCAGCCGTTGTGGCTTGCTAAGGTATTCCCTTCTATATTCGCGCTCACTGCTTCACCCCCTCAGATAAATTCCTCGTATACGAGGGAACTGTATGTTGAGAACGCGGTTTCATAGTCGGATTCTTCAGATACCCAGCTGTACCCAGGGATCGGAGAGGCGAATATGACATAGTATAAGGGTTCGTTTTGCGCAGATCTGCCCGGATATCTGCGGAGAGATAGAAGCCCGTCGGGAAGTTTGTCCTGGAGAATGCCAGTCTGGAACATTCTTTTCCATATGACTGCTTTTCCTGTGCCCTTAAAATCTATTTCCGGCTGCGGGCAGTCGTCAGAAAGGAGAAGATCTGTTGAGATCAAAGGACCGCCTCCGAGCATGGCCTATTAAGCCAAGGAGTTTTTTTGTTTTTAGCTGTGCAGCCACCACAAGCCACACAGTAATTATGTAGGCAATCGTCACAAGATTTTTGACATCCGTAACAGCCTACGCCGTGATTGATAGAGTTGTGAGCATAACCCCGGCAGGTTTTGCAGCATTCCCGGACCATTTAGACCGCCTCCGCAGGTGAGACGGGAATAGAGTAATAGCATGTTCCGCAGACAGGACACCTGTAATATTCCCCGTTGTTCATGTTTTGGAAATTCCAGGCAGGATTTCCGCAGTTTTCGCAGGTCACAGGCTCACCCCCTTGTATGTGAGCATGTCAAGAGCGAGATACAGGAGGACAGTGAGTACATAGACAGAGTAATTAATAATTGTCTGAGTGTTCACTGCACACACCCCCAGATTCCGACATAGGCACGAATTGAGAGAATTTTTTCTCGGACCGTAAATTCTTCTGCTTGAGTGACAGATTCCAAGCAAGGCGAATCTTCGAAGAAGGCAGAGAATGCTTTTCTTCGGCTCATGCCTGCACCTCTTGAGGATAGAGTTTTTCAAGATCTGGAGTCTGGAAAAGGTTTCTTATTGTGTTCCTGTATGCAGGTTTGATTTCTCCTCTTGTTTGGAAGATGAGTTCAGGAAGGTGAGATCTGAGTTCTACTTTCCGGGCTTTGTGGGCCGGGACTCTGGCAGGCATTAGACCTCTCACAGGCTCACCCCCGCAAGGATTGAGAGGCAGAAAGCGAGCATCAGAATACCGATAAAAATACAGCAAAATACTGTTACCACGACTGGCAGCCAGGGCGACATTTGCGCAGTTTCAGAAGCCATTAAGGCTTTAGGAAGAGCACCAGAATTACCTCCCGGTTTTGTAATTTTAGTGTGAGGATAACAAAAATATCTTAGACAGCTGAGGCAGAGATAATCTTTTGTTTTGACCTTTCGCTCGACCCGGAGAGATCCGCAGAAGGGACAACATTTTCGGGTTCTTTCTGATTTCTGAGCCAAAAAGTTTCTGAGTTCAGAGGCGTTACTAGTTGGAACTAATACAGAGCTTTCGCTCTCGGGTATAGTGTTTCTCATCGTGCATTTCCTGAAATTAGTCCAAGAACTCTGGTAAAGTCCTTAGCTAAACAGTAATTGAGAATTTACTGATATAAGAACATTATTAAACCATGAAGGCACTATATATGGTTTGGCTGTGAATGTCGACCTGCTGGTAACAGGTCCCAGGCCTTGAGAAGGAATATACTTTTTTCAAAAGTGCGTTTCCGACCTTCTCTGAAAGGCAAAAGGGTTTACGATAAAAATTCAGCCAGTGAAGTTAACTGATGGGGGAACTAGAACGGTTAAAACGTTCGGTTCTCCCCCTCAGCGTAACTCACTAGAAGCCTTAAAAAAATAGTCTTTTTTGTTCGTTTCTTGTCTAACCTACTTTTTTTTGTGTTGCGGCACTTAAAGAAACTCTGATTAAATTAAAACATTTGTTTAGCTACTATTCTCAAGGTTCATTTCAGAAATAATCGGCTGCATATTAAGATACATTGGAACGAACTCTCGATTTTTGTATTTATCTACAAGTTTGAATTCATTTTTTTGATAGAAGCCGATTGAGTCTTTTTTTGAATCTACGAGAATATATCTACACCCTATATTATCGCAAATAGATAATGTTTTACCTATGGCTGCAAGTAACAGATAAGTACCTATTCCTCTTCTTTCAAATCTGGAATCTACTGCTAATCTGGCAATTTTAACCCCAGGATATTTACGATATTCGTAATGTTCAAGTCCATCTGTTACAGCCTTAGCTTCAATTGTATCTGCTATCAAAGTAAAAAATCCTACCAGTTCGTCATCCCAAAAGCATAAACTGG
Organism: Methanosarcina horonobensis HB-1 = JCM 15518; assembly: GCF_000970285.1. Classification (NCBI taxonomy): domain Archaea; kingdom Methanobacteriati; phylum Methanobacteriota; class Methanomicrobia; order Methanosarcinales; family Methanosarcinaceae; genus Methanosarcina; species Methanosarcina horonobensis. Next base: position 3,212,898 of record NZ_CP009516.1, on the reverse strand, counting down.
TTCTGCTTATTAGATTACTTTGATCATTCAGAGCATCGTTTTTTAGAAAATCATTCAATTCCCCGCTTAAGCAGCTAAAAGAAGAGAGATTATGATTTTTATTAAGGGATATTGTACGAAGTTCAGAGTCTGAAATTATAGAGTTCAAGCTTAAAACCTGTTTTTCTCATGTATTTTCTTTGCTCGCTTGAACATCTCAACCATTTTCTTTGAAACTACAGGATTTTTTTCGTTCCTGAAGAATTCCTTTGCATCTTCTCCTTCAAGAACAAGACCAAGTTCAATAGGCTTTGCCATTGTGAATACCTTCTTTTCGTATGATCGAACTATCTATGTTAGTCTTATTTATATATTCTTATTGCAGACTTTATTTTTTCTTTTCTCTCTGCAATGAGTTACCCCCTCAGATTAGCAATTCAGACAAATTAGATCTTTATTCCCAGTTTTGGAATATATTTTAAATAAGTCTCTCTTAGCTCATCATGCTTAATGTGATGATAAATATCTATAGCTTCCTTCCTGGAATCTCCCCGGAGTTCCTGAACATATTCTCGAGGACATCCGGACCTTATCATCCAGGTAGTAAAGAAATGCCGGAAACAGTGAGGGGTAAATTTTTCTTCCAGCCTGCCTGTAGGGTCATGAAATCCTAATTTTTCAGCATGTTCTGTAGTAATATTGTATACAGTATCTCTGCTAATCCGGCTACCCTGAACACCGAGAAAAAGAGCAGGCTTATTTATTCTGTGATTATATCTCCACTTGATATATCTATCAAGGTAAAAAGAACATTCATTATCATAAAAAACGGTTCTATTAGATCGCTTAAAATGATGGTTCTTAAGAATAATCATGTTCTGTTTAGAATAAACATCTGAACGGTCCAGATCTATAAGTTCCTGCCTTCGAATACCTGTTTTAGCAAAAATAAGGAATATTGTTTTAGTTTGCAAATCCTCAGCAGAATTTATTAGATCCTTCATTTGTTCAAGGCTGATAAGTTGTCTTTCTTCAGGAAGAGGATCTTTGTAATATCGTAAATACCTTTTTCGGAATTTGGGAATTATATTTTCCTGAATAATTCCTTCCCATTCCAGATAATCACAGAAACAAGATAAAGAAGCAAAGTAGTTTTCCACTGTCGAGGCTGCATAACCTTTTTCATCCCTTATATGAACCAGGAAGTCTTTCAAATCTACTGGATTTATCTGTATAGAGTATCTGGAAAGAAAATATTTTATGTGGCTCTTGTAGCTTTGGACCGTCCTAGGTGAAAAGTTTCTGACTTGGCAGTCAAGCAAAAAATCAGTAAGAATTTGTGTATAAGGAAATTCCCTAACTGTACATCCATATGAACCATATTTAATCATTTTTCCATACATCGGAATATTAGTTAATTTATAGAACAGTAATAAAGAATATCTGAACGTTCGAGTAAATAATATTCAAGTGACAGATTTAGAGTGTTTTTTAGGTCAAGCAACCTTTTTGATACTTCGTTCAGGAGTTCCTGTTCAATATAAGGCCTGGCTGCAACACGGTTAAACTTCCGGGACTTAATACGAGGTATCACTATAATACTCTTCGTATTTGGAGAATAAGAGCCCTGCAGATATTTTTCCAGAGCCACATTTAGAACATCGTTTAAATCCAGCAGGTTCATTTCCACACAGTCGCATAATTCTTTTTCGATCTGTGTAAATACTTGAATTCTGTTTCTGCGTTCAAATCCCATTACTCGAGGCATAACTATACTTAACATACTACCCTCCCAAGATAAAAAAGAGAATAGAGTATTTAAATGTATAAGTTGCTTTGAGTCTAGGATAGATTAAATAACGGCATTAGATTGCCCGCCTGCTCTTATTGCTTCAGCAATTACTGCAGCTAGTTCTGAGATATCAGTTTTGTTGGTTGATGGTTTACGCTTTTTTGCGTGTATTTCCCCTATGTACCATACATAACCTATTGACTCGTCAGGCCTGCCATAAAATGGGAGTTTTATTTTATCCGTGAATACCCTGTTAGGAAACACAATCATAGCCCATCCTGGCTGAAGTTTTTCAAACTCCCTGTTAAACCTGCTTAGTTTTGGCTGCTCTGCGCTTGGAAAATTCGCCCCCCTCTGGATTACAAGCCATTGAAAAGAAACCCTGAGACCAGGTCGCAGTTTTCGCCAGCCATGAGTACTGCCTATCAAACGGATTTTACGGCTCCTTAACTGTTCTGCATTCAGCTGTATAATTGCCCCTGCTCCGTCCTGATCTGCAAGGCCTTGCCCTCTGCTAGGGGCTATGTTATGCAGTTCGTCAATAAACAGAGCTATTGGCGGGGACCTGTTTCCTTTTGTTGTGTTCTTTGGTATGATATTGTATTTTTTTGCTTCCCGGACCAGGACCTTAAAGATTTTAGCTGTAGTAGGACCTACGAGAGCCGGATCTGAGAGGTAAGGAAATACCGAGATAATGTTTATCCTGTCCCTGTCCAGCAGGTGCCACATATCGGTATAGTTTGAGAATTTGACTATCTCAATATCAAACTGGTTATCCGGGTCAAAGAACTCCGTCTTAACATTGCAGGACTCAGGTACTATTATCCTGCAGGGAGACATCCGGCACAGCTGCAGAATCTCTGAGCTTTTTCCCCGGTCAAACCAGACAACAGTTTCCCAGTCTTTGGGGTCCTGCTTGTCCCGAGCTCCCAGAATTGCATCAACGATCCAGTAAAGGAAATTAGTTTTACCGCTGCCAGTGATTGCTACATCTAAAAGGTGCTCTCCTGGTTGCTTAACGAAGTTGTTAAAAAAGGCCTTTTCCCATCCGGACTTATTTGAAAGATCTAAGAGAGATATAAGTTATCCCTCCGCTTCCGGTTTCTTCTGTTTTTTAAACCATCCGGAAGGCATACGGCCAATTATAAAACCTATAAGGGCCGAGATTCCGCAGATGATATAGGTATAGTTAGTAAACAGTTCACTTGTCATTTGAAAAGTGTCTGGTAACATTGTTTTAATCCCTCCATTTAGTAGCCTGTACTTCTCCGATCATGGAGCCGTCTATTAATTCGTATTTTTGAATTATGTATAAAAGCCGGGTTTGAATCAGATCTAAGGTCGTTTCGAAGGCTGTTCTTTTAAAAAGGGCTGCATGAGCATTTTCTGATACGTCTATGTCAGGTTCGTAAGTGTTTCTTAGTTCTTCTATGTCCGAGTTTATGCTTTCATAGATTTTCTTATCCGCATCTTCCAGCTGGCCTTTGTGTTTTGTGTCCGTTATGGCTTTTGTGAGGGAGTAAATAAGAGAAAGGGAGTTTAACCGCCCGTGAAGGGACCCTTCAACCGTGTAAATTAAGGACCGTAGAGCTTCAGCGAGAAGAAAAGGAAGACCTGGTTTACTGCCGTTCGGGTTTCGCATCATTTACAGTTTCTCCCCTTTTTGGTTTTTTGAATAATCCTCCTATTTTTGAGAACAGGCCTCCGGAGGTTCTGGAGTCTTGAACTTCATCTCCCCGAGGCCAGAATAGAGGGCTTATAGGGTGAGGGGTTGCGAGCTCCACTAGTTCTTTTCTTCCCTGGCGTTCCCTACTAGCTGAGTGTTTGCAGAAGGTATCCAGAAACTTCATAGTTCCAGGAAGAGGGAGTATACTTTCATTAACTGCTGAATACAGGGAAAAAGCCGTTATCTGCTCTTCTGAAAGGTCAAACATTCCTGGGGTTTGGGGATCTATAAGGCCCTGCCCTGCAGCTATCCTGAAAGCTATTTCTGTATTTCCTGCAACTGCAGCGTGTAAGGCCTGTTTTCTTTGCTGCTCTTTATCCTGGCTTACCTGAGTTTGTAAGGCCTTTTTTCTTTCTTCCGGATCCGTGAATTATCCCCCCTTAAAACATCAAGCCAATAAGAACCCCGATAGCAAGCCCGCTAATCATGGATTTTAGCTTTTCTTTTTCATCGGGCTTGATTTTGAAAGCATTTTGTAAGACTGTCGCATCTGTTATTTGCTGAACCAGGTAAGGGTTTGTTCCAAGATGGATTTCTGTCCCATCTCCCCTGTCTAACATGTACTTATCAGGGTCCCTGACTATGTGAGTCGTGACTGTGCAGCCTTTGGCAGCGTCCAGGATATACAGGTCATGCAGGTTTTTACCGTCATTGAGTTTCATGGCAGGGGATCCTAAAGCATAGTCTTCATTTTCTAGCCAGTTCCGGAGCCTGCCATCTATGAGCCTCATTTTTACGAGTTCAAGCTCAGAGGAGCCAGGCAACAATTTAAGAGCCCAGGCTATTTTTCCACGCCTGAATTTTGAGGTTTTAATGCGGATTTTTTTTGGCAGGAAAGACTTGTTTTCCTCTGATTTTGTTTCTGTTGTTGCTTCGGTTTTCATTTCTGTTTCTGACATAGCATAGCCTCATATTGGTTTTAGTGCGTTTATTGCGTCTGCAACTGCACTGATAATTTTAGACATCATGTTAACCCCGGCTTCAACCAGGTTAATGAAAAGTTCGATAATTTTGACATGTGCATTACATACCCGGTTTATTTTTGTCCAGAAATTCCCCCGCCTGCAAAAAGCAGAGCCCAGGATAAAAGATTCAATTGTCAGGAAAGTTGTTTCCGGGTACTCGATAAAGAGCAGGTCAAAATAGAAGATTATAGAATCAATGGTGATGGCTGCAATTTCAAGGACTGAAGCCAAGTAAGGTCCTACTCCTGGGATTTTTTCAACGAAAGATAGGATCATGCTCCAGGACCAGGAAAAGAAATCCCCTGTAAGTTCTGTGAGAGGGGCTAGAGGATCATTATTAAGCTGTTTTTCGAACTCTTCAGGAGTGACAGCATAACATATAAGATCATAATAGCTTGTGCTGGTTGCTGAGACCTGAGAAAACTGAAGAGGGGTTGTTTTAGTCGGGTTATAGTCTTGTAATGTTGCTTCAAGAGGCAGGATCCCGGTATACAGGTCAATATCAAAGTAAGAAGTTTCAACTGAACTGTTTAAGGCCTGCCAATAATACTGTATATGAACGTCATAATTAAGAGCGGTAAGAGTGCCTGATTTTAGAGTTTTATGTTCTATGGAGCCGTTAGGAGTTGTTAAGCTTACATCAAAATTCCACCAGAACCCCCAGTTTTTTGTAGAATTTATCTGCAGTGTATAGATTTCTCCATAGTTATTCAGGACTATTGAGGTATTTGAGTTAGGATCCAGGTTGTATAATTCAACACCTGAAAGAGAAAGGCCTTCTGGAGCTTCAAGACTAAATGATTTAATGTGTTCTTGTGTAATCTCTTCTACAGCTGCAGCTGTCCCGGTGAAAAATATAAAAATAAAAAACAGGAAAAGACAGCCACGCTTAAAAGTCATTTCATTAGCTCCTTAATGACTTTGATGACAACCAGGCTGATAAGTCCAGGTGCAAGGGCTTCAAATTCTTTCATTGATTCTCTGGCTGCCTCCCTTCCCGGGCGGTCTGTAGAACTACCAGAGGATCCAGAAGAACTATCATCATCAGGGATAGAAGAACCATTAATAGGTACCAATTTTATTGAAAGGTAAGTGTCTCCTGATATTGTTACAGTCCTGGTATGAGTGTCATATCCTGTTTTTGTGACTGTGACTTCCCATGAGCCAGATAATCCTTCCTGATCGAAAAGATAATTACCTGTTTTAGAATGAGTTAACATGCTGTAAGTAGTGGAGCCGTTTTTTATCTGAACGTAGGCATTAGTAAGAGGAGCTCCTGTATAATAATCAGTTACGGTTCCGTATAGTGTGTTAGAGCCTGTCGATATTGTTTTTACCAGATAGAAGTTTTTAGAAGTAGAGAGAGAATAAAGTTGAACGTTTCCTGTATACTGGTTGTATCCATCACAGACGATGCTCACAGGCTGAGTACCTGTTAAGGTCGTCATTTCGTAATATCCAAGAGCGTTGGTTACTGCTGAGGAACCGCCGATATAAATTGTGGCTCCTGAGATGGGGGAATTTGTTGAACTGTCGTATACTTTCCCACTGATAAAGCCGTTTCCGGAAAGGATTTTTGCGTAAGCTTCGGCAAGGAGAGTATTAGTCCCCCCTGCCACTGGAGTAACAGCTTTTACATAAATAGAATCTACTGCCTTTCCAGAGATATTAAAAGATATTACTCCTGATCCTGAGAGGTCCCTCCATGATTCAGTATATACATTTGTTGAGCCTGAACGAAGCTGGAGAGTAATATCAGAATTATCAGGGAGATACTTATAAGATATTTTTACGGTGTCATTCTTTTCATAAGTCGATTTATCAAGAGTTAATGAAGTAGTCCCAAGCGGAACAGAGATATAAAAGGAATCGTAAGCTACGACATTATCATAAGGATCTCTGAGATATGCAAAAAAGGAACCTCCCTGAGCTGCAGAAGGAAGAGGCCACGATTTTGTGTAATCTGCTGAAGTGACATCATAAGTATAAGCTGTAAGTCCTGAAGATGTCCTGTAAGAGACTGATACTTTATACCCAGAAGAATAAGCTGGCATATAGGTAAAAATCTGCATTTGGTCGCCGGGTGCGTACTGTTCTTTATCTAGAGTTATAGAGCAGCCAGAGGGTTTATCATATGTAAAGATTCGCGAAGCATAGAAATAATTATTATTTGAGAGGTTGTCATGCTGGAAAAGCCTGATAGAATAGGTGCCGCCCGTTGTTATTAGGTCATTTTCAATTGAATATTCAATGTTTGTAATTGTAATATTGTTTGTTTGTATTATTGAACCAGAGGGGTTGTAAACATTGACAAACCAATAACAATCTGACGGAAATGGATGACCGATAGTAAAATATTGATATTCGTCTAAAGTCTCGAATGATTCATCACAACCTACAACAGCGGGAGAGGTGCATAAATCATAAACGTGTATATTGCATCCTGAATTAACTGAACTGAAGGTTAAAACTATTTTTGTTATTTCGCCTGGACTCGAAACAAGATAACTTTCTGAATCTAAGAAAACCCCATTCCTGTATAGATCCCATCCAGTTCCATAAGCATTTTTTATAAGTTCATACCTGCACGGTATGGGGTTGTCTTTGTTATAAGTGTAATAACTTCCAGGACCCAAGTTATCTAAAACCTTAACACCTGATGAGTTATACAAAGAAACAGTACATCCAGTATCCCAATTTGATGTGTACACCGAATATGACGCCTGAACTGTGAAACCCAAATAACCATCTTGAAAGTCCTGTTCAATTCCGAAAGCTTTAGGAGTATTTTTTGACATAGCCGGAATATAAAACGTTTGCTGATGTCCATAGAGACCTACTGAGCACCCTGAAGTTACAAGCACGAAGGCATCTTCCATACTTTCATCATTTGAGTGACCCCAACCTGTCATTTCCCAAGCTGAACCAGGAACAGCCAGCAGGCAAAGCAACAGCAAGGAGCAAATTACTATTTTTGTCTTCACGTCATCACCCACCACAGGAAGCGAACAGTAAGGAGAGGAACGCCTACAATCAGCAGGAAGAAAGCTGCAAAGTTAAGGGATTTAGGGGCATTGTTCCATATGAGATCAAAATTATCTAAGGGGTTATCAAACCAGGACAGAGGACCTGGCTTTAGGACTATATTGTATTCATACTCTGAATTCAGGGTTACTGTGTCAGTAGTGTTGTAAGTGCCGAGGTACTGAGAGCCTGATTCAGTTACCTGATATAAAGAAAATTCCTGAGAGGGATATAAGTTAAGGTCGCTGAATGTTACGTTAACATCTGCAGCCATTACTGAGCCAGGAAGGAATAAAAGAAGAAGCAGAGGAATAAATAAACGGGAGGGATTCAAGAGAAGCCCCCCTTTTAACGGCCAAAACGAAGCCCTGTGCTTATCGCCCCCAGGATATCGTCAAAGAACCTGAGACAGAACATACAAATTCCTATGGTCATCATAGGACCGATTGCAGCAGAGACCATATCTCCCATAGCCGGGAGGATACCGGTTACTGCACTTATGGCCTCAGTAATGGCAGTTGTGTTTATTGCTGCAGAAGCATTGGCAGAGAGTACCGCCATGCCTCCGGATATTGCGGTGGCAGATTTTAGAGCTACCGATTTAATGTTTTTTCTGGAAAACTTTTCTTTAAATTTTGAGATCATAAAAAATAATTAATCAATTGGATTATAAAAAGAGAATATAAATTAAGAGAAATAAGATAAATAAGTAATTTTACTTAAAAGTTTGAAATAAAAGATGTATGTAACTAACTAACAGAAGGCAGGAAAAAAAGCCCGGAAAAAAACAACAGCGGAAATAACGATGGTGGATTAAATAGATTGAAATTAAGACATCAATTCATCAAAAAAATAGATTCGACCTTTGTAGTGCTTCTCAAGAGCTTCCCATATTTTCTTGGAAACTATCCACTGTCTTGAGGTCAATACTTGGGATGATACCCTCGGAAAACTTCTCGAATATGGCTTTTCTCATCTATTTCGTTTACTCAAAATAATTAACTATTTCTTAGTGTACATCTACGTTAAAATCAGGAAGATGCCCTTATTTTACTTTTTAGTGATGTTGGACGGAAATGCCCAATGCTCAGCATATGATATTTGACCAAGTACAAACCCAAGCCAGATATAGCCAGCCACATCAAAAAAACGCCATGTTAGAAAGCTCATTAAAAATAACATGGCAACTGTTAACCGTAGACCCATTATTGAAAACTCCTATTATTTCATAGTACACTCGATTAATCAGACTCCAATATATATTGGAGTTACTGAGTTATAAATCAAATGACGTCAGCATTTTTCATGTTCAGTTTTTCGGACACTTATTTTGGTAATGAATTTCCAGAACTTAAGATTATATCGAGAAACCCCATGCGATTAGCTGCTTTTTTATGTCTCTTAATTCATCATCTGAAAAGGCAAGCCCCTGATAATGACGCATAGAGGTTAAGGAATCATGACCCTGCCGTAAACATACGGTAGACTCAACAACCCCTGAAGCAATTAACCAGGACTCCAGTGTTTTTCTACTTGACTTTACAGAAAGACCATAAGGGTTTATGCCTGCAGACATAGCCCATCTTTGAAGGTTCTTATTCCAGGTACTTTCTAAGGGAGGTTTACGGGCCTGCCAGAAGTCCTTTAGAAGATAATTGAACATGGAAGGTAAAGGATGAATAGTTCTTTCTAACTGTCTTCTTTTGTGTTTCTTTTGTGCCTCTTCCGGGAGATGAATTATATTTCTTTTCTCATTGTACCAGGCAGGATTATCATAGAGCCTCAAAAGCTCTGCGTAGCGCATACCTGTAATTAGAAGAATATCTAAAGTTGTTTTATGCTGATCTTTTGGAATAGTGGCTTTTAATGCTTCATATTCTTTAGGAGTAAGGATTCTTACATCTTTCACATAGAAATGTAAAGCTTCAGAATCTTTTTCATAACCTGATTTAGGGTATTTTACCAAAAAATCACCAAAGTAAGTATACACAGCTTTTATTTAAACCTGCGTACTTTTGATGTTTTTGAGCCAAAATTACCGCATAATTATACCAAATCATGAAGAATGCACAGGTTTTACCTTAAAACTTGTGTGTTCTTTATAAGAGATGGGAATATCTAAGACCCTTTTTTGAAGCCATTTTCAGACCTCTATGTATTGTTCAAAAATTGAAAAAAAGGAAAAAAGGTATTTATCATACCTTTACCGCTGAGGCTAGATTGTGCAGATCAATTAATACCTGGTCAGCAATATCGGGAGCAACAAAGCAGAGAGCTAAGAAGAAGATGATTGCAATCAACAGATATGTCATGAATCCTGCGTGGAATACAGTTGACATAATATGTCCTCCTGTTATTTATTTGACATGAGTTCTTTTTACTTCATGCAAAGTTTTATTACTCTGTACAAAAAAAAGGAAAGATTTCAGTAGATTGCAATTTTCAGAGTTATATACAATCGCAAAGTACAAGTACATGTACGATACAATTAGAAATGGTATATTATTGCAATGTTTTGAAATACTTTCCTTAAACATAAGTCTGTAAGTTGTAGGGAGTCACGATCCCAACAACTTACAAGCTTTCTAACTTTATTACTTCACTGGTTCACCTAACCTAGCATATAGTATTTAATGGGAACTTTAAATTTTTTCGTTTTCAGGTTCTAGTGCCTTTATGATCCGTATACTCTTGATTTATAAGAACATAAAAGCTTTCTTTGTATGTTCCCTTTTATTGCTCAATTTTTTGGTAATGCAGGTAGTATAAATGCTGTAGTTACTTATATTTGTTTTTCATCCCAGATTTGAATACAATCCAGACTTGAATACAATCCCAGGTTTGAATACAATCCTAGATTTGAATACAAAATGATAACCCTTCATTTTATGTGATAAATGATCTATCTGTTACCACATTTGGTAACAATTAGCGGGGCCCTCTTTAAAATAAAATTTTTTTGCAATGTCGCAGGTTTGCTGTAAATTTGAAGTTAGATAGTTATGTAGATTTATATCGTAGTCTATAGTTTATACAGAATGCTGTTTTCCATGGATACATTGATTTTGATATAAAACCTATGTATGTAGGAAATATCTTAATTACTCCTAAAAGACTAAAAGTTTAAGCCCGAACACGATTTTGAAAAAAACGCTTTAATTTTCTATAGATATCATATCCGGAGTATTTGGCTCTGTAGAATGCCTATGAAATAATAAATATTCGTTATTCTGCACTGATCTTGTGATCTCTATTTCCCACAGTTAATTGTGGCCCCTTAATGCTGATTAAAATAGGTTTTGTACAGAGCCGAGTATTTAGATTAATAAATAATGCTGATTAGAATCAATTGAGAGTACTTAAGATTTAGAGGATAAATCTTTGAATAGATCTGGTTTTTCAGAAGCTATTTGTTCTAAATTTCTGATTTCTCCATAAATATTTTCATAATTTTTAATTAATTGACCAAAAAGTTTGTGCATTCTAACCATCTGTTGAGGCGGTACCCTGACCAGTACCTCATCAGTAAAATGCCCTTCATCCTTATCCTCCAGTTGATTAGTATCAAACACTTCACTTTGAATCATGTAAATGAAATAGCCCTCTCTGATTCCTGCAAAAACTCTATCCTGCGTAACTTCCCTATAATTATCAGACTTTTCTGTTTTCACCTTTTGTGGAGCATAACTTAAAGAGATTTTTTTATCTGTTTCCATGATTTCACCTCAACAACCTAGAATTATTATTAATTTCCTAGTGCTTCGATTCCAAAATAAATTCCCTATTTGTTGAGAAATTCGTGATCGTGGGATAGATTCAACCGTCAATTTTTGTGAACATACTTCGGAATCGCAGTACTAGTGATATTAATTTGCCATCATAGTAGCTTCAGATTGGTTTAACAAAACTTTAATGACACTATCAGAGGCAGCTGCACAGTCTACATTAAATTTACTATCATTGCTGTCCAAATTTAACATAATTCTTGTCATTGGACTGGTGGTGGAGTTTTCATCTAACGTTTGTATGAGATAATTACTCGACTGTGGTACCTGAATTGCGTTCATCAAATTATTGATAATTCCTTCTCCAAACTCTGTGATATCGTAAAAGGAATAACTATCTACGTTTTCCTTTTTAATATATTCATTTTTAACCAATGAACCTTTTTGCAGTTTTTTGATGTGGTATGTTAATTTGCTACTGTAATTTGATGGGATATCTAATTCGCTCATTATTTGTGAAAACGACATTTCGCCATATTTGAATAGTACAAAAAAAACGGCCAAACCAATATCACTATTCAACGCATCGATTGCTCGCCTAAGTTCAGCAGGCAATTCGTTCGCATACGCTTTTATTTTTTCATTTTCATCTATGCCCATAGTAATCTCCTCCATCAAATTACGTATAATTTAATTTACTTTAGTATAACTGATTTTACTTATACTTTTTTATGTCGTAAAAATAACTAAAATTGTGTGATATCCAAAAATACTTCAGAGCGATGGAATATTTTTCAACAAAAAAAAGCAGAGTCTATTATCTCTCATAAAGGCAGGATTCACATTATCATCTATGGTGCATATAATCCACCTGGAGATGGAGAGCATTTGGGAGAAAAGGAAAGGCTGATTAAACTTCGGGACTATTTGAGAAATAATGGTTATATCAGCACTTACATTGTTGAAGATTTCCCTTCTGATGAAAAATCAATTAGCTCAAACCTTGATAAGAGCTTTGATTGTTTGAAGTTTGCCGATCTAAATATACTTGTCTTTACATGTAGGGGAAAAACAGATAGCGTTACCAGTGAATTAAAATATGTAATTGGAAATAATTTACTCTCAAAGTGTAGAGTGTTTGAGGAGACTCACAATGGTATTCCTGCCATGGGCACATTATTAAAGGAAGAATTACGGACGGAAAGATATCATGTTGTGTCAGTTGAGTATGATAACGACATTGATTTACATGAACACGTCTTAGGTGATGTGTTTTCTTTCTTTGAAAAATACATCCGAACTTCGAGACAAGTCAATTAGAAGACACCGAAATAGACAACTTTCTTGAATTATCGATTCCTGCTTGCTACTTCAGGTTCTTTTTTGTTAGTAACTAACTACTTTATTCTGAAATCTCATGGATTATCTACAAAAAAGAGATTACTGGTTGCGAAAATATAATTTCAAACATTTTCAAACGTTTCAAACATGATGTTTGAACTTTTGTAACAGATAGGATTCATTTTACAAATTTCATTTACAAGTTATGAAGATAATATAAAATAAGAGAGATAAAAAATAAGAGAAAATTTTGGATTTTTGCCCAAGTAACACAACTTTCCTTGTATCACTTTTTCATTTTGAGGAAATTATCTTTCCCTCATTCAGTCACTATATAAATGGTATCACAATTTTCACCTTTTTTCATCAAAAATTCAAACATCATGTTTGAAATGTTTAAACATAATGTTTGAATTTTACAACGTAAACTTTTATTGTTTTTTTAGGTGGATTCTCATTACTCTTTTCTTTCCTGGAACTGGCTCATAAACCACATCAGAGAACGTCTCCGCCATTTTTTGCATCAATCGTGTCGCCTTCATAGTATTCTTTTTATCCCATCCGAACAAGTTCATGATATCTCTGTTTTTCATTGAAAGGCTCCGTTTGAGTTCTTCATAGAGATGGTTTTCTAAACTCTGCTCAGGATTTCCTTGAATCTCCCGGATAAAGCTAGTTTTCTGTCTGAGTTCCTCTAGTCTCTCTTTTTTTTCCGGATAGTATGGATCTTCAGGATCTTGGATCTCCTCATCAAGTCCTAGGAGAAGTTCCAGATCTGCAATCCTTGACCTATCCTTAATCTGTTCCATTTGTGTGTGATCTATGCGTTCTGAAATCTCTGAAAGTATCCCCTGCAGGGCAGCTTGAAAAAACTCGGGTTCTTCTCGGAAAAGTTCCTTTATGGCTTCCTTGACAACTTCCCCTGATCCCAGGTTTAAAGGAGTTCCAAACATTTCTGCAGCTACAGAGTTCATTTATTTTCCTCCTTTGGCTGTAGCTCTATAATGTCTATGAACTCCCTGAGCCTAGCTCTGATTTCCTCATAATTAAGGAAGGAGCGAGCAGGAAGTTCAGCAATTATTCTGGCAGCCACAAATTACACCGCCCTTGAAATTACTGATTTCCAGCAGACACTTTTGACTCCGGAAAATTCAGATATTTTTAAGGCTGCTGCAGGGATCCTGAAAAAAAGGAATGGTTCTCCACTTTTATGAACCATCAGGATATACTCACCCTTATTTTGAATCAGGCTTTTGTGCTGCTCTGCAGAGAAGGCAAACCTTCCTGATCTGGTCCCAGATCCGTGACTATGATCAGATACAGAAACCTGGCAGGATTTAATCTCTACAGGCTGCCCATTTATTTTGAGGTCAACTATTCCCTTATAATCAAATTGAGCGTCAGGATATAGGGTCCTGACAATCTTCTCAATAAGGCAACCGTTCCGGGCAGCAAGGGCATTTGATTCTGGCGCCATTAAAGCCACACCTCCGAACAGATCCCGGAGGCAAGCCCTATAAGAAAGATACTCAAATAAAAAAGAGTGAAAAATATAATCTCATCCCGACTCACAGACCCACCCCCGAGAGGAGAGAAAAACAGAAGGTGAACATCAGAAGACCGAAGAAGAGGCAAATAATGAAAGTTAAAAGGCAAAGACCTATACTGGATATTACCTTCATGCCCGGACCCCCTTGAAAAGAGATGTAGGTAAACTACCGCCGCTAACTCCGGTAAATTTAGATGCTGGGATGTTAAATGATCTTAGACAGTCTGAGTTAGAACAGACATAACCGCCCTTTCTGGTCCTTCTGTATATTCTAATAGATCCACAGTAAGGACAACAGGTACGTAATCTTTCATCACATTGTGAAAAAAACTTTGTGTTTTCAACTACGTTACTATTCTGAGTTAAAGCATAGCTTCCGCTATCTATTGTATCATTTTTCATTATTGCAAGCTCATTCAATTAGTACGAAAATTCTGGTAAAATTTCCGTCTAACTTTTAGTTGAAATTTATAAATATAAAAAGCTTTTTAAACTTTCAGAGGTCATTATATGTTAGGCTGTATTTCGACCTGCTGGTAACAGGGACCTTGTCATTTAGGATGGAAACTTTTTTAAAAAGTTGCAAGCTCGACATTCTCAAAATGACGCAAAGGTTTTACGATAATATCAGCTTCTAGTGAGTACATGTAAGGGGTAATGTCGGGCTCTATAAGAGTTCGAATCTCCCCCTCAGCGCCTAACTTCTCTGGTTAACATTACTAAAAATGGTCTTTTTTTGTTCGTTTGTTAAGAAACTATCTTCTTTTTGAGTCACGGCACTGAAAGACAAACTTATCTTTTTTTTGGCTTCACTATTGAATTAATAACAAATATAGAATAGAGCCAATAGTATAAGCAAGAAAGTAAAGAGAAAAATTGAATCAATAAATGAAGCTGTTGATGATAACCATGGAAACCCATCTTTTATGCTTTCCTGAAATGCAGCATCTTTGTTTATGTTGAGACAAAGGAGAATTACGAGGAATGCACCCGTTCTAAAACAAAGCCAATAAAAACCAGCTTTGAGGCAAAACTTAGTAAAGTTATATAACCGCATGTACTCCTTATTTGATTCAGTTATTATCACTGAATCAATCCGTTTTAACACTCCCATAGAAAAAAGTAAAGATGAAAAACATATAAACTTTTTTCATATATTTGTTTTCAGCTGTGGAATGTATCTTAAGTAACTCTCTTTTATTTCTATCTGGGTTATGTGGTCATAAATGTCTATGGCTTCCTTCCTGGAATCACCCCGGAGTTCTTGTATAATTGAACGAGGGCAGCCAGAGCGCCTTAGCCAAGTAGTAAACCAGTGCCTAAAACAGTGAGGGGTGAATTTTTCGTGTAGTCGGCTTTTGGAGTTATGGAAGCCTAAACGCTGAGCGTGTTCTGTGGTTGTTTCATAGACTGCGTCCCTAGAGATCCTGGAACCCTGCACCCCTACAAAGAGCGTCTTCGATTTGATTTTGTGTTCCTGGCGCCAGGATAGCCAGGCCTCGAGGATCTGAGCACATTCTTGATCAAAAAAGACTACTCTATTACTTCGTTTTGCGTGAGGTTTCAGGACTGCATACCTGCTTTCTATGTAGAGGTCCTTGAGGTCGAGGTCTATAAGTTCCTGCCTTCTTATCCCGGTCTTGGCAAAAAAGATAAACATGGCTTTCCAGCCTATCCATTCAGCTGAATCTATCAGGGCCCGCATTTGCTCCAGGCTGATTAGCTGGCGCTCTTCGTGCCTTTGTTCTTTGTAGTATCTTAAGTACCGTTTCCGGAATTGTGGGACTATGTTTTTTTCGATTACTCCTTCCCATTCAAGCCAATCAAAAAAAGAAGAGAGCACCGCGAAATAGTTTTCCACGGTAGACGGAGAATAGTGTTTTTTACCCCTGATGTGGACCAGGAAGTCTTTGAGGACCTCAGGTGTAAGGTCTATGGAATGCTGGGATAAGAAGTATTTCAGGTTGCTTTTGTAAGACTGGATTGTCCTGGGAGAGAAATTACGGACCTGACAGTCTAGTAAAAAATCAGTAAGAAAAGATGTTTCGGGAAGATCCCGGTCTATACCTAAATCCAGAATGAGGTTATTTTCGTACATCGAAAACTAAAGAAAATATAATTTCAACTGTATTAAGATTGTGGAACGCTTTCTTTGATTCTGGAAACGAGCATGTGCATGTTTTGAGTGGTTATGTGTTCGGCTATTGCGTTAATTCCGTTTTCGAGTATCTGTTTTTCTAGGACTGAGCAGGACCCGAGGGTTTCAAGGGTTTCAGGCATGAGATATTGTTTTTCCTGAAGGTATTTTTCTACGGCAGTATTGATTGTGTTGCTGAGGTCTAAACCGTGCATGTCAATGGTTTGAATCAAAAATTTTTCCATAGACAGCCAGACTTGTCTTCGGTCTTTTTTCCCTAAACAGAGGTCCCTAGCCACTACGATAGAATGTAGTTCCATACTGCACTCCCAAAAAAAGTATGGATTTTATGGAATTTATACGTTTTTATATTTCTCTTGCACGTGATTCGGTTAATTTGAAAAATAGATACTGAAAAATGATTGCAAGGAGAATACAAATTATGCATAAATCCAGAGTTGAAAAATAAATAAATTCTCCGTTTATTTCCATGTTTCACCGCCTTTATGATTGCGGAACTACGGCTTTTAGGGCTTGTTACGAGATCTTCAAGGGATACGCTTGATTTTGATGTCCTGGGTTTGTGTTCGGGTTCGAGATGGCCGAGATATCTGATATAGCCGAGGTCTTCACCTTTTCCGTACCAGGGTATCCGGATCTTATCCGTAAAGGTCTTTGTGGGAAAGGCTATTATTGCCTGGCCGGGTTCGAGTTTTTCAAAGAGCGGTTGAATCGGTAGAGCTTTGGCTGTTCGCTGCTGGGATAGTTGGCGCCTCTGAGGGAGATTAAGAACTGGAAAGAGGACCTTATGCCTGGCCGGAGTTTTCGCCAGCCATGAGAGGATGCTACGAGTCTGACGGGTGCCATCCTGGAGAGCTGCAGGACTTCGGAGGATTTCCCCCTATCAAACCAGAGAAGAGTTTCCCAGAGGTCTGGAGGGAGTTGAGTCCGAGCGTTGAGAAAGCCGTACAGTAGCCAATACATGAGGGTTGTTTTTCCTGATCCTGTGTTCCCGATCTCCAAGCCGTGCTGGCCAGGAGAAGGGATAAATTCTTTAAATAGTTTTTCTTCCCAGGAATTCATTTAGAAGTCCTCAACGGGAAAGGTATCAAGTTCAACATAGTAGATGACTTTTTTAGCAGCCTTGAAAAATGACATATCAGGTAGTTTTATCACCCGATTTTGAAAAAGAAACAAAGGTCCTCTTCAAAAAGGATTCTGTTCTTTATAGCCGTTTTAAGAAAAACTGTCAACAGTATTCTAGAAAATCCAGAGTGTGGAAAACCTTTGCGGAATGTACTTAAAGGACTTCGCAGAGTTCACATTGGCCACTTCGTTCTAATCTATGAAATAGATAATACTAATGAAACCATCACTTTTTTTGAAGTTTAGTCCTCACGACAAAGCATATAAGTGAAATTCCTTTTTCTTTGCCTTTCCTTTTCCAGGACTTCCTTAACTAAATATATAGGATTTGAGGAAGTTTCATATCTGTATATATTAAATGGAATTCCTGTAGGATTTGCGTCGTTGTAGAAGATATAGTGAATATTGATCGTGAGGTTTATGATACCTGGAAATTAATAGACATTTACACGTTCCCCGCATTTAGAAGAAGAGGGATATCAACAGCCTTGATAGAAAAAGGTATTTATGATCTGCTTGAAGATCCAGATTTATTGCTGGTTGAGTATCCTCTGTCTGAATACTCGGCTGGAATCATTGCTGATTTGGAGCATAAGGCTGTATAGTGTGACAATAAATGAAACCATATATTTTCTGATAAAAATTCTACTATTTTTTCACTATCAGAAGGCATTCTTTAAACTGCATCTGTTTTTCTTATATTTTTTATAATAACCCTTTACTCATCGAAATTAACAAGCATATTCCTAAAAGATTTGTAATGAATAAGTTTATACTTGTATATCTTTGACTCAATCTGCGGATCTGTACGAGAATCTTTTAATCTGTAGGTTAGTCCTACGAGGTTTAATTTCTCCCCCTCAGCGTATAATCTCAAGGCTTTTTCTGAATATCTTTTTATCTCTTTTTGTTTTATTGGTTCTCAACCTCAAGAGTTGCCGCATTTTGTACATTAGAAACCGCATAAGTATGTTTTTAATCAGAGACCGAAACTCTATCTGCAGGAGTTTCAGTTCTCACTTTTTCAGCCTAGTTTCCCATTTTTCAGTCTGCTGAAGTGAATATTGAACTTTGTCCCGCTGTCTCTTATAAGTTCGATAGAACCTTCTATCTGCTCGACAAAAATATTTACAAGCTGCAGACCCAGGGAATCTGTGTTCCTAAAGTCCACCCATTCCGGAATTCCCTGACCATCATCTTCTACGGTCAGTATAAACGGCAAATCGTTTTCGTTCAGGCAGTCTGGTACTGTTCTTGGATTTCCAGAGTTTTCGTATTGTTTTTCATATTTCTTCACCCTGGAAAGGCTTATGCAGATTTTCCCTTCTTTTCCAGCCGGAAAGGCATACTTCAGGGCATTTGAAACCAGTTCGTTAACAATAATGCCAAGGGCTACTGCAGTGTTTGTTTCAATATATACCTGCTCAAGATCCAGCTTCAAACTGATCTCGTCTTTTCCCACTCTGTATGAACCGAAAAGACCTGCAGTGAGTTTCCGGAGGTAATCTGAAAAGTCAATTGTATCTGTTTCTTCTGTGTAAAGTTCCTGATGGATTAAAGACATCGAAGCTATGCGGTTCTGGCTTTCCCGAAAGGCTTCAAGAACCTCAGGGTCAGTAAACTTCTCAGCCTCGAGACTGAGTAGGGATGAGATCACCTGAAGGTTATTCTTTATCCTGTGATTTATTTCTTTTATGTGTGCGTCCTTAATTATTTCCAGGGAAATCTCTGCTAATTTATGCCTGGTAATATCACGAACGAATCCCTGTATTTCTCCGGGCTTTCCGTAGCCTGCCGGAATTTTCTGAATAACCTGCCGAACCCATTTTATTTCTCCATCCCTGCTCCGTATCCTGTACTCAAACTCGGTTGAGACAGTCGGGTTGGATAGAGTTTTTTCGATATTCTCAAAAATTAGAGCCCGGTCTTCAGCTATGACTATTCCTAACCATTTTATTCTGCGGGATAAAAAATCCTCTATACTGTATCCGGTTATGTCATTAACTGCTCCGTCAATGAATACAGGTATAAAGTTCTCATCTACCCTGAATCCTATGAAACCTTCGATGTTTTGAACGAGTAGACGATAGTCGTCTTCCTCGATCCGTAAATTATTTGCCGAATATGTGCTTTCGGTTTCATCTCTCCAGAGAAAAACTGTTCTTCTCCAGGTTTCAGCATTTATTTCTGTCTTTTCTATCTTTTGGCTTGTTAAAAATAAAGGAACTAACAGGAGGACTACACTCTCCATATATTGTTTAGATTTCCGGAAAATTGTGTCGCAGAGTCCTGCTCTTGTACTTCTCTTTTTATTCAGCATTTTACCTCCTTTTTACACTTCATTTTCTTCTGTATTTCCACTCTATCTTTTCCTATACCTCTCTACATTCTGGTGAATTAATCATATTATAGTATTAATTATTCTCATAAATAGCTTATTATCGGTTCTAATTTCATACAATTGTTTATATTATAATCAATGGTATGGTTTAGCGATGAAAGAACGGTTCACTATCTCAATGGATGACGATCTTGTGTTATGGCTTGACAGATTATGCGATGAAAAAATATTTAGTAGTCGAAGTCATGGAATAGAGTTTTGTGTCAAGCAGATCAAAAAAATGAATATCGAGAAAGTTGTACTATTACATTGGGGCAAAGAAGATGTAGAGCCGGTTTTTTTATCAAAAAAGAATGCTCAAATTCTTGCCAGAATTTCTGGAGAATTAAATCTCAGTCCTGAAGATACCCTAGGAGTCCTTTTATATAAAGAATTGGAAAATGTAAGTAAAAATGCCCGCGAATCGGAAAAAGAGAAAGGAAATAAAGAAGAAAACCTTAGAAGAGTTTTTTTTGAATAATATGCGCAAATTAGTTTTAATTAATAGTGCACACTGAATCTTATTAAAAACATTATTTACGTCTTTCTTACTATCTGACGTCATATTATCCGGAAATCCGTTTTTCCGTTTTTCCAAGTTTTATATAACTTGTGATTTCTTAATTATTTTTATAATATTTAAAATTTTCTGGTGAAGTAAAGAGGCAAATTTGTTTGGTTTTATATCTTCAGTTAACTGATAGATTCGACAACAACTACTGTTATCATACTGAAACTGGTTCCTCACTCGGTTTTTGAATAGCTTCTCACTCAGGTTCTAAGTACTTTCAGCACGCTTGATTCTTTCTTATATGCCTAAAAGTAATTTATCTTCCGCAGGGAGGTAAATAATGTTTGTAAAAACACGTTGTCCGGTCTGTGGTAATGAAATATACCACGATATAAGCTTGTCCGCTCTGGAGCACCTGCAATTTGAAGGGGAGAAACAGGCTTGCAGGTATGTGATTGAAAATATCGAGGTAAAGGATTCCCTACCTGAAGAAGAGCTTGTTGGGAATATCCTGCAGGGCCTGCAAAAAATTATCCACGACGGAATTGAGATCGAAGTTCTGATAAAAATTCTGCAGGAAAATTATGGAGTCACAGAAACCTGCTGCATGGACCTTATAGAAAGAATTCGGCTTGATCTTGATATGTATTGTCCGGACAGAAAAAGGCTTTATTTTGCTGAGCCTGAAGAACCGGGAAGCTACGCGAAAAAAACGGCTTTTTACCTGGCTTTCGACTCATTTTCTGCCTATTTAATTTGTATTTAATCTTTAAATCAAAGTAACTAATTTCAAGGTATAATAAAACATCAATAGTGGATCACTTGATTACTAAAATATTCAAAAATTGGGTTTTCCAGAAGCGTTCCGGAAAGCCCAAAACGAGCTTAATTATTTGGATAACTCTTCTTCTACCTCTTCAGCCCCAGTTTCCAGTTCCTCTTTTTGCTGTGGGTCAAATTTCTGTGATCTTATTAACCTTGTTTACTCGTTTCCTTTACTATTCTCATTTATTGAAACCTATAATGGCCCTCATGTAAGGTAATTTCTTTCCGGGGAATTTCCTCGACGAGAAACTATTTTTCAGGTTTAATTCAATTTTTTGAATGTGATATGAAGTAAAGAATAACAGGGGAATGGCTACAAACAGCATAATAACATCACGTAAAATTGGAGAGTTTATGAAATTCGTTCCCGAATTCCACAGAACAAAAAAAGGTCTGTGAAATAAATAAACACAGTATGAAGATGTAGCAATATGCGTAAAAAAAGAACTTAAATAACGTGAAAATTTATCATTGATAAACCTCATAGCAAGCGAATACTCAAAAACGCAGAATATTATTATAAAGATATTAAGTAGCGCTGTGTCAATAATGAATTGTAAAAGAGGTGAATTGACACCCAGTAAGC
This sequence comes from Methanosarcina horonobensis HB-1 = JCM 15518, assembly GCF_000970285.1. Taxonomy (NCBI): domain Archaea; kingdom Methanobacteriati; phylum Methanobacteriota; class Methanomicrobia; order Methanosarcinales; family Methanosarcinaceae; genus Methanosarcina; species Methanosarcina horonobensis. The sequence goes on along the minus strand of NZ_CP009516.1, from coordinate 3,191,212 downwards.
CCGCTACACTGTCCATAATAGATCTTACTGTGAAAGAGCTAATTGTCCCGCTACCGTTATCAATAGTAACAGAAATTTTTGGGTCTAGAAACATTGAACTTCTCAATCCTAAAACAATTACCAGCACGAAAATAACCGGAAGAACTGCCAGCAGGATCTGAAAAAAAGATGTTTTGGGGGTTTTTACGGCTTTTTCAAACAGATTTTCTCTGCAGACAATGATTCCAAACATAAAGATTAGAAAAAACATGAAAAAACGGTGGTCAATAACATTGAAAGTTTTTGAGATTAAAAAAAAACCAGAGTATACGATAAGTGAGGAAAATAAAAGGCTCTTTGTACTCTTTGAGTACATGATAATAAACGGATAAATGGCATAGAAAATAACAATCAAGCCCACAAAATAGAGAGTTAACATAGGAGTAGCATAAGCCGGCGCAAGCAGGATTTGCAGTCCCAGTGCATGTACAAGTACATTATAAAAAGTAAACACATTATCTGAGTTAGGAAATACAAAGCCTGAATCTAACCTGGGAGCAAGTACGTAAAATATCATTACAAAGATGGCGAGTGCAGACCAGTAAAGAGGATAGATTCTGAGAAGCCTTTTTTTGTAAAAATCAAACACATTTTCAAGTGAGTTTATCGAGTAGTTGTTATAATATAGAAGGTATCCACTCATAAATATAAAGAGTCCCAAACCCATGTTTGCAAAATAAGGATCAAAAGCATAGAGTGCTAACTTGCTATATTTAGAAAACAAATAGCTACTCAAATGAGCGGGAATAATCATAATTATTGCTAATGCCCTTAAAAAGTCAAATGCAATTATTTTGTTTTTCATTATATCGATCCCTACATGTGTTTACAATTGTCCCAGAAGTTTATTTTCATAAAAATTTTTATGAGATAAAAATTTAAGCTAATTTCAGTGCTGGCTAATGGTTCCAAGCTTTAGCTTTAAGCATAGAACAAAAATTAAATATATAATATTTGCGAAATGTTACTTGATCTTAATCGGCTAAAAAAATGCTATTATTTGTAACACACTTTTTTCATAAATTTTAGTATCTGTTAATCGGGTAGATTTTAAGCGCATGAACATTGAAGCACAGTAGATATTGAAATCTAATTGAAAATAAAAACAATCAGATATTGCAATACCTTAAGGAGTATAAACATATTAACATGAGACAAAAAAGCGGATCTCTTGGGTTAAGATTTCATCAGGTAAACGTGTTCGAAATCAAGTATTTGTTTTAAACAAACCAAGAGTCACAATAAAATAAAAATTACTCTACGATTTGGACAAACAAAAACAATTTTTTTCTTTAAAAGGAAAAAAATAGAAAAAAATATTGATAAATTCTGAGATATGGTCGTCGGCATTTTTTAATGCACTTACGGTTTATGTTTATTCTTCTCCCATTTCCTTGCGGAATTCCACATAGTCTCTTTCGACTTCTTCGAGTTCGTATTCCATTTAATATACCCCCATATTTGAGATATTAACAATCTTTACTTGTTTCTATAGTCTGTACGCTAAATTAATCTCTAATTAATTTGACTTCATCCCCATTTTGAAAAATGCAGTACGCTTATATATAGTTTTCCGTTAACCAGTTATCCTTTAACTAAATGGAAAAAGTTTACATTTCTTACTGTTATTTGTTGGACTGATAAATGTAGGTAAGTAATAAAATGCAATAAAGATATTTTTAAATCGGAGTTCAGGCATTCCCTCTCTCATGTACAATAGTCCAGGCCCGGAACTCATAATGGGCATCAGGAACCTTGCAGGGCTTGAAGCCTGTTATAAGTATGCCGACGCTGTCTATTTCTCAACTGATAAGCTCAGCCTGAGGGCAAAAGCAAAAGACGTCACTCTTGAAAACCTTGAAAAGTTTGTCTCTGAGGTTAAAGCACGGGGGTTAAAAGCCTATCTGGCTGTGAATTCAACAGTAAACGAAGACAGGCTTGAGGAAGCAGACCATGTGATAGCTGCAGCCGCAAAAGCCAGAGTAAATGCAGTTATTGCCTGGGACCCGGCTGTTATCCTGAAAGCGCGCAAAGCCGGACTCAGGACCCATATCTCCACACAGGCAAATGTAACAAATCATGAAACTGCAGAGTTTTACAGAACCCTTGGTGCAGAACGTATAGTGCTTTCAAGGGAACTTTCCTTAGAAGAAATCCGGAAAATCAGGCAGCAGACAGAGATACAGGTCGAAACTTTCGTTCACGGTGCTATGTGTATGGCAGTTTCGGGAAGGTGCCACCTGTCTGCATATGTCCTTGGAAAATCCGGAAACTGCGGGGAGTGCACCCAGCCCTGCCGCTGGGAGTGGGAGCTTCACGGAGAAAACGATCTTGTCATGCAAAGCAGGGGAAAATACCTCCTCAGTGCAAAAGACTTATGTATGATAGAATATATTCCGGCACTCCTTGAAGCCGGAATAGATGCATTTAAAGTAGAAGGGAGGCTGCGCGACCCGGGATATCTGGAAGTAGTCTCGCGCTGCTACAGGGAAGCAATAGATGCCTGCAAAGAAGGCACTTATACCCGCGAAAAAGCAGACACGTGGAGATCCGGGTTAGCTGCTGTGTATAACAGGGGCTTTTCTACCGGATTTTACTTCGGAGTTCCCGGTCTGGAAGGTTTCTCTCCTGAAAAAGGCATGAATGCATCGGAAAAGAAACGCAGGGCTGTGGGAATTGTTGAAAACTATTACCCCAAAAAGCAGGCTGCGGCGATAAAACTTCTTGAAGGAGGGCTTGCAACAGGAGATGAAATCCTGATAGAAGGAAACACTACTTATCTAAAGCAGCAAGTCAGCTCCCTTATGAAAAAGGGCATAAACCTGCAAACAGCCGAAAAAGGGGATGAGGTCGGGCTTGCCGTTGATAGGGCGGTTCGAAAAAATGACCGAATCTTTATAATCTGATTGATTGTATTATCCGGTAAACTAGTATTGTTTTATTAAAATATTATAACAGTATCTATATATTGGATTCTTCCTTATACGGATAGCAAATTCGGGAAACAACCTAAGCGAGTTGGCTTAGTTATTCAGTACCTGGCTGTTCAGTACCCGGTTATTCGGTACTCAATTATTCGAGATGGTACTTAGTTATCCGATAGAATACTCATCTGGCAGGACAAACTTCCAGCCGGGGAAATTAGCTTGATTGGTAGCCAGCCGTCTGATTAAAGTGATCAACAGTTTGGTATGCAGTCAAACTTTTGTCTGTAAACAATCTCAATAAACGGTTTCGATGAACTTGGATAAAAAATTTTCAGATCGACAAATAAGGTGATATTTTGATAAGCGTCAACGAAATGGGCTCATACGTCATCGAAGAGATGCTCGACTGGAGTGAAGACCTGAAAACGGAAGTAACCAAACTTGAAAATGGTGCCACAATCATTGACTGTGGAGTTAAAGCCGAAGGCGGATATGAAGCCGGAATGTACCTGGCAAGACTCTGCCTTGCTGACCTTGCTGACCTTAAATACAGCACCTTTGACCTCAACGGCATCAACTGGCCTGCCATCCAGGTAGCAACCGACAACCCTGTAATTGCCTGTATGGCTTCCCAGTACGCAGGCTGGAGAATCTCTGTAGGGGGCTACTTCGGGATGGGCTCAGGTCCTGCACGTGCACTCGGCTTAAAGCCCAAAGAGCTCTACGAAGAAATCGGGTACGAGGATGATTTTGAAGCTGCTGTCCTTGTCATGGAATCCGACAAGCTTCCTGATGAAAAAGTGGTCGAGTACATTGCAAAACACTGCAGTGTAGACCCCGAAAATGTGATGATCGCTGTTGCACCTACAGCTTCCATTGCAGGCTCTGTCCAGATCTCAGCCCGTGTCGTCGAAACCGGTATTCACAAATTCGAATCCATAGGCTTTGACATCAACTGTATCAAGAGCGGGTACGGAATTGCCCCAATAGCCCCTATTGTCGGAAACGATGTCCAGTGCATGGGCTCAACCAATGACTGTGTGATATACTGCGGCGAGACCAACTACACCGTCCGCTTCGAAGGCGAACTGGCTGAACTCGAGGATTTCGTAAAGAAAGTTCCCTCAACAACTTCAAGCGATTTCGGAAAGCCCTTCTACCAGACCTTCAAGGCAGCGAACTTTGACTTCTTTAAAGTTGACGCAGGTATGTTCGCCCCTGCAAGGGTAACGGTAAACGATCTCAAGAGCACAAAGACTATTTCGAGCGGCGGGCTTTATCCTGAAATTCTGCTCGAATCCTTCGGAATCAGGAAAGTTTGAGAGGGCATTTGCCTTTTCTTATTTTTCTTTTGTTTTTCTGCTCTTTTTTCTTACTTTTGGTCTTTCTTTCCCGGCCAGAGAAACACTTACTTTGACCTCGGAATTGTTTTTAATCTAAAATTGTTTTTTAATCTAATCTTCATAGAGAGCCCATGTCAGCTCGTCTGTCGCTTATTCTATAAAAGAAAAAGTGGATGAAGAAGTGAAAAGAAAACTTTATAGAGGGTATTTTTCAGATAGAGTAATTCTGGCTTTAAACTCAACTTATTTATGGGAATGTTACCAATCTTATTGTGAAAGTAGATTTTGTGCTACAAAGAAAGTTGATAATACAAGAAAGTGGTCAAAAAACAGGATTTGTATTTGTATTAGAGATTAATAAGGAGAGATCAATAAGGAGAAGAGTTTCATGCCGATAATAAATACCTCTCAGGGAGTAGGAGGCATCCTGAATAGTTTCAAGAGTCTCATGGATGGAGTAGAAAAGATTACTTTTGTTGGAACCCCCGGCTTTTGTACACCCTTTGCCGAACTTCTTGGTTTTGTGGTAAGGGACCGGAAACTTGTTTTTGTTCCCAATCTTGACTTTGAAAAAGCCAGATCAATCTCAATGGCTCCCGAAGGAATGCAGCTTGGAGAACCTGCAGATGCCCATGCAGGTGCTGTTGTCCTGCTCGGCGGGCTTGCAATGCCAAAGATCGGCACCGCGCCTGAAAAAGCTCGAGAAATTGCAGAAAAGGTTCTCGAGGGTTCAGAGAAACGAAAAGTTATCGGAGTCTGTTTCCAGTCTATGTTTATGCAGCAAAAATGGGACGAAGTTATCAGTTTTGATTATATTATCAATGCAGACCTGGCTGTAGAGGTGCTTGAAAGCTGAAACTGGATACTGCAAAAAGCAGGAAATAGAAAAATTACACTGCTTGAAGCAGTTTACTTTGCTGTTTAAAGTGACTTCTCAACCAATTCTTTTCGGTTAAGATTATCTGATGTATGTGATGAGGTTTGGCTTCCTCCTGTCCGGTACATTGACAACTGTAGCTTTCTTATACCCGAGCACAGCCGAACAGTAAGGTCTGTAGCCCTCAGGTATTTTCAGTTGTTTTCTCAGTTCGGACCCCTCTGAGGAATAAAATGCTAACAGGACAAAGAAAATCCAGCACGATCCCAGCCCTATTGACTCTGCGGCTAGCAGCAAATTCTGAGTAGCTGCAGCGCAGTCTGCCTCGAGAGGTACGGGGGCATGCTCATTGCCGGAGACCATGATCAGTGTCGGTGCACCATATAAGCAATTGAACTTTTCGTTTTTTCCCAGTTTCCTTAAATGTTCCATTTCCATTTGCTTAGCAACTTCTTTGGCTGCAAGGTTCAGTCTGTCCAGCAGTTCCCTGTTTTGAACTACTGTAAAATGCCACGACTGATCCCCGGCATTAGGAGCATACAAACCTGCTTCCAGTACCGCCTGTAATTCTTCTTCCCTGATCTGCTCGTCTTTAAAACTTCTGATACTCCTGCGCTGTTTAATGGTTTTTAAAGTCTCATTGACGATCATCTAATCGTCCCTCCGTGGTTTTGATTCATAAGAAAAGTGCGTACACCCTATTGTAAATGCCACCAGGTTTTCTTCGTTTGTTTTTCTCTGTGATTTTTAAGACAGTAATTGTTATATAGTAATGCTAAACCTTATTACTTTTATATTACCACTTTTAAGTATGTGATCACATCAGGGTTTACTTTCGTCATCCGGTGCTAAGATGTAAACTACAACTGCAATCAATAGGGCAGGAGATGTCAGGAGCCATAATAGCATGCTGAGTAAATTTGTCATAAATATTAAACCTCCAGAAGATTCGGCTCCCTCACCATTACTTAGCAAAAATGGAAAAGTAACATCAGTCGTTTTTGTAAGATTAAGATCCAGGTAATAATAGACATTAAGTGGGACTCCAAATACCATTTCTATAGTTAGAATAAATAATTCGGATACAATGAAACTCAAAATAGCAGTTTTAATTTTCGACACATTACAAAAGTTTACAATCATACTTTATAAAAGTTTTCAACTTTGCATTTTTTCCTGCGAAGTCAATAATATCCAGTCCTTTAATTCCCGGTCCGTTTAATGATCTGATTTTTCTCTCATCATCCCATACCTTTTAATATCCCCACTGCCGTAATTATGCAGAATTACATACTGTAAATTCATATTCAGGTGACTTTTCCAATGTATTCAGACCGCATAAACTCATTACCCCCATACCTTTTTGCAGCTATCGATGAATCAAAGGACGAAATGATTGCTAAGGGAGTGGACGTAATAGACCTTGGCGTGGGAGATCCCGACCTGCCGACACACCCGCACATTGTTGAGGCCATGCAGAAGGCTGTCTGCGACCCTAAGACGCATCAGTATCCTTCTTATGCCGGGATGCCCGAGTTCAGGAAGGCTGCGGCTGAATGGTGCAAGAAATACAAAGGAATAAAGCTTGACCCTGCAACCGAAGTCCTTTCCCTGATAGGGTCAAAGGAGGCTGTGGCCCATATCCCGCTCGCTTTTGTCAACCCCGGAGATATCGTACTTTATACAGATCCCGGGTATCCTGTATATAAGATCGGGACTCTTTTTGCGGGTGGGGAACCGTATCCACTGCCCTTGAAGGCTGAAAATAACTTCCTGCCTGACCTGGACTCAATCCCGGCAGACGTCCTGAAGAAGGCAAAACTCTTCTTCTTCAACTACCCGAACAACCCCACTGCAGCAACTGCTGATATGGCGTTCTTCGAGAAAGTCGTTGAATTTTGCAAGAAAAACAATATCATTGCCGTGCACGACAACGCCTACTGCCAGATGGTCTATGACGGATACGAGGCTCCTTCTTTCCTTGCTGCTGAAGGGGCAATGGACATTGGAATAGAACTTTACTCCCACTCAAAAACCTATAACATGACCGGCTGGAGGCTCGGGTTTGCCGTAGGAAACAAAGCTCTCATAAAGGGTCTCGGAAAAGTTAAGTCCAATGTTGACTCCGGCGTCTTTGATGCAATCCAGATTGCAGGTATTGCAGCCCTTTCATCATCCCAGGACTGTGTTGATGAAACTAACAAAATCTACGAAGAGAGGCGGGACGCTCTTATTGAAGGGCTCACTGCAATGGGCCTTGAGGTAAAGCCGCCAAAAGCCACCTTCTACATCTGGGCTCCGGTCCCGAAAGGCTTTACCTCAATCAGTTTTGCAAAACTCCTGCTCGAAGAAGCCGGAATCGTTGCAACCCCGGGTGTGGGCTTTGGAGAAGCCGGTGAAGGCTACATCAGGTTCGCCCTTACAAAGTCGGTCGAAAGGATCAAAGAAGCTGTGGAAAGGATGAAAAAGCTGCAGTTCTAACTGCAATTTAATCCGGAAAACAACTTAGACCGGGCATAAAGTAAATTAAAAAATCAAGAAATCAAAGTGGGCGGCAAGTTTGAAAAAGCCGCCAAAAATCTCTTTTTTGATCAAAACTTTCGAATTGTGATTCTTGTCACGCTCGACGCAGGAGAGCGGCCTTTCTCAAAAAGCAGAGAAAAACATAGAAAATGAATATTTAAAATAAAACTCAGAGAGTGAAAGCAATAATAACCGCAAGTTTTCTAGAAGTTAAAATGAAACCGACAAAAACTTGAAAGAACTCAAATGAAACAGGACAAAACTATACTTTAAAAAATATTTTTTCGCCCTTATTTCTTTACTTCATTAATTTGCAAATTTCTTCTTTCTTCTCTTTCTGCTTTTTGAGAAGGGCCGCCAGACAAGCTGGCGGAGGTTTCCAGTACAGTGTGAACTTAAAAGCCCTTTAAGGGAAATAGAATATTTTCCTGACCTATATCTCAGTGCTGGTGTACAAGTTTTTTTATCAGACTGGCAGGTCATTTCAGAAAAGCATTTCTTTTTTAAGCAATAAATCCATGTAGACCAACATGCCAGAACCCGCGAGAGAATTTGCTAAAGAACCTGCCAGAACTCCTATAAAAGAACACTTTCAGCTTAAGGAGACCATAGTTACTATCTCCGCCTATGATCAGGCTCACATAGAAGCCGCAAAAGAAGCTATTCGGATCCACAGGGCAGTCCTTGAAACTTACATTCTTTCAGACCCTTATTTCCAGTTCACTCTCGAACCCTACGAATTCCCGAAAAATGCTCCTGAAGTAGTTAGGAGAATGATAAAAGCAGGAAACACAATGGGAATAGGACCAATGAGTGCGGTTGCCGGCACAATCTCTGCCCTTGCGGTAGAAGCTATGGTAAAAGCCGGAGCAAAATATGCCATAGTTGATAACGGCGGGGATATTGCACTTATAAATGACAGGCCTGTTATTGTCGGGATCTATGCAGGGCAGTCACCTATCAAAAACCTGGGGCTTATATTCGAACCGCGTGACTCTATAACAGGTGTATGCACTTCAGCAGGGACGGTAGGCCCTTCGATAAGCTTCGGAATGGCAGATGCGGCTGCAGTGTTTTCTGATGATGTTTCCCTTGCAGATGCGGCTGCAACTGCACTTGGAAATGAAGTGGGAATAGGAAAGGAATCAGTAGAGGCATCTTTCAAGGCTGTAAAAGGGATTCCGGGAATAAAAGGCGCACTCGCGATCCAGGGGGAATACATGGGCATGTGGGGAGAGTTGCCAGAGATTACGAGGGCGGATGTCAGGTACGAATATATCACCAAAGCATGAGTACTCATGAAGCTCTCAGATACTTTTTACAGCTAAGCTGATTCTTTTTAAGATACTGAACAAAAACAGTTTTTTGGTTGAATTTATGATATCATGAGGGCACAAATATTAATATATGATTGATTTTATTTAGGACAAAACATTTAATTGATTGGCTGATCGATTCTTTTTTTAATATATTATGCAATGCGTTTTGCTTAATCAGTTAAGGGTTTCAAAAAAGTTTCCGGGGATCAAAATCATAGTCTCAAAAATGATGGTGGCTAACACAGATCGTAGTTCCTGATGCAGCACTAACACTTAATCAAACACAGTCTCGCAAAGTTACATTTTATAGTTGGGGGTCCTGAATGAAAGAAAAACCAAGAAAGTCTGGTACTGATATTACTGATATTATTGTGGATAAGTGCGCAAAAGAGGAGCTGAACCAGACTGAGCAGCACATCAGGCTGAGACCGGAGAGCACCCCTTCGCCTTCTCGGGAGATGACAAACCTGGAACTTGCTGATATTATTAATGTTCAGGCAGTCCAGTCCATCATGGATGATTTTTATAAATTTGCTCACATTACCATGGCCTTACTTGATCTTAAAGGCAATGTTCTGATAGGTGTTGGATGGCAGGACATCTGTACCATATTTCATAGGGTTCATCCCGAAACCTGCAGGCACTGCGTAGAAAGTGATACAAAGCTGTCCACAGGCGTTCTTCCGGGAGAGTTTAAGCTCTACAGGTGCAAAAACAATCTGTGGGACATAGTAACCCCTATCATTGTTGATGGCCATCACATCGGCAATATCTTTTCAGGTCAGTTCTTTTTTGAAGACGAGCCTCTGGACTATGAGCTTTTTCGATCTCAGGCTAGAAAATATGGTTTCAATGAAGAGGAATACATAGCAGCTTTAGAAAAAGTTCCACGGCTGAGCAGAGAAACTGTTGAAAATAGCATGTCTTTCTTCATGAAACTTGCCAACATGCTCTCACAGCTAAGCCACAGTAACATCAAATTAGCCCAATCGCTGGAGGAACGCAATAATCTACTGGAAGCACTGCAGGAGAGCGAAAAACGTGAACGAGCTCGCTCTAAAGAATTGGAAACCGTATTAGATGCCGTACCTGTTGCTGTGTTTATAACACACGATCCCCAGGTGCGTCAGCTAACTGGTAACCGTCTCTCCTATGAATGGCTACGGGTTCCTGTGGGTACGAACTTTTCCAAGTCAGCTCCTGAAAGAGATAAACCGGAGTTTTTTAAGTTATTCAAGGACGGGAAGGAGATCCCACCTGAAAAGATGCCGTCGCAGATGGCAGCTGCAGGTAGAGAGATAAAGGACTGCGAGCTGGATATCGTATCTGCTGACGGCAATTTACGACATGTATTGGGCAATGCCAGACCTTTACGTGATGAACAAGAGAACCTGCGCGGATCTGTTTCTGCATTCATAGATATTACAGAGCGCAAAAAAGCTGAAGAAGCATTGATTAGGAGTGAAAACAAATTCCGTACATTGGCTGAGAATTCTCCTGATGTGATTGCCCGATATGACAGACAAATGCGTTACATGTATGTTAATCCTGCTGTTGCGGAACCTTCCGGTTACCTTCCAGAAGAGATCATAGGAAAAATTAGCAGTGAACTGGGAATGGACCCTGAGACAGTAAAGTTCTGGGAAGAACATATTGAAAACGTTTTTACCACAGGCAAACCCGAAGAAATAGAATATAATTATAGGTCACCTCTAGGAAAAGAATACTATTTTAATACCAGAATAGTACCGGAGTTTGCTGATGGCGAAGTGATTTCAGCTCTTGCCATTTCACGGGACATTACGGATATAAAGAAAGCGGAAGCCAGGTCGAAAGAAACACTTGATAATCTGGAAAAACTGGTTGAAGAAAGGACCGCAGAGCTTGAGAAGGCTTATAATTCGTTAAAAGAAAGTGAAAAGGGCCTTGCTGAAGCCCAGAAAATGGCTCACATTGGAAACTGGGAATGGGATATTGCAGCTGACAAAGCATACTGGTCTGAGGAGATGTATCGTATATTCGGACGAGATCCCAAAAAATTGGCACCTCCTTACAATGAGTATCTAAGTTACATACGTCCCAATGACCGAGACTGTTTTGATACTACCGCCAAGAGAGCTGTAAATGGAAAATCTTACAGTATTGAATATAGGATTGTCCGGGATAATGGAGAAGAACGTACAATCTATATGCAATCCCATGTTATCTTTGATGAAAAAAATACTCCTGTTCGAATAAAAGGAATAATTCAGGATATTACTGACCGTAAAAAAGCTGAAAAAGCCCTGATGAACCTTGAGACTGCCCGTAAAAAAGAAATTCATCACAGGATCAAAAATAATCTTCAGGTTATCTCTTCTCTCCTGGATCTCCAGGCTGAAAATCTCAGCAACAGGCAGTGTATTACAGACTCTGATGTCCTCAACGCTTTTCGAGAAAGTCAGGACAGGATAATGTCTATTGCCCTGATTCATGAAGAACTGCATGAAGGCGGAGGAGACAATACACTGTACTTCTCACCGTACCTTGAAAAGCTCGTTGAGAACCTTTTCCAGACATACCGCCTCGGAAATGTCGATATTAGCTTAAGCATGGATCTTGAAGAAAATATTTTCTTTGACATGGATACAGCTGTTCCGTTAGGGATAATTGTCAATGAACTTGTTTCCAACTCCTTAAAACATGCATTTACAGGCAGGAGCAAAGGTGAGATTCGAATCAAACTCTATGAAGAAGAAAGAGTTAGAGAAGGAAAAGTCAAAAATGAATCGGGTGATAACAAAAAGCAAATAGCTGGAAAAGGTACGAAGTATACCCTGATTGTCTCGGATAACGGAGTTGGCATTCCAGAAAATACTGATCTGGAAAGTTCAGACACACTCGGCCTGCAGCTTGTAAATATCCTGGTAGATCAGTTAAACGGTGAAATAGAGATAAAAAGGGATAGAGGTACCGAGTTCATTATAAAAATCAATGTGTAGCAGGGCTATTCAGAACGTCCGGTTGACAGAAAAAAATAAGATGTCTCTACGCCTCGAATTAAAATAAAATTGTACCTGATAATACTCATTCTCCAGTGGTTGTTCTCTTATTCCTGGGCTATTATGTGACCGATAAAGACCTGATAAAGCTAAATTTACAATTTTCCACGAACTCCGTAACTCAAGATAAGGGAAATACTTGTGTAAATTACCCGAGGGCGCCTTGCAGCTCAGTTTTTTATGTAAACACTTTTATAAAGGAACCCCTACATAATTAAATACTATTAAAATTCATTTCATTCAGACCAGTATCTTAAACTTAATCCGGCAGACTCTTTTTTAAACCCTGCTTGGAACATTAGAATTGGGGAATAGAGCCGGACACCGAAGGATATCATTATTGGAAAAAGCTAAAAACATACTTTTGGAGGAGACTATCTATGTTAGGGGGCTATGCAGGAAAAATTCTTGATGTTAATCTTGAAACCGGAGAGCTTAAAGATAAAACGCTGGACGAAGGGATTCTGAGGATGTACCTTGGAGGAAAAGGGCTTGGCCTGAAACTCATATATGACGAGTTCAGGGACGATATGCAGCCCTTTGACCCGGATAACCTCCTTGTTTTTGCTACAGGTCCTGCTACCGGGGCAAGAGTGCCAACGAGCGGGCGTTACCATATTCTTACAAGCAAGTCCCCGCTCACAGGAGCAGTAGGGAGCGGGAACTCTGGAGGGAAATGGGGACCTTACCTGAAATTTGCAGGTTACGATGCAGTAGTTGTCAGGGGTATCTCGGAGAAACCCGTTTATCTGACCATTATAAATGGAAAGGCTGAACTTGTTGAGGCTCCCGATATATGGGGCATGACCGTAACCGCAGTTACGCAAGAACTGCTCGACAGGGTGGGGACAGACCCAAAGAAAACCTCCATTGCCTGTATAGGGCCAGCCGGTGAGAACCTGATCTCCTTTGCCTGTATAATGAACGATGAATACAGGACAGCAGGCAGGACCGGCTCAGGGGCTGTTATGGGCAGCAAGAAACTGAAAGCAATCTTAGTTTCCGGGAACCAGAGGCAGAAATCCGCAAACCCGGAGATGCTTGTTGAAAAGGTTACAGAGTCAATGAGCCTTATCAGGGAAAATCCGGTTACCGGCCCCAAAGGAGGTCTTCACGTTTACGGAACTGCAGTCCTTGTGAACATAGTAAATGCACACGGTGCATACTCTTCGAGGAACTTCCAGCAAAGCTATTTCCCAGAAGCTGATGAACAGAGCGGAGAACGGCTTACTGCAACCTATCTCGTAGGCACTACAGGCTGCTGGGGCTGCCCGATTGTCTGCGGAAGAAAGTCCGTGGTTCCTGAAGGACCTTTCAATGTGAAGTATACCGAAGGTCCGGAATATGAGACTATTTTTGCCCTGGGCTCCAACTGCGGAGTAAAAGAGCTTGATGCCGTTGTGAAAGCAAACCATTTCTGTAATGAGTTCGGGATAGATACGATTTCCATGGGAGGGACAATTGCCTGCGCTATGGAGCTTGTCGAGAAAGGAAAAATTCCTGAAGAAAGACTGCTGGGCCTGAACCTGAGGTTCGGGGATGCCGGAGCAATGGTTGAGTGTATCTGGAGGACAGCATACAAGGCAGGGTTCGGAGCTGATCTTGCACTTGGTTCAAGAAAACTTGCAGAAAAATATCATTCTCCGGAATATGCAATAAACGTTAAAGGTATGGAACTGCCGGCTTATGACCCGCGTCCGATCCAGGGAATAGGGCTTGAGTATGCAACATCAAACCGCGGAGGAGACCACGTTTACGGTTATACCATTCCATCCGAGATCCTTGGAATTCCTGAGAAGCGGGATCCCTATTCGACGGAAGGGAAACCTGAATGGACAATTTTCATGCAGGATATGGTCTCTGTAATTAACTCAACCGTCATCTGCCTCTTTACTAGCTTTGCCCTCTGGCTCCCTCAATATGCAGGAATGCTTCAAGCTATCACAGGCATGGAACTTGACCCTGATAAACTGCTTAAGATAGGAGAGAGAATCACAAACCTTGAACGTATGATGAACAACAGGTATGGCTTTAATAGAACACAGGATGTCCTGCCAAGGCGCCTCATAACAGAATCAACTCCTGCAGGGCCTTCCAAAGGGCAGATCTCTCATGTGCCTGATATGATCGACAAATATTATGAACTCAGAGGCTGGGTTGATGGAGTACCAACTGAAGAAAAGCTGAGGGAACTCGAAATTGCCTGATGGAGAATGCCGGAAAAATGAAAGTAAATGTGAAATTCCTTGCCTCGATCCGCGAGATAGTCGGAGCTCACGAAATCCGGTTTGAACTGAATTCAGGGGATACTGTAAAAGATCTCCTTGAACTCCTTGAATCCCGTTTTGGAGTGGAGTTTAAAGAAGCAGCAGGTAAACCCTTCGAGGACGAAAATCCCAGAATCAGGTTTCTTGTTAACGGCAGAGATGTTGATTTTCTCAAGGGACCTGAAACCGAACTGAAAGAAGGGGATCTTGTTGTCCTTATCCCTCCGGTTGGCGGAGGATAAAAAATATTAAGAAAAGTGAAATCGACCTTTCTCTTGGCTAGAGAATTAATTTTCTTGGCCTGCCATTTTAACATAAAGTAAGTATCACAGAGCCTCCGCCAGCTTGTCTGGCGGCCTTTTTTAGATATAGTTTAATTCAGTTTAGTTTGAACCTTTTCAGGCTTTTGTCATTTTAGTTATTGTTTTTAGGAATATTACATTTGTTTATTATTCTTTACAGCCATTATTTCCGTTCTTTCTTTTCAAAAACATTATCTAGCTAGCGGCGGACAAACTTTATTGAAAGACGGAACTAAAAAAAGAAAGTTAATGGGGAAGAAATATTTCCCCTCACTAAACCAAAGGCTCGGGTTTTTTGCTCTCATGATTTCTTTTTTAACAGGCGCAAAGCAGAAACCATTCCAGTTGCCATAATGGCAGGACCGAAACCCGGAATTATCTTGGTTTCTCCGGAGTCTGTATTCGGAACTTCGTCCCCGGTTACTTGCTGTGCTTCGGTTTCAGGTCCGGTTGCTGGCGTTATCGTAACAGAAGCTTTCTTTTCTCCTGTAATCGAGTAGTAGGAAAAGCCAGGAGTTTCGGCTCTGAAATAGAGAAATTTATCATCTTCCCCGGTTTTTTCAGTCGGAAGTAAGGTCCAGGCGTTGTCGTGGTAACGGTTCAGGGTCAAGCTGGCTTCATCAATATTGTTTTCTTCCACCCAGCTGCGGGGAACCTTAAATTCGATCACTGCACTCTTAAACGTATCCAATTCTCCGAAGAACTGGCTTCCGATAACTATGTTCATGTACTGGTAGATCTCACCTTCAGGGCTTTCAAGAACGGTACTCGGGAGACCTCTCAGGACTTCAACTTTTCCGGTTACTGTCCCTGCACCTGTCCCTGAAACAAAGCTAATTCCCGTAACACTGCATCCGGGTTCGCTGAAGGTAAACTCTGCCTGCTGTCCTGCAAGAACCTGCTGTCTGGAAACGCCCGTTGTCAGGACGTTGGCAGAAGACGTTCCCGAAACTCCTCCGAAAAGAGCTGAACGCCTCCTGCTGCTTCCATTTCTTCCGCTGTTCTCTTCTTTCTCTTCTTCTCCGTCATCCCCTGCTTCGGGAGGCATGTACAGGGGAAGGCTGTCAAACTCATTGTCGGAGTTCGGAATTTCGTAAGACGTATCACAGAAACCGTCTCCATCGGCATCCGGAGTGGTTTCGGAAAAGCCTGTTCCGCCAGGTGCTGCCCAGCAGTTCCCTCCTATATAGGGACCTCCCAGAATGTTTGGTCCATCGGTTCTGCTGACGTTCCAGATATTTCCGTCGCATTCTCCCCGGAGGAAAATATTATCCATGTTCCTGAACAGGTTGTTGTAAATGCTGTTATTCCCGGAATCATCGAGTTCCAGCCCACAATAATTGTCTGACAGGTTGTTGTCACGCAGGATATTGGTATCGGAAATATAAAGGTAAATACCTTCGTCATTGAGGCTAATTACGTTATTCTCCAGGCTCGAATTTGTCGTGTTGTAAAGGAAAAGTCCGTATATGTTATGCTCAAGTACCTGGTCCCGGACTGTTATATTCTCACAATCAAAAAGGTACACAGTTCCTGCATTTGAAGAGGTATCGAGTACTCTATCAGATTCCCCTTTAAGGTAATAAATTGGCTTCCCGTTCACGAGGTTACTGGTGTCTATATCACAGGTCCCCTGTCCGGTGTAAGGAGAAGCTCCAAAGCTGTACTCGTTGTCTGAAAGAAGATTGTTTCTCAGGACGCTGGAATCGGAAGAGAGCATTAGCCCATACATGTTTTCTGAGATTATGTTATTATTCAGGTAGTTATCTTTCCCATCAATAAGATCGATTCCGCAACTGTTATTCTTCACATTGTTGTTTGAGTAGTTGCAGTCAATGCCGTCCCTCCCTATAATCCCGTTATTGTTCCCGAATACGGTGAGGTTATACAGGGTAGAATTGGAGGATTCCGCAAGAAAAACCCCGTACCCGTTCTTTTCGAGCACAAGATCCCTGACAGTTACGTTTTCACAGCCTATCATGTAGACTGTACCGGCATTTGAAGAAGAATCGAGCACTTTATCGGATTCTCCTGTAAGGTAATAAATGGTTTTTCCATCCACCAGGTTGCTGGTATCTATATCGTTTGGAATCAGGTTTTCATTCCGGTAATATACATCATCCATGAAATTGAAAGTGTTATCCTGCATTGAATTATTTCTCAGGATATTTGCTTCCGAGGCCGAAAGCCAGAACCCGAACCGTTCACTTCCGCTTATGGTGTTGTTATACAGCCTGTTTCCGTCACTCAGGCCCCTAACAGCAATTCCGTATCCGTTGTCCTGCAATTCGTTTCCTGATACCTCGTTTCCTGATGCTCTGTTCAGCCAGAGCCCGCAGGTAGAAACCGAACTTATGCTGTTATCGTTTACAGAGCTATTGCCGGAATTATCAAGGTGGAGCCCGAATTCTCCTCCGGTAACGGTGTTTTCGGAAAGGGTGCAGTTTTCAGACTCATATAACCAGGCTCCTTGATAATTGTCGGAAAGGATATTTTCACTTATACTGCAGCCGGATACTCCTTCCAGATAGATTCCTGCAGCATGTCCTTCCGAAGCCCCGGATACGGTGAACCCGCTGATGTTTACGGAATTGGCAGTCACATTGAAAACATTTTCTTCAGGGACAGCTGCACGGACAATGGTGTCTTCAGGGTTCCCTGAGGAAGAAATGATGTTTACGGACCTGGTCACCTGCACGTTTTCTTCATAAGTCCCGGGGTTTACAAGAAGCGTGTCCCCATCCCATGCAGCATCTACGGCCGCCTGAATTGAGGAAAAAGTCCCGGGCCCGGAACCAACTGTGAGCGTAAGCGGAACGCCCGGTTCTCTGCAGACAGGGAGGTAGTCTTTACTTCCTGTGACAGTATTGATAACATAAGGAGTATCTCCTATCCCGTTGCTGTCAGAGTCAGAACCCGTATAATCGCTCCAGTAGTTACCTGTGGTGGTATTCCAGACGTTATTGCCTGTGTCCTTAACGTTCTTTGTATTATTGAACGAGTTACCGTAAACGGTATTGTTTATAGCTGCAGTAAGCCAGAGCCCGAATTCAGAGTTATTTGAAACCGTATTTGCAAACAGTACATTGTCGGACGTTAAAAATTCCCCTGTCCAGCCTTCAAGAGTAATACCTCGGGTATTTTCCAAGACTATATTTCGTGAAAGTATGTTGTGCTGGCTTATGGTCAGGCTAATTCCGCTTTCATTGTTCGAATTTGCATTGTTTGCTGTCAGGACGTTGTAATCCGAATCAAACAGCTCGAGCCCGAGATCACTACCCGAAACGTTATTTTCCACAAAGGTATTATTGTTCGAGCAGTCCGCCAGAATTCCGGTGTGTCCACCAGAAGCATTATTGCCGTTTATGGTGTTATACCGGGCTTCGTAAAGATATATGCCGTGTTCCTTATTTCCGGTCAGGTTGTTGTCTGTCAGGGAATTTCCTGAACAGGCCGTCAGGTAAATCCCATATGAGTTGCCTGAAAACTCACTTTCCTGTACCGTGCTGTTTTCCGAATCCTCGAAGTATACTCCGTATGTGTTGTTGAAGAACGTATTGTTCTTGAGTTCTGTCCGTTCTGCCCCGTAAAGGTAGATCCCGTAAGATTCGTTCCGGAATACAAGGTCCCGGACTGTTACGTTCTGGCAGTTAAGCAAACAAACGGAACCCGCACCTGACCCGGCATTCAGGACATGGTCAGAAACTCCGGAAAGGATGTACAGAGGCTTTCCATTAAGAAGGTTGCTTGATTCTATCTCAGGAATGTTCTGCGAGGTACAATTTCCTGAAATTCTAAAGTTGTACGTGTTCTCACTCATTCTATTGCCTGCAAGTGAGTCCCATTCCGAGCCTGAAATATAAAGCCCGTAGGAGTTTGAACTTGCATTGTTGTCCGTGAAGTTCAGGCCGGAGGAACTACTGATGTAGAACCCATACCGGTTATCTGACGAACTGGTGTTTTCAACATGGGAATCCATTGTGTTATAAAAGTACAGTCCATAGTTATT
The DNA here is from genome assembly GCF_000970285.1 of Methanosarcina horonobensis HB-1 = JCM 15518. Lineage (NCBI taxonomy): Archaea > Methanobacteriati > Methanobacteriota > Methanomicrobia > Methanosarcinales > Methanosarcinaceae > Methanosarcina > Methanosarcina horonobensis. The sequence goes on along the minus strand of NZ_CP009516.1, from coordinate 3,172,565 downwards.
TCCAGAAAGATTAAGGTCACGGATCGTCATGTTCTGACAGTTGATACAGTACACCGTTCCGGCATTCGAACCATAATCAAGGACAAGGTTGCTTTCATTTGCGAGATAGTAAATTGGTTTGCCTTCCACGGTATTGCTTTCATCAATATCCTGTTCTGTCGAAGCTTTTGGAAACGCAAAGTTGTAAGAGTTGTTTTCCATGCTGTTGTTTCTAAGAGTATTCCCTTCCGATGAGGATATATATATCCCGTAATTATTGGATTCGGCTCTATTCCTTTCCATGGTACAGTTTTCTGAAACAGTGACATAAAGCCCGCAGTAGTTGTTTGAAAGCACGTTTCCGCTTATGTTGCAGTCTCTGACCTCATAGAGCCAGATCCCGCCAGTGGGGTAGGAGTAAGGAGATACAAGTTCTGATGCTCCTCTTACGGAAAAGCCTGAGATGTTAACCGAATCAGCAGTTACGAAGAACACCGAATCTTTCGGGTTTACCGCTCTTACTTCCGTGTACTCGGGCCCGGATTCCGAAAGGATTGTAACTGCCCTGTCCACATCCACGTTTTCAGTGTATGTGCCGTTGCGGACAATGATTGTGGCGCCTGGAGAAGCGGCGTCAACTGCAGCCTGGATGGAAGCGAAATCCGCATGCTCGTCATCGTCCACGTAGAGTATGGAAGAGTTAGTTACACTAATCCATTCTGTTTTTTCAAGAGTACTGTTTCCATATTCATTTTCCACATGGAGTGTGACATTATACTTCCCGGCTTCTGTATATTTATGAATAGGGAAACGGTCGGCGGAAGTGTTTCCGTCTCCAAAATCCCAGTACCATGCAGTTGGGGAAAGGAGACTTGCATCAATAAACTCTACTGTGAGGGGAGTAGGGCCCGAGGTAACATTGGCCGTGAAGGCAGCTTCTGCAGCTTCACTCCTGTTTGTGAAGGCTTTGATGCAAACGTTCATGTTTTCTGCAGCAAGAGCAGTATCTATCCAGTTCTCCCCGTCAGGGCTGAAAAAGCTCTCTCCGGGGTTTGCCCTGGCTTTGCTGCTGTACTCTTCCTGCGGGTATTCGACCGCCACAGGGAAAGAGTACCCGGGAGTAGTAAACTTTACAACTACTGAAAAGTTCTGCCCGGGATCAAGAGGAACTGAGGTATTCAGGGAAACCGTATGGTAGCCTGCAAAGGTAATTGTCCCATTGGCAGAACTTTCTGCCCCTGCAGGATTTATGGGTCCGGAAACCGGATCTGTGTAGATGTATACTTCGTACTCCGTACTGGTTGCAGTAGTATAGAAACTCACGGTTTCAAGGGTTTCGGCTTTTTCGGCTGTGAAAATGTTGGCTGCCCAGGCTGTGCTGCTTCCTGAGGCCCCGATATTTTCGACCCAGCCAAGTGGATCATACTGGTATACATGGGAATAAGAACTCAGGTCTTCGGTAGTCTGAACGTTGTTTATGCTCCCTATGGCAGTATCGTAATAAGAGATATAGAAAAAGCCTTCTTCTCCCCAGCTTGTACTCCAGGAATTTTTGATAATGAATGCCCCATCCCCGGGAGCTGCAGGAGTAAACCTGTTTCTGTCAAACGAATCATCCCAGCCTGCGATGCCTATCAGATGGTTTTCACTGTTCGACCCAGGGTAATAATATGTGAAGTTGGTAGCGTCATAAGCATCGGGAGAATAGTAAATCGCAGAGCCAACCACCCCGTAATTCATCAGGGCCCATTTGATCAGGTCGTTATCTTCCGGTCCGCTTCTTGCCGGAATGAAAAGAACTTCCTGTATCCGTTTTAAGGAAGGAAGGTCTGTCCGGGATATTCCTGAGTGAGAGTCATAGGGGTCATCGGTTTCACTTACCGGGCCACTCCGGCGGGTAAAGTAAGCCGTGGTCATAAGAGCATTTCCGCCATCGTCATAAGTGCGGTCAAAACCTTCAGGATAATCCTCTGAAAGCAGGTTCTTTATATTGTTCTCGGAGAAGTCCATACTTTTTCCCTCTGTTCCGAGAATGTAAGATTCCAGGGCTGCACAGGCTCCGAATGCCCAGCAGCTTCCTGCATCCATCTGGTCCCGGATGGGAGTCACGCGCCCTAGAGCCCGGAGGTCGTAAGAAACTGGATAGCTGCCCTCGCCTGCCAGATTCTCAACAGTTTTCAGGTGTGTGAGGTCTACGGGGGCAGGAGTGAGGCCTGTAGCAAAATTTTCGGCCTCTTCTTCAGAAACCTCATTTGAGGTAAGGAGTATTCGGTTCTCATCTAGCCCTTCATTTTCCAGATACTCCTCAAACTCAGGATTCAAAGGAGCAAGGGAAAAAAGTTTAGAAGAATGATTTTCAGGTGGAACAGATTCGTCATTTTCATAGTAATTGGAATTATTATTTTCAAATGTACTTAAGACATTACTTTCAACTATTATTGATGTATTATTTCCTGATGTAACGGATCCGTTTTCTATGGAAGTCAGATTTTCTGAAACTGCTGTTGCCTGCCCTAGCAGAAGGCATGTCAAAGCAAGAAAGAAAAAACAATTATGTTTTTTTACCATTTTACCCTTACCTGTTTTGCTTTTTGATCATTTTAAAGTTAGAAAGTCATAAGTTTCATAATCGAATAAAAGCTAAATTATAGATTAATCTCCAAAATTGATGACAATTTTTAGCAGAAGTAAATATCTAACAATAAAATATTTTTAATATATTATATATGTTAAGTGTTTTGGTATTTTTATTATGTTTTGAAGAAATAGCTTTAAATAAAGGGCTCCAGGGGTAAGCTTATCGCAGATCACGTAAAATAGAAGATAAAAGGTAAAATCGATTGAAGGATAAAGATTGGGTGAAAAATTGAAAGCTCTGATAATTATGGATATGACAAATGACTTCGTATTCGAGAAATATGAACATGAAGGAGAGGAATACGAGGGCAAGCTTGTAGCCCCGCTTGGGAAGTCAATCATGGAGCCTATTGCAGCCCTGGTAAGAAAAGCAGTTAACAGCAGGACCGTCTCTCTTTTCAGGCTTTCGAAAGACCACTACGATGCATTTACAAATCCAGAACTTGAACTGAAGATAGCAGAGCTCGGAATTGACGAAGTATTTATGACAGGTCTTGTTGATGAGGTCTGCATTCACCTGAACGCTCTTGGTTTTCTCGAGAGAGGTTTTCGGACAAATATCGTAAAAGGCTGTACTGCTCCCTTTGATCCGGAAAAAGGAAAAAAGGCTCTGAAGGAAGCCAGTGCCTGCGGGGCAAAGATGGTTTATGATATCCCTGACGATATAGGTGTAATCCTGCTTCTCGAAGACGAACATACGGAAGATTCGGAAGAAATAAAATCCGGAAGCTGGCCTCCCCATGCTATGAAAGGAACACCGGGAGCCCTTACAGTTAAACCTATCAGAGAAGCACTTGAGGGCAGAAAACAAAAATAAGTGATATAAAAAGTAAAAGTGAAAAGAAAAAATAAAAAAATAAAAAGAAAAACGAAAAGAAAAAAAGAGAAAAAGAGAGAAAAATGAAATAAAGGGACAACGGCTAAAAAGGAAAATCAAATAGGGGCAGTGACTAAAAAGTAACAGGAGATCTATAATTTAAAGATCCCTTTTTCTTTTCCTTAGCCACTCAGTTTTCATGGCTCATCAGGACTCAATTTAACACTCTTTCTTCAAAGTTCAACACAGGCTCATTTTTCTCAAATTCATTTTCTTTCGGCTCTTCAGCTACCTGAGGTTTTTTTTCCGTTTCGGATTTAATATGAAGTACGCGCTGTGGGTAGGGAATTTCGATCCCGTTTTCTTCAAGGGTTTTTTTAATGTTCCACAGGAGTCTTGTTTTCAATCCGAACCACTCGCTAACAGGAGCCCAGATCCTTACTGTGATATTGACCCAGCTGTCCCCAAGGTCGTTTACAAAGACTGATGGAGAAGGGCTCAGGAGAGCAAATGGCTCTTTATCTATAAGGTCCTTGATCAGCCATATTGCAGCACTGGCATCGTCACTATAGCGAATTCTGATCGTGTATTCAAATCTTCTTACCGGGTGTCCCACTATATTTGTGATGTTTGTCGTAAACACCTGCTGGTTTGGAATGCGGACAAGGAGGCCGTCATAGGTTCGCATAAGGGTGGAAATTATGCGGATATCGGTGACATAGCCAGCTATCCCGTTGATCTCTACCTGATCCCCTATTTTTATGGGCCTTTCAAACATAAGGAAGCAGCCCGAAACCAGATTTCCGACAATGTTCTGGCTTGCAAAACCGATCACGATACCTGCAACTCCTCCTGCAAGCAGAAGCCCGGAGGGGTCAATTCCTATTAGAGGAAGTATCGAGATAAAAACCACTATGAGAGAACCATAGTAAAGAAGTTTGAGAATAGGCTCGCCCACGTCCTTACTGACCCGGTCTTTAAGAGACCTTCGCAGGTAAATTGTGAGAATTCTGGAAAAAATCATCCAGAACGAAAGAATGACTACAAACTTTAGCAAAGATCCCAGAGTAACCGTACCATTTGAAGTAGGTAGGCCAAGGTCAAGAAAATTAGTATCAGGAAGGATCAAAAGCCCCACCCCATATAAAATTTAAGTGGTACGAAGCCAAGCTTCCGGAGGCCGTAAACACCGAAAGCCTCTTTCCTGATCTTCTGGTCTTTCACAAGATAACCCTTCGACTCTCCGCTAATTGGCTGCATCTCAAAACCTGTTTCAGCCGTGTTCCTGTTGAGTATGTCCATACGGGCTTTCATGAAGACATCCCCGTCATAGTAGAGCTTCATCCCGTATGCACTGAAAACGGCTTTTGAGATTGAAGCCCAATCAGAGGAGGCATTTCTCAGAGTAAGCTCCATAATGCCTTCCTGCAGAGGATTAAGTAAAGGAAAAACAGAGTATAACCTGCTTTTCCAGTGCTTACAGACAACTCCGTTTGAAACCTCTCCGTAAAGGGTAAATTTCTGCCTCGCCAGACTGAGCACATCCACAAGTTGAGGGCTCTTGTTGCCTGCTTCCTGAATGAAAATGCCTATCTCAACAGGAAAAGTTAAAAAAATCTGTTTTTTCTCCCCACCTGCAAGGAGCAGGGTTTTTTCAAACTCTATCAGCAGATTTGGAGTAATTTCTTTTGGAGTATTTAGAGGTTCAACCGGATTTATGATGATGCGTTTTCTATCTCCAAGGATAAGTTTTTCCACTTCATCTTTTCCAGATTTCCTCCTGTATGTCCATCTATCTCCAGTTCTTTCCACAGAGATAGAGATTCCTTCCTGTTCTACTGAAAAGGGGGGATCGTAATAGCCGTACATAGTATTCCAGCAAATAACATATTTCAATAATTTCTAAATTTATTAATACTACATTCAAACCATTATAAAAAAATTACTTCAAATAAATTTTTGAGATCGTAAAGAAAGTGAAGAGATTAGAAAAAGAAGCCCGAAAGGATAAGTGAGAAGAGAACAGATAGAAAAAAGGAAAATAGTATTTTAAACCCACCTTCTCTTCTTAAAGTAAAGGAACATGCTTATTCCTATTATTGCCATTCCTATCACGACTACAGGATAACCCCAGCGCCATTCGAGTTCGGGCATATATTTGAAGTTCATGCCGTAAACCCCTGCAATAAAGGTTAGGGGGATGAAGATAGTGGCGATGACTGTCAGGACTTTCATAATATCATTCATCCTGTTACTCAAGCTGGATAGATAGACATCTACCATTGAAGAGAGAATGTCCCTGAAGGCTTCTATCGAGTCAATGACCTGAATGGTGTGGTCATAAACATCTCTTAGATAAATCTGAGTAGCCTCCTTTATGAGTCCGGACTCGACTCTCTGCAGACTGTTTACCAGCTCCCTGAGGGGCCAGACTGATCTGCGAAGTACGATCATCTCCCTCTTGTACTTCTGAATCATTCTCATAGTTTCAGGTACGGGATTCATTATCAGCTTTTCTTCAAGATTCTCAATCTCTTCCCCAAAGTGTTCAAGAATCAAAAAATAATTGTCAACTACAGCATCTATCAGGCTGTATGCAAGAAGATCCACCCCGTTCTTTCGCAGGCGTGAAGCAGGATTTTTGAGCCTTTCCCGGACAGGATCGAAAACATCTCCTTCCCTCTCCTGAAAAGAAAGGATATAATTGGGACCAAGGATGATGCTTACCTGGTCTATAATGATCTCTTCTTTTATTTCATCTAGAAGCATCATTTTCAGTACAGTGTAAATGTAAGAATCATAATCTTCCATTTTCGGGCGCTGCCCTGTATTCAGCACGTCTTCGAGGGTAAGAGGATGAATCCCAAAGTAGCTTCCAAGTTTTTCTATAACCTCTACCTGATCGAGTCCGTCCACATTTATCCACAGGTTCATGCCGGGGTGGTCTTTTAGGACCTGACACTCTTCCACGGTTTTGAGCTCTTTTTCTATAAGTTTCTCACTGTTATATATCCAGGCTCTAATTACGACTTTCTCTGCCTTTTTTTCCCCCACGTGGACGAGAGTTCCGGGGGCAAGACCGACCTTTGATTGCTTCCTTCTGAAAGTCCTCGGTTTCACGGCTCTGCCTCACTTTATAATAAAAATAATCGCGTTGTTTAATTTGTTTAATTAATACTTCAATGATTTAAGCCTATACATGGTTTTTTGAAAACAACTATCAAGTTTTTGAAGCAGTTGGGATAATTTTTAGCGCAACATGACTCCAACCCTGGAAATGAGTTTTTAAGTGTTTGCAGATAAATATATGTAATATCCATTAAATAGAATATTACAATAAATATAATAATAGACCTTCCAAAAAATAGGGGAATTTGGGAAGATCGTCAGTATTAAAACCGGATATAGGGGTGATTTGTATGGTTCAAAATGAGATTATGAATAGTCTATACGCTATGTTTGATCAGTTTATAGCATTTATTCCGACATTAGTAGCCATAATTCTTCTTATTATTATAGGGACAATACTGGGAAAAGCCCTTGGAAAGATCGGGGCCAAAGTACTGGACAAAATAGGACTTGATGATCTGGTTGACAGAACTGTGATAGGTGGAATGATAAGAAGAGGACAGATGAGTACAGTGGGTTTTTTTGATGCGGTTATCCGCTGGTTCATTTACATTATCTTTGCCATAATCATTCTGGATCTTCTGAATATCGAGGTCGTGAACAGTTTTGTCGATCTTATAATATTCTACATCCCGCTTGTAATCTCAGCTCTCATAGTCCTGCTAATAGGTCTGCTGATTGTTGACTTCGTCAGCGATCTACTTGAGAGAGTCCTTATTTCAACCGGATTGGATGAAAGATTTGAACGGACATCTTTTGGAGCTTCACTTAGATCCAGCGGACTGAAGGTTTCGCGCGTCATAGCTGGAATTGTTAGAATATTCGGGTATTTGATAGTCCTCACGGCTGTGTTTGACATCCTGCGACAACCTATGATTACAGATCTGCTGATAGATATTACTCTGTACCTGCCACGTGTACTGATAGCTATCCTGATCCTATTGATAGGGATTCTCTCTATTGATATAGTGATGGACTACCTGAGCAATACTATCAAAGGTATGAAAATCGAAGGGGCAGATATACTTCTTCCACTTCTGAGAGGCTTCTTGCTTCTTATTGTAGTTCTGGTTGCCCTGGACACGATGCTAATTGATACTACCATAATCTACATACTCTTCAGGCCGCTGGCATGGGGAATCGCTCTCGTGGTGGCATTCAAATACGGAGTTAAAGACGCAATCGTTGCTTATGCCAGAGAAAGGAAGTAATTTCTTCCTTTCATTTTTTAATTAAAAAATATCTTTCCTGAATTGTGAGGCTAACCGGTTTTAGCCGATTGAGTTAGACTTGCCTGATCTTATTTTTTTATGATTGTTTTTCCAGATTAGCTAATCTAAGGCTTATCTAAGATTGGTTTATTAGCCAGAGATTAAGTCATATCCGGAGCTTGATATAAATGCACTCGTTTTTAATAGATTTATATATAAAAAATGTATTAAATTTATATTATACACACTTATCTTCAACTCTAGCAGACTATTTTTTAGAAACAAATAAAAGATAATAATTATTATATCTTTTATTCGACTTTTCTTGCAGATGCGTTTTTTTATTGAGATAAAAGCTCGATCAGGTTCCCTGAAAGGAGTCAGTAAAGGATCTTAAAGGCTTTTAAGCGTTTTTAGAAACAAAAATCAGGTATTTCTTCAGAAAACTCAGGTAAAAAACTGAAAAACAGAAAACGGATTAAATGACTTTCATTATTATAGGATTTGAAATAATTTTTGTAAAAACACCATTATTCTCCATAAATTAATATTAATAAGAAGATACAAATACTCTTTGTATGATATATAAAATTGGAAATCATACATTTTCACACGAAACAAAAATTCAGCCAGACTAAAACGGGATCGGATCCAATAGACAAAAAGAGGATCTGCTGAAGGGGAATTCAAGGGGGAATACGGATTAGATCGGGTTTAACCAGTTTAGCCTATGCTTTAATTATTCTGTTGTTATTAAATGTAGCCGCCTGTACCGGTTCGGCACAGGAAGAAGGAACAACAACCATACTAGACCTTATAGGAGACAACGAAAATTTCGTAATTATTGCAGGTGCCTTCAATAATAGTAGTCTTATTAATGTTCTGACAGGGAATGAGACACATACGGTGTTTCTCCCAACAGACCAGGCTTTCGAGAATATGTCGGAAGGCACTTTAGAGGAGTTAACAGCAGACCCTGCCGCACTTGAGCAGGTGCTCCTTTACCACGTCACAAACGGTACCCTGATGTCAGAAGACCTGGCTAATGTGAGTAACATCACAACCCTTCAGGGAAGTCAACTGCCTGTCAATGCAACTGAAGAAGGAATATTTGTAGGAAATGCGAAAGTTATTCAGGCAAACGTTACAGCAGACAATGGGGTTGTACACGTTATTGATACTGTACTGATCCCGCCTGAAAGTCCTTTAGAGGGAAACGACATTATTGAAACGGCAACTCAGGAAGGCAACTTCACAACTCTTCTGCTGGCGTTCGGAGCTGCAAACCTTACCGACACCCTGAAAGGAGAAGGTCCGTTTACGCTTTTTGCTCCTACGGATGAAGCGTTCAGTGCTCTTCCCAACGGAACCATCGAAGCACTCCTGAATGATACGGATGCATTGAATAATGTCCTCCTCTATCATGTTGCAAACGAGAGTCTGATGGCAGAAAATCTCACCAATGTAAGCAATATCACGACTCTTCAGGGCAGTGAGCTACCGGTCAATGTGACTGAAGAAGGAGTATTCATAGGAAATGCACAGGTTACGGTGCAGGACATCAATGCCAGCAACGGAGTGATCCATGCAATAGATGCGGTCCTTATTCCGGAAGAAGCAGTGGAAGGTCCGATAGAATTATACAACGATACCGTGGACCTGACTGAAGGAAATTTCACCTTTACTCCGGAAAATAGTATGCAGACCTATACAGTAGATAATTTCACCGACATCGGAGCTCTCAATGTAACAGGACTTCAGTATAATGTGTCCGTGCAGGGTGTGAACCTGACTAATATGACCAATATGTCCGTACTTGAGGGTATAGAAGGCATAAGAAACAATAACGAAACCGGCATAATGTGGTTTGTTTATATAAATGGAACACGGGCTGAAGAAGACTTCGGGATGAACCCTGTAAGTAACGGAACTAACCTGAACTTCTGGTATACGACTGAGGAAAACGGAGAAGCCGCAATCGAGAATGCAACTTATGTGGCAAACGTTACGGTTGCTATAGAAGAAGAAATAGGACCTGAATCGGGACCTGAGCCTGAACAAAACCTGACAGAACTGTATAATGACTCGGTGAGTCTTATCCAGGGAAATACAATGTTTATGCCGGAAAACTCCACCCAGAGCTATAGAGTAAACAACTTCACCGACTTCGGAGTTCTCGCTGTAACAGGACTCGAATTTAATGCGTCCTTAATGCAAAACATGACCGGTAATATGACTCAAAGTATGGCTGGAAATATGACAGGAAACCAGACAGGCAATATGACTGGTAATATGACCAACATGTCATTCATACTCCAGAGCATTGAGGGAATCAAGAACAATAACACAACCGGAGAGAAGTGGTTTGTTTACATTAACGGAGAACCCGCTGAAGAAAACTTCGGAATTAACCCGGTAAGTTCAGGTGACAACCTTAGCTTCTGGTACACAACTGAAGAAGGCGGGGAAGCAGCAATAGAAAATGCTACATATGTAGCTAATGTTACGGTTGATGAACTAATAGCGAGAGCGAATATCATCCCGGCTGCACAGAACCAGACGAACTTAACCACATTTGTAAATGCAGTGCAGACCGCAAACCTGACACAGACCCTGAACGGGACAACGCCATATACCGTCTGTATTCCAAATAACGAAGCCTTCGATAAGCTGCCGGCAGAAACCCGTAGTCAGCTGATGAACAACACTACTCTGCTCAGGGAAGTTCTCTCCTATCATGTGTTAAGTGGAAGGTTTACTCGTGAGCAGCTTGCGAGCACGAGTAATGTTACTAACATTCAGGGCAATGTCCTCCAGGTAAATACAATAGGTAACAACATCAAAATACAGAACGTAAATATCACACAGATAATCATTGTAAACAATGGGGTTATCTGTATAATTGACGAAGTGCTCGTCCCGCCGGGCAGCGGAATTCCTGCCGGAAACCAGACGGATGGAAACCAGACCGGAGGCTGGTATTTCTTCTCAATTCCTTTCGAAGCCAACAATACAAGCGTTGATTATCTGCTTTCGGATGTGAACTATACCTTCCTGATTTACTACAATGCTTCAACCAGGCTCTTCGAGGATGTCTCAGATATTGAACCTCTGAAAGCATACTGGATCAATGTTCCCAATGGAACCGAATTCAATGCTTCGGAACAATTCTCTTCAGTTGAGAAGAAACAGATTATTGCTCCACCGAGTCTGCAGGTATATCCGGGCTGGAATGCTCTGGGTTCACCCGTAAACGAGACTGTACCTGCAGAAGCTGCATTTATAATCCTTAACAACTCGTCTCTTAACAGCTCATATGTAAAAATAGTGGGGCCATGGGTGCCTGGCAATAACACTACAGGCTATTACCAGTATGTCGGCTACAATAGTCTCAATGGGACAATAGGTGAGAATCAGCTAGGAGCAGATGAATTTGAAGTTGAACCTTATGAAGGTTACTGGGTCTTTATACGACAGGAAAATCTGTATGGATGAAGATTATTCCTTTGAAAGGTAATGTAAAGATAATATAAGAGATCAGTAAAAGATCAAAAAAGCATAACCAAAAAGAATAACCAAAAAATCAGAAAAAAACAATTCTTAAAAGTTAAAGGAAATTTCCATCCAGGGAAATTTCTTTTTATTTGAATTTACATTTTTGTTTAAGTATACTTTTTGCCTGAATTTATCTTTTATTATACTGTCTCTGCTGCTTTGAACTCTTTTGAGAAATTTTACTTACATTTTTACAGTTAATGAGTTTTTAAAATCAATATTTATATAAAGCTTCCTGCCAAAGGTTGAGGGCATGGAAACCCTGGAAACCCTGGATAATTTAAATACCACCCTTGATGCTATGGAAACCCCCGATACTCTTGTAGAAAACATATCATATTTTGACGCAATACTGGGGAAGGCATTCACCTGGTTCTCGGATAACCTCAGTACGCTGTTATTCATTGTTTTAGTGGGCATGGGAACTATCCTTGTAGCAAGAACTGTAAACAACATAATGGAAAGTTACTTTAAAAGAGCAAGCCGCAGGCTGCATATGGACACCACGACTTTCCGGATGTTCAGGCACATAACGGTTGCAGCAGTTTATTTTATAGGTCTGGTTGTTATAATATTCAGCATTCCCAGCCTGCGCAGTCTTTCCGTAGCCATGTTTACCGGTGCAGGGCTTGCCGGAATAGTTATCGGTTTTGCAGCCCAGAATACGCTGAGCAATATTATTGCAGGTATTGCCCTTGCTCTGTTTCAACCTTTCAGGGTTGGAGACAGACTGACTATTATGAACGAATACGGAAAAGTTACGGACCTCAATCTCAGGCATACAGTTATTATAACCTGGGATAACAGGCGCCTTATTGTTCCCAACTCAGTGATCAGCAATGAAGCAATAATTAACTGGACAATAGAAGACCCTGCAGTTATCTGGCCAATAGAGGTCGGAATTAGCTATGATTCCGATATCGGTAAGGCAAAGGAAATCATGATTGAAGAAGCCAGAAAACATCCAAAGGTTATGTCTCCCCAGACCCTGGAGTATAGTGTCGTAAAGCCCAGTATCCTGAGACCTGAAACCTTCGCAAATGGGTTCATGAACCCGTCCGTACTCCATACTGTAGACCCGGATTTCAGAGAGAGAGGAGGGATTAAAGTATACGTGACAGAGCTTGGGGATTTTGCTGTAAACCTGCGTATGATGATGTGGTTTAAGGACAGGAGTGACGCATACAGTTCAGGGTGTGAAATAAGGGAAGCAATTAAAAACCGCTTTGACAGGGAAGGTATTGAAATCCCGTACCCCTACAGGACTATCGTATACAAAACAGATCTTCAGAAGGAAAAAGCTCCTCAAAAACCCACCTCAGCGGAAGAAATTAAAGTGAGATATTCTCCTAGAGGCAGACTAACCGATATTGACGAGAGAACAGAAGATGATGAAACAAATCAATAAAACAGGGTAATAAAACAGGGTAATAAAACAGGGTAATAAAACAGGGTAATAAAACAGGGTAATAAAACAGGGTAATAAAACAGGGTAATAAAACAGGGTAATAAAACAGGGTAATAAAACAGGGTAATAAAACAGGTCGAGTAAAAAGATAGAGTAATAAATAAGCTGAATAAAAATTAAGGAATAGTTAATGAAAGGGAGCTTAGAATATGAAGAGTGTTTAAAGCTCCCTTTCGTCGATTACTCTTTTTGTCTTTTTCATGCTTCTTGGAAGTTCCCCTAGCTTCATACCCACAATATCAACGCTCACCCCTATAAAGTCCTTGAATGCTTTTCCCAGGGCTTTTTCAGCTTTTTCTTTCTTTGCAGGATCTTCTGCTCCTTCAATTTCAACTCTGAAGGTCATGCTGTCTCTGCCATCTTTGCGCGTAAGGAGGATCTGGTACTCGCTGCTTACTCCGGGAACTTTGTGGATAATATCCTCAATCTGACCTGGATAGATATTTACTGCCTTGAATTTTATACGGTCATCAGACCTGCCGAGGATTCTGTCAATTCTCGGGAAAGGGCAGCCGCATTTACAGAGTCCGGGAATTATGCGAGTGAGATCTCTTGTCCTGTAGCGGATCAGAGGAGCTCCTTCTTTTGTAAGGGTTGTAATAACAAGCTCTCCGAGGGTGCCTTCTGGAAGCTGCTCGCCGGTTATAGGGTCGATAATTTCAAAAAGCAGGTGGTCGGACCAGTAGTGCATCCCTTCATGGTACGAGCAGTCAAGGGCAATTCCTGGACCATAGATTTCCGTCAGCCCGTATATGTCAAAGGTCTCGATTCCGAGCTCGGTTTCGATCCTGCTGCGCATCTTTTCGCTCCAGCGTTCCGAGCCGATAACTCCTACCCTAAGATGGATCTGATCTTTTAGACCGCGCTTTTCAATCTCTTCGGCAAGCAAAAGCGCATATGAAGAGGTGCTTGCAAGGGCGGTGGATTTAAGGTCAACAAGCATCTCAAGCTGTTTCTCAGTATTTCCTGGACCAGTGGGTATTGCCATTGCTCCAAGGCGCTCGGCTCCAAGCTGAAACCCTATTCCTGCGGTCCAGAGTCCGTACCCCGGAGTTATCTGAATCCTGTCCTGGTTGGTGAGCCCTGCCAGCATGTAGCAGCGCATCATCTGTTCAGCCCAAACATCGACATCTTTACGGGTATAGGGGATAATGACAGGCTTACCGGTTGTTCCTGAGGAAGAGTGGATCCTGACAACTGCGGAATCAGACACTGCCTGTAGACCAAGGGGATAAGCGTCTCTCAGTTCCTCTTTGTGTGTGAAAGGCAGGAGTTTGAGGTCTTCAAGAGACTTTATTTTCTCGGTATCCACGTTTGTTTCCCTGAATTTCTTCTGGTAAAAAGGGCTACCTTCAACCACACGTTTAAGCAGGTTCTTCAATTTTACAAGGGTGTCTTCTTCCGAGAGTTTGGGATGGTAGAGCTGGACATCCGGGTCGAGCTCAGACTCCAGGGATGCTTCATACATTTGATTTCACCTTCTGTTCCCCATTCAGGGGCGCGGAGATTAACTTGATTTTTTCGATTGCACCTTCAAACACAGCCCTGTTTACAGCCCTGTGTTTTTCAGGAATTTCGGTTTCAAGTACCGCCATAATAGTTTCTCTTGAAAAAGGCAATATATCCATGCCCGCAGCCGCTCCCAGCATAGCAACATTGGCAGCCCTGTATGTCCCTACCTCTTCAGCAAGCCGGGTGAAATCCAGGCAGATCATGCCCGGAAAGTGTGCTTCCAGAAAAGACAGCAAAGCTTCAGGGTCATATTCAGGGCTTCCGGGGGGCTTGGATGCCGGAGGTATGGTATGAGAGTTTACTATTACTTTTCCGTTCTTTTTCAGGAATGGAAGATTCCTTACGGTTTCTGCGGGTTCAAGCCCTATAAGCAGGTCTGCCTTCCCTGCCGGGATTAAGGAGCCCGAAATCTCGTCTCCTATTCTTACATGACTGCTGACTGAGCCTTCCCTCTGGGACATGCCTATGGTTTCAGCCGTACTTACATGGAACCCGGTTTTAATTGCAGTAAGCGCAAGCATGCGGGAAGCAAGTACAACACCCTGCCCTCCAACACCTGCAATCAGAATATCGTACTTCTTTCCGTCAGGTTTTGTCCTTTCAACTCTCGTTCCTTCGCCCTTCATTTCTTCACCCCACTTTCCCTTATGGCTCCTGAAATACATACCTGTTCACAGAGCCCGCAGCCGCTGCAGCTATTCTGGATAATAGGCTTCTCTTCTCCTGAAGGGAGGAAAAGAGCAGGGCAGCCGAGCTGCTTTACGCATAATCCGCAGCCTGTACAGCTTTCAGTATCAATTATAAACCGTATACTGGGCTTTGTAATCCCAACACATTTTCCTTTAAACACGACTACTGAAGGGCCTTTAAATTCAATAGCTTCTTTTGCCGCTTCTACGCAGCCTTCAAGGCAATTTTCCAGGCTGTCTATATCTACGGACCTTACAAATTCTACTCCACAGCTTCTGACCACGTCGGCAATATCAATTGCTTTTGAGGGACTTCCAAGCGCAGTTACTCCTATTCCGGGATGGGGCTGGTGTCCTGTCATGGCAGTTGTGCGGTTGTCAAGAACTGCAAGGGTAACATTGGCTCCGTTGTAAACAGCATTTACCACTGCAGGAATGCCTGAATGGAAGAATGTTGAGTCCCCGATAAAAGCCACCTGCTTTGCCTCAGGGTTTGTGCGGGAAAGACCTCCTGCAATGCTCATCCCTGCTCCCATGCAGAGGCAGGTGTCAACCATATTGAGAGGATGTGCGTTTCCAAGGGTATAACAGCCGATATCTCCGGAAAAAATGGTCTCGACCTGAGAGTCTTTTTTGAGCCGTTTTGCAGTCTGCTTGAATGCATAAAAAACAGTCCTGTGCATGCAGCCGGCACAGAGAGTCGGAGCCCTGACAGGCAGGGGCGGAAGTTCTCCCCTCAAAACAGCAGGGACAGCATGAGAAAGGCTGGCAGTTTCCCCGAGTTCTGCAAATACCTTGTTTATACAATCAATAATAACATCAACGTTATATTCCCCGCTCACAGGGAAAAAGCCGTTCTTTTTTCCGTAAACGTCAACAGGCAAATGAGACCTTCCGATAAGCTGGAGAGCCTGTTCTTCAAGGTAAGGGTCAAGTTCTTCGACCACGATCAGTTTTTCGATTCCCTTTAAGAAGGAAAGAGCTGCCTTTTCAGGGAAAGGATATACTGTCCCGACTCGGAAAAGAGTGAAAAGTTCTTCAAAACTTTTTACAGCCTCCTTTACATAGAGGGCTGAAACCCCTGAGGCTATAATCCCTATTTTTCCGGTTCCCGAAACGGAATTGTACGGAGGCTCTGAAAAGCGGTTGGAAAGCTGCACCTGCACGTTTTCAAGCCAGGGGTGCCGCTCTGCAGTAAGCCTCGGAAAAATCGTCCAGCGCCTGTCCTTTGTGAAGCCCTCGCAGGAAGTTTCAACCGGAACAGGTTTTGGGGCTTTAGATTCTGAAACTGCAAGCTCGACGTCACCACAGCTGTGGGAAACCCGCGTGGTAGTCCTGAGGATAACAGGGATTTCGAATTCGTGAGAAAGCTCGAAAGCCAGCTTTGTAAGCTCGTAAGCTTCCTGAGGGGTTGCAGGGTCAAGGACAGGGATATTTGCAAAATGCCCGAAAGCCCTTGTATCCTGTTCGGTCTGGGAAGAATGAGGTCCGGGATCGTCTGCAACAAGCAGGACAAGAGCCCCTTTTACGCCGATATAGCTCAGGCTCATCAGGGGATCAGATGCAACATTTAATCCTACCTGCTTCATGGTCACAAGCGCCTTTGCCTCGGAGTAAGCTGCCCCTACAGCCGTTTCAAGTGCAACCTTTTCATTGCTCGACCACTCTGTATAGATCCCGCACCTGTTGGCATGCCGGGCAATCGTTTCCAGAGCTTCGGTCGAGGGGGTGCCGGGATACCCTGTTACTACCTGGACTCCGGCCTCTATAGCTCCAAGTGCAATGGCTTCATTACCCATTAATAGTTTTTTTTCAGTCAAATAAGCTCATCTCGGATCGTGGGTAATATTTAATGAAATGGATAATTTTGACAGGCCTCAAAGGAAATAAAATGAGGTTAAAAACAAACCTGAACTCTCAAATAATCTGATAAGTTGTTTTGAGAATTCGAAAAGATATTTTAAGGAGTTTTACCGCTGCTCTTGCTGCGGAAATATGATGTTCATCTATGTACAATGCTGTGGGAAGAAGTACGTAAAATTCGAATATAAAGCTTTTGTTTTATTAGATTCGGGATGGGTGCTGATTAAACACTTAAATAAATAATTCCGGTTTGTTCGATAAGCCTTGAGATACTAAACCCTTAACTCATACCTTTGATGAAAAATTAAACTATTTGCTTGGATAATGTCATTTACAACTGTAGAATAATTATATATATGTTCAAATACAGTTTATCTGGTAAGATTATAAATTTTGAGCAACATAAACCTTACAAAATGAAGCTGCTTAATAAACTATTTTAGGGAGGTCATAAACTTGTTATCAAAAAAACAGTTAGCGGTAGAAGAAGCAAAGGAAATAGAGGCAATTACAAACTCGCTGGTAAAAGAAATCAATGTACTGAAAAGGAAAGTAGAAGCTCTTAAGGAATCCTTAAAAGAAGACGAACGCTTAATAAGATAATTTATTAAGATGCTAGGAAAAATGGCAGGGATCATTAAAAAGTAATTATCCATTTAGGAAATCCAGAAGAGATAAAAAGTACAGGACGAAGGATAAAATTCATTATTTCTCCCCCCTATAAACCATGTACAAAACCAGACAAGGTGCCTATTGTACGCACTCATTCAAATTATTTTATCCCTTTTCTTCTAACTCCTTTTCGCGGGTTGTCAGTGCTGGTCATAATTTTGTGATTCTCATCAAACTGAACCCATTTATCGGTTTTTAGGTTATACGCCTGTGACCGTCCCTTGACGGCACCAGTCCGTCTACCTTCACCAGTATTCCTTGCCATACGAATTCCCCCTGTAGATTAAAGAAAACCGAGGATTAATCAAATCTCACGCAGTCTGACTCAATAGATCATAAATAGACTATTCAGGCAGTGAAGTAGAGGTTTCATCTTTACTCGTTTGATCCTGAGATTCCAGAAAGCACTTAATCGTGCAGTAAATAGCTTTTTCTTCCATGCTTTCCAGGACGACAAACTGATTACCGCACACTGGACAAATCTTTATAATGTGTTTCATTAGATATCACTGTTCCTCCTATTTTCATTTTTTATACGATTCATTAACAAAAAGCAAATCATTTTTTCAAAGGAAGAAAAATCAAACCCGAGCATAAATTTATTCAGATTCTGGATTAATTAGAAAACATAGTTACCAATAGTCCAATAGTTAGCCAAAACAGGCCTGTTCAATACTTAACATGACTATCTATTTGATCTGAGCAGATAAATAATTTTCGCAAGTTGTCTTTTTACCACGAAGAATAATTATAAAAAATGGAAAATCAAAATAGGGATCTGGACAGGAGTAAGTGTTGGGTATCGAGAGCTTTCAAAAAGTTAAAAATTATCCGTATTTTTCAGGATATAAAGCTCTCGGCCCCTTGCTTCTTATTTTTTTATCATTCCCTGGACCTTTTTAATGTTGTCTATGGATTTTTTCTTTAGCTCGATCTTTTTTTCCATTTTATTTATTTTCATTTCCATCCATTGTATTTTCATTTCCATTTTCATTAACGCAACTTCTCTTTTCTGCTCTTCGGTCAGAAGCTCCCATATCTCGGACATTGAGCCGTGATGCATTTGAGCTTTTCCTGCCATTTCTTCGCCCATGCTTAATTACCCCCTTTTCTTTAGAATTAATTCTACTGACGTCAGCTATCACTAATCGAAACCCGGAAACCAGTAAATAGTCCTCGAGTCTCATAAAGAGATTATTATTTCTGACATATAATAACTAAAGAAATATAATTAAGAAACCAATAATAACTGAAAATAGAGCTTGAAAAAGGAAGAATGGCAAAAGATGTACCGGTGATCCCATATTTTTTGTAACTTCCCCCGAAGCGTCTGGATATTTTAGATGAGTTAAAAAAGGTGAGTCAAAATAAGTTACAGTTTTCTCTACCACTCTCCATAAAAAGAAAAAAATGCCAGACATGAACTTAATTCTTTTCAAGTAATTCTCCTGTAGCAGTTTCAGGCTGACCTCTTAAAGAGATACAGTACCAGCATCTCAAAAATCAAAAAATTGAATCTGCAGGGGATTTTTTGGGAATTATTTCTCACATTTATATCTATTTTCTTCGTATCCGTCCCATACGCATTGCTCACATTAAGCGTTACTCTGTAATATCCTGCTGCAGAAAAAGTGTGCTCCAGATTCTTACGGGTCGAGTTGGTTCCATCTCCAAAGTTCCAATTCCATTCAGTTGCATTTTCTGATAGGTCTGTAAACTTTACCGTAAGGGGAGCATAACCCTCTGTAATATTGCTGGTAAAATTCACTACAGGTGTTTTGAGTTCTGACTCGTCCCCTGAGAAAGTACTCATATAGATATTGGAGGTTCCATTAAAGGTATCTTCCCACACTATCCTGTCCCCGTAGATCGCAGGGTATTCCTTACTTGATTCGCTGCTGGTAACCCGAATTTCCCTGTGAGTGGAAAGATTGTACATGTAAACATCAGTGTCTCCATTACGCCCATCAAGCCACACTATTCTGTTATCATAGATATCAGGGCTGCTTGCTGATCCACTGGTAGTTATTTGAGTTTCGCTGGAAGTGGATGTGTTATACATATAGATATTTGAATGTCCATCACGCCAGTCCTCATATACTATCCTGTCCCCGTAGATCTCAGGACTGCCTGCTGACCCACCGGTAGTTATCTGAGTTTTCTTATGAGTATCGAAACCATAAAAGTAGATGTCACGAGAAACCCCGTTGTCAGTTGAAACAAGTAATTCTTCCCACACTATATTGTTGCCATAGATTGCAGGACTAAATATCATTGATTCGCTGGTAACTATCTGACTGCCTTCTTGGGTGGAAAGATTGTACATATGAACATTGTTGTATTCGGTCCATACTATTCTGTCTTCGTAGATAGCAGGAGAGACAGAGTAAGATTCATTGGCGGTAATCCGAGTTTCCGTGGAAGTGGAAAGACTGCACATGTAGATATCGGATTTTTCAAGTCTAAAGTTTCCGTTTCGATCATCACTCCATACTATCCTGTCGCCATAGATATCCGGATTCGTTGCTGCAGATCCGGGTGTAGTAATCTGAATCTCTCTGGACGTTGAAAGATTATACACATATACATCGTACGTTCCATCAAACGTTCCATCACCATAGTTTCCATAGCGATAATCCTGCCATACTATCATGTCCTTGTAGATGACAGGTCTTTCTGCTGATCCGCTGGTTGTAATCTGGGTTTCATTGATTTTGAATGGAACCTTTTCTTCATTAGCTGCCGATGCCATAGGTAAAGTTAGAATTAAAAAGAGCATTAAAAACAAAATCAAAACTGTTGAAACTAAGGATACCGAGTATGACTTTCTCTTATTTTCATTCTCTTTCCTTTGTTCCATTTGAAATCGTTACCTTTTATTTCATTTGAAAACCATTAATAGTAAATTTTGTCCATAATTTTTAAATTTTTTCTTTTAGACTTAATATTTATAAAATATATTTTAATTTCAGGTCGTGTATCTAATGTTCAGATTTGAATAGAAGCAAAAATCCGTATAAATACCATGGGATTCCATAAAAAATAAAATATAGGCGGGTAGTACCGATGACATCAAAGTGAAACAGGGCTTTGAATTCTAAATGAATCTAAAATTTCAGGAAATCAGGTCTCAAAGTCAGTAATTTTCACTGTAGATATAATCCTGCCATACTGTTATGTTACCGCAAATAGCTGGGTCACTTCCACAGCCACATAAGTCTTACCATTGACCTCGCAGGTCCTACCACTGCCTACTTTTTTGTTAATCTGAAACTTTTCACCAGTTGATATGCCATAAACATAAAGACAGGAGCTTCCACTGCTGTTATCAAGCCACACTATTTGTTCTTATAGAGGCTGGGTGTCGTGCTGAAGAGGAGTTGAGCTCAGTGTCAGTTCCACTGGTTATTTCGTAAAGATGAATACTGCCATTTGACCACACTACTTTGTCACCATAAATGTCAGGCTCATATCCTTTCCTAAACCAGGTTTCCTGTCAGGTCGATGCAACTATAGAAATCATAATTAAAAACTGAAAAACTAAGGCTATAAAAAAGAATTTACCTCTCATTTGTTCCCCCCAAGCTAAACTTATAGCTGCCCGTTGCAAGCAACGGGTCATATATCGAACCCCCACTTTCATTATACTAATGAAACTGCTTAAAATCAACAAATGCTAGCTTAAAATCAACAAATGCTATAATGTATCCCTGATCAGAAGCAGTTATTTTCTTGTCTTGATTTCGTTAATAATACAAACGCAGCTAAAAAATATAAATAAATCAGTATAAAAACGGTTTTTGGGAAAAGTTTCTATCTCAGAGCAGGTAATTGAACAATAGAACGAAATAATCTTCTTAATCAGAGAGTTTCTCCGAAATTCTCAAATTTACTCTCGTCGTATCCCACTTTTTAATCTTCTTACAGGTTTTTTCTGAAATTTTTGAATATTTGAATTGCTGAAATCCTCTTTTGGCATTATGATTTTTAATGATTTTGTACCATAAAAATAGCATCTATCAGGAAAATCTGGCAAGAAACCCCAAAATGAAAAAGGGAACTATCCTCATATCGGATGTCTTTGATGAGGAGGTTATTGATGGGAAGAAGATCAGGTATGTGCCTTTGTGGTACTGGCTGCTTGAGGGGGATGTTGGGAAGAAGAGCAGTTATTAAAGAGGTTCATTCTCAGAATAATCAATTAGAAAAGATACATCTATAGTGTTAAGTATTTTGATAAACGGTTCCAATCCTTATTTTAGTGGATTTTGCTCGCAAATCGGCTGGGCAGGCGGAGCTGCCGTCCAACTGCTGGCGTTGCCTGCAAGGGCGGATCTGATAAGAAAAATCACCAGACTTCGAATCCACCTTTGGGTAGAATCCCGAAAAGGGTGGGCGAATTCCCGCACCTGTCCGCTGCACGCAGTATTGGGAGGCTTAGAATCGAATTGCCATCAGATTTTCACATAACCATTCGAATAATTATGATAATTAAGAATGCCACCAATCCACTCAAGTATATCCAGCGAATATAAATTCGCCGATTTACTATTCTCGAGTCTAACAATTTACTGGTTGAGTACAGAATAATCACATCCATCAGTAAAATGGGAAAAAGATAAATCCACTCTAACCAGCCCAGGAGAAACGGCAAGATACTTGCAAAAACTACCAGTGAGAAAATCACTGCGCTGATTTTCAGTGCGTTTTCACGTCCAAGTATCAGGGCCAAGGAACGGGACCCTGCCTTCCGGTCCCCTTCAATATCCATAGCATCTGCAGCAATTTCTTCCCCCAGGTCTACTAGCATTACTATGATCGCGAAAAACCAGACTATAGTTTCAAATGGTTTACCTGCTACTATGCCGCCAAAAACAAAAGTCATACCAACCGAAAAACTAACCATCAGATTTCCAATGAAACCAGCCTTTTTGAACCTCCAATTGTAAAGAAAACCCACTGTCCAGACTAAAATAACTACTAACAAAGCCTCCATGCTAATCAGGTAGCCTGTGATAAATCCAAGCATTGTCACTGCAATGGAGAGTAACACAACATCTCGCTCAGTAACAAGACCTGCCGGGAGCGGCCTTTCCGGTGCGTTTATTTTGTCACTTTCGATATCAAAATAGTCATTCAGGATCAGAGCTGCAGCCGAAATGAAAAAAAAGCTCAGAAATCCCAGTAAAATTTCTGCTGGGGCGGGAATTCCACCCAATGCTAGTAATTCCCCCAATATCACGCACACTCCCGCAGCAAATGGCAGTTCAGAACGGAATAAGCGAAACAGGCCTATCAATCTTGTTTTTAACATAATAGTGTTTCCTCTAATAATTTACGAATCTCGTCTATTACCATCTGTGCAGACTTATTGAAGAAATAGTAATTCCTTTTTTACTCATCCTCATAATTTGTATATTCGGATAATGCAGAGGACAAACGGAAGAATGCAAGATCAAAGGCACATTTTGGAAAATCCTGCGTGTTTCTATTTCCTTGCAATGGTAATAAAGTAGTGCACGCAAAAGCTCCAAAACATGTAAACACAATCTCATAAATTTATCGTTTATACACGATAAAATTAGCACATTTCATCGACTATAATGGACAAGTATATAAATAAGAGATTCCTGACTATTCTTTGTGGATACAAGAGAGAAACTGAAAAGTGCCATTATCGAGTGGGAGGGAAGAGTATTACCACCACTGCAGGAGCGCAGGTATAATGTGAACATTGATGCTCCGCATGTAAATGACATAGTTGGTGTGAGGAGATGCGGCAAAACATACTATATGTATCAACTGATATTGGAACTGCTTGAACGTGGCGTACCAAAGAGCAATATATTGTACCTGAATCTTAATGATGATCGTTTGCAGCCGCTAAATGGGGACGAGTTGCAGCTGTTGGTAGAAACTTTCAGGGAAATTCAGGAGATATCCGAAGGAGACCGTTTGTATCTTTTCCTTGATGAAATCCAGAACTTCCCTTCATGGGAACGATGGGTTAAAGGCATTTACGATAGAAAACAGAATGTAAAGTTAGTAATTAGCGGCTCGAATGCATCCTTGCTTTCACAGGAGATATCCACCTTATTAACAGGCAGGCATCTGAGCACCAGAATGTTCCCTTTCAGTTTTGCAGAATTCCTGGATTATCATTCAATAACCTTTGATATGAAAACACTCCCTTATTCGGAAGACAGGCCAGTTGTCAAACGCAGATTCAACGAATACCTGGAAAAAGGAGGATTCCCCGAGACCATAGTCTATCCGTCGGTTCAACATCGGGAAACATTGCAGTCATATTTTGACGACATTATCTACCGGGATATTATTTCAAGGCATGGAGTACGCAATCCCCTGATATTCAAAGACCTGGCGCTATTCTGCATATCGAATATTGCAAAACCTCATACCTACAACTCTCTCAGAAGACTGTTTGCCAATTATTCCTCCCTCAGTACAGATGCTATAATCAATTATATTGCATACCTTGAGGACGCATTCCTGCTCTTTAGCGTCAACCACTACAATGAATCGCTAAAGCAACAGATGAACAAACCCAGGAAATTATATTGTATCGACACAGGTATGATCAACGCCGTTTCTTTCAAACTCTCCTCCGATACCGGAAGATTATATGAGAATCTCGTCTTCATCCGGCTCTTACACTCCGGAAACGAAATCTACTACTGGCAGGACCAGAAGGGCTTTGAGGTCGATTTCATAACAAAAGAAGGACTTGAACCCACCCGTTTGATACAGGTCTGTTCGGATTTGTCAGACTCGATAACAAAAGAACGCGAAGTAAACGGCCTGCTTGCCGGAATGAAGAACTTCAAAATGAAAGAAGGGACTATCATCACATCGGATGTTTTTGACGAGGAGGTTGTTGATGGAAAGAAGATCAGGTATGTGCCTCTGTGGTACTGGCTGCTTGAGGAGAATGGCTGAGCCGTTTATCCACAACTGTAAATAAAATTATAGAACAACCGGTTAATGTCCTCTTGAGCGAGCGCAGTGAGAGAAAAAGACCGCAGGCTCCCGAAACACAAATCTGATGTCGAAACGCAAATCGGGAAGGTTTAAATTAAAAAAACAAGATATACCAGCATGCAAACTGTGAAAGAACGGGAAGAGCTCTTCCGCAAAATCTCTTCTTTTCTGAAAAAATACGGAGCAGTTAAAGTATCTGTTTTTGGGTCTTATGTTAGAGGCGAAGAGAAACCCGAAATTGATATTGATGTTCTGGTTGAGTTTGCCGAGCGAAAAAGCCTGCTAACTCTCGTGAATATAGAACTGGAACTGTCGGATTACCTGGGAATAAAAGTTGATCTTCTAACTG
Organism: Methanosarcina horonobensis HB-1 = JCM 15518; assembly: GCF_000970285.1. Lineage (NCBI taxonomy): Archaea > Methanobacteriati > Methanobacteriota > Methanomicrobia > Methanosarcinales > Methanosarcinaceae > Methanosarcina > Methanosarcina horonobensis. The sequence continues at coordinate 3,147,685 of NZ_CP009516.1, read as the reverse complement.
AAAAGTCAATAAGTCCGTACTTGATAGAGGGAATTAAAAAAGAAGCCAGAGTGATCTCCGAATGAAAAAAGATGACATGGTTTATCTCAGCCACATCCTTCAGTCCATCTCCTCTATTGAAAAATATACAGGAGACCTTAGCGAAGAAGAATTCTTGTCAAATAGCCTTGTTCAGGACGGAACTATCAGGCAAACAGGCAAATCCAGATAATTGGCGAAGCTACCAAAAACCTATCGCAGGTTCTGAGAGAAAAATATCCTCAAGGTCCACTTGAGAGGAATAGCAGGCATGAGAGATAAACTAATCCATGATTATTTGGTGTTGATACTAATGCTGTATGGGATACCGTAAAAGAAGATCTTCCTGTTCTCAAAACAGTAGTCCAGAAGCTTCGCGAACGGGACAAGAACGACAAGATACGCCTGTAAAGAGAATATTAACAACTCTTCAACTTACCCACATGGGATAAAAGTTCAATTAACGGACGGGCAGGTTGGGAGAATCAAGGAAATCCATAAAAAAGTTGTGATCCATTCCTTTCAAGACAACAGTTACTGATATTTATAAAAAAGCTGTTTTAAGCAGACGGAAAATGCAAAAAAAGAAAATTGCAGAAGCAAACACACCAATCGTAAAGTAGAGTAAATTTCTTATTTTTCCGGGCAGATTTTCAGTGTTGAAATTATCCAGTATGAATTCCAGAAGGGAAGGGCCAGCAGGATACATCCTTACTTTGAAACGTTCCTAATGAATTTAACATTTTTGCATTAATTCCTTAATTCCGACGAATTAAGGGATAAATAATGAACATGAACGTGAAACGCATATTCGAAGTAAGAGCCATCTTGCATCTCACTCAGCCCATAATAGTGTATCCATGGGGCAATTTCCGATGTTGAAAGAATAAAAGTTACCTCTTCGGTTTCACTGTTGTTCGCATTTTGGCATTAAGCTACATACATTGCAGACGTGGACAATTAATATCACGCTGAATAAACCCGAGATATTATCTGAAACATTTACTCGAAATATTGAAAAAACATAAAAAGAACATCTAATGAATATTAAAAGAAGATCAAAAAGAGAATTTTGATATAAAGATACTTTTTTAGCAATGTATTTTTAATGTATCATCACCTTTAATATATTATCAGTTTTTAATTCATTATACACCACTTCAAACTCATTACTTCAAATTAACTATTTTCAGATTAATAATCCAGGATGCGTGTTTATATATGAAAGAACCTGTTCGAAAACTCGGGCTCATAGGGGCTGGACTGTGGGCAATGACCGAAGAAAGAGTAAATGAACTTGTAAAAGACCTGGTTGACAAAGGGGATATCAGCAAAGAAGAAGGTAAAAAAGTTGTTCAGGACCTTGTCGAAGAGAGCAAGAAACAGAGGGTTGACCTCGAAAAGAAAATCTCCGACAAGATTCAGGATACCATTTCAAAGGCAGACGTCTTTACCAGAAAAGATATGCATGAACTGGAATCAAGATTAGAGACTCTGGAGGGCGAAGTCCAGAAAATGAAAAATAAAGAAAAGATGTTCTTCAAATGAGAGCATCTTTTTTAAGGCATTTTTTTCTGTTCTTAAAGCTCTTCAATTACTATTTCTTCATCAAGGCTTGAATTCGAGAGCAGATCCTCAAGTTCTAAGATATTTCCTTCAAACTCCTGAATTTCTGCTTCAGTAAGGCTCTGTTTCGCGGAGGTATTTTCTTCTGTTCCGGGAATATCTGTAGTTATACCTTCTTCCATATCCGAGGCATCATTTCCGACGCAACCGGATCCTGCAAGCCAGAAAAACAAAATTGACAGGACAAATAGATATCTGAACTCTACCATTTTTTACCCTTCCTTAACTGTTAGTTTCTTTCGTAGAGGAATTCGTAATCACAGCCTCTTGTGTGCCTTTCTCATCTTCATCTTCCTTATCTTCATCTTCTTTATCATCTGCGCTATCATCTGCATCTTCGTCGTTGGTTTGAGCAGTTTTCTGGTTTTCTTCTTCAAGCCTGAACTGTTCTCTGTAGTGTTCCAGTTCACTGAAGATTTCTCTCAATATCTCGTTTGCATCACGTATATCTTCAAGAGCATTTTGAAGGTATTCATTTGCTTCTTTGAGTTCTTCCTGAGTAGCATCCTCTTTCTCGAAGATCTCTTCGGCGACTTCCTTCTTTTCTCTCACTGAGTCCATAAGTTCATTGTAATCAGCTAGTTTTGCCTCTAGTTCTGCGGTCTCAGTGCCAGTCTCATTCACTTCATTTATTTCACTTTCAAGCCTTCCGGCAATATCTTCGGATTTGTTAAGGAATTTTTCTATCTTCTCGCTGACAGTTTTTCCTGTTTCGGCAACTACGCTATGTTTTGCATTATTCCAGGTTCCGCGTATTGAGTTTGCCGCAGTTGCGAGCTCTTCAGGCTCTGTTGCGTTTCCGATAGCTTCTTTTTCTTCCTCAAGCTGGCTTATCCTTTCATCGATGGCAGAAATTCTGGCTTCAGTACCATTACCGTTTGACTGCTCAAGGTTATGCTTAACTTTTTCAAGATTGGCTATCATATAGTCAATGCTTGAATTGAGATATTTCCTTGTAGTGTTAAGATCTTCTTCACTGTAATTTCCAGACCTCAGTCTGGATCTTATCTGGAGGAAATTTTGCTTTGAGGTTTGGTAACTGCTTTTCTGGATCTTGAGTTGCTCTTTTAATTGTATTTTTTCCTTAGTTTCTTCACGCAGCTGCTCTCGTTCCAGAGTTCCATTCACGGTCTGATTCCTTTCCTGGACTTTTTCCTTAACCCTAGCCTGAACAGTTTCAAGTGATTGCATGTCAGCACCTTTACCTGCCGCAGTATCACTCTTGGCAAAAGCTGCCGGTGATAGAATACTTAATATAATAAGTATTATAGTTATGTATGATCCATAGAATATTACTTTTCCCCATTTTCCCATATGAAAGTCTCCGTTTAAATTATTCAATTGTTACTTTATTAAGATGGAAGAATATATAAGTATACTTTTCTTAAAAGAGAAAATTATGAGATAAATATGAAATTTAAAGCTTGATATATGTTTTATTCTCTACATAAGGCTTTAAAACCCTTTGTGCTCTGTTAATTTTTAATATTTGAAGAAAAATTTTTATACTAAAACCTAAACTCCATGTCAAATTAAAATAAACAAATTAAGTGAGATTGATTATTTTTTCATCATTATTTTGTTTCTTCAGAAATTAATCTCCCTCAGATGATCGCGAATCTTAAATTAGTGTTGAATGAGTTCCTTTATATCTCAAGCATATAAATTAGCAAGTAACCCGATAAGTTTATACAAAATACAAAGAAAATTTAGACGAAGATCGCAAATGAAGTAATCTCTACATTAAAAATCAACGTAAAGTTAACAATTCGCAAAATCAAAAATTACAAGATCAAAACTTCACTACTGAAGAAAAGATATTGGCAGGAACCAGAATTCTCCATCAATCTTAAACTTTAAGTTGGGTCACGGAAAACACGAAGCAAAAGTAATGAGTTCATAGATCTTCCGTGTTTTCAGTGTTTACTTTTGGCTCACAGTTCTTCGATTTCTATTTCTTCCTCAGGGCTTGCGTCATCAAGCAGGATCTCGAGTTCGGCCATATCAGCATCAAGTTCCTGAATCTCAGCCAAAGTAAGGAGTTCCATATTTAAATCATCTGCATTCCCTGCCTCGGCAACGTTTTCCGTAATTCCTCCATCTTCCATATCAGAGGAATCGTTTCCGAGACAGCCGGATCCTGCAGTCCAGACAATTAAAAATGACAGCATAAGCAGGTGAGCAAATTTGACCATTTTCTGCCTCCTTAGTTCCCAATAAATCCTCAAAGAAATTTTCAATTCTCTTGAGCTATACTATTTGTTACTCCTTTTTTGTCTCGTTTACAGGAATGCCGTTTATACAGATAAATTATTGTTAGTATTGTTGCTTGTGATATTATTAAGCTCGGTTTCGGTGCTATTTTCGACTCCAATTTTGTTAACTTCTTCGAGGTTATACTCCTTCAGGTCACCGAAAATTACTTTAAGTATCTTGTTTGCTTTGTTGACATTATTGAGGGACTCGCGCAAATAATTGTTTGCGACTTCCAGATCTTCCCTGGTAGCATTTTCATCTTCATAAATAGAGTCTGCAGCTGCTTTTTTCTCCTGCGCAGCTTTTATATATAAATTGTAACTGGCAAGCCTTGTCTGAAGGTCAGATGTATCAACACCCGTCATGTTAAGGCTCTGAATTTCAGTATCGAGTTTTCCTGAGAGATTTTCGGACTTGTCAAGGAATTCTCCTATTTTCTGGCTGACAATTTGTCCTGCACCTGTCAGGCTGGTTTTCTGCGCATTAGTCCATACTTCACGCACTGACCTGATCGCAGTTATAAGTTCTTGCTGGCTGGAAGCATTTGCAATTGCTGCCTGCTCAGCTTCAAGCAGTTTAATATTTTCGTCCATGGCAACAATTCTTTCTTCTGTTCCATTGCCGTTTGAGTACTGCATATTGGCTTTTACGTTTTTCAGATGAGCTATCATATAACTGATACTGGAATTAAGGTAGGTTCTTGTGGCATCTACAGCTTTTTCGGAGTTGGGATTAAGCTTTCCTGCCTGAATTTGATTCCTTATTTTAAGAAAATCCTCTTTTATTTCCCTATACTTACTCTTCTGTAACTGGAGAGCTTCCTGTATCTGCTTTTTTTCTGATTTATATGCAGAAAACTTATCCTTATCCTGTATTCTTGTTCTGTCTTCTCCCTGTAAGTTTTTATAACTATAATTCTCAGTAACATTATTAGTATCTTCTGAACTGTCTTTCTCATAATTTTCGGTATCAACAATGCTTTCATCTGCATACTGATTTCCATTTTCATTCTTCGATAAAGAGCTAGTAGCAAATGCTTCTCCAGACAGTATACTGAATATAATTAATATAAATGTGACGTAAGCCAGATATTGAACAGCTCCTAATTTTTTCATCTGACTGCCTCCTTTGGCAAGCTATAATACTGTCATAAAGGAATAGGGGGATATAAGTATACTTTTCGGAATAAAACTAATTAGTAACAATATACGTACTTCCAAACTTGATTGGGTCTTTATTTTCTTGATAAAACTTTAATTTGCCTTCAGTGATTTTGAACTTCTGCTGAGGAAAAGTAAAGGATTTATGCTAAAAACCCATTTAAAGCTTTGTGAATTTTAGAAAGCTCTGCAAGATCGCCTGTGTATTCATTTTCCTGATTTGTGTTCAGGGAAATGCACTTGCGGCGACGATTCACGGGACCGTATATGAGTGGTATAGTTTTGAACCTCTCAAAAACTCAATAGTTGAGATTAACTCTACTCCGGAGCAGTCTTATGTTGCAACGGATGCCGAATATTCTTTTAATCTTACTCCGGGAACTTATCTGATAACTGCCAATTATTTTGAAGAGAATACTATAGTTTATACAACTGAAGAAGAAGTTATAGTTTCCGCCGATGAAGGGGAATATGTCCGTGATCTTCTCCTTTTCCCTACTTATCAGGAAGATCTTCTTTATCAGGAAGATTTCGAAAATGTCGATCTGGATTTTGAGGAAACGGAAACTCAATCTCAAGTAAGTTCACAAAATACGGTCTTAACTTTTGCTTTACTTGCAGTTTGTATCCTGCTTCTTGCTGGTTATCTGGTAAAAAAGGAAAAAAGAAACCCTCCTGAAAAGGTATCAGGTTCTCCGAGAGAAGCTCAAAGTCTTAATTCATCAAAATCAAACACATCAGAGCCAGATACATCAAAACCTGAAAATTTCACCGCAGGAGCAAAAATATCGGGATATGCAGAGCTCGGTGAAGCCGGTTCAATTGAGGAAGTTCACAAGACAAACTATGAGCCTCATGCATCTCATATTGTAGGAGGAGATACCTCTGAGACAGAAACAGCTGTGCAACAAGAAGTGAAGTTGCCAGAAGACTCAAAAATGTTCGTTAATTCCCTGTCTGAAGAGATACCTGATTCATTGAGCCTCGAAGGTCCAGAAAGTCCGGAAGCAAGTCTACCTGACGATCTGAAAGAGATAATGAATCTGATCCGAGCTAATGGAAATCGAATTACCCAGAGAGAACTCCGAAAGAAGTCTCCTTATTCAGAGTCTAAAGTAAGTCTTATGCTTTCGGATCTCGAAGAACGTGGATTGGTTGAAAAGTTCAAAAGGGGCAGAGGAAATATTATCCGAATTCCCGATGAAGAGGTCCTCAAACAGACAGGATTTAATGAGAGGAATGGGTAAGGAGAAAGTCTATTAGAAGAGAAAGTAGTTTTTAGAAGAAAATATAATTTTGAAGAAAGAATACTTTAACCTCTTTTGAAAAACCGTAAATGACAAACTATATAACTGAACTCATCTACTAAACAGCAGGAAAGGTTAACAAAAATTTAAAAGATCTGGCACATGATATTCCCAATGTCATTTAATTTAGTTATACCAGAACTACCTTTACGCAATTGACCGGATTAAGTTACTGAATATAAAATATTACAAATTCATTAAAATCGATATCCATTGTTTGACGTACTTGGATTATAAACTTGGATTATTATAAATTGCATGAGGGACACTATGCGAGTTTCCATGGACATTGAATTAAAAGACGTGCCCGGGCAGATGCTTTTAGCCCTCCAGCCTCTTTCGGAATTCAAAGCTAACCTGATAACGGTTTTACACCACCACCAGAAAAGAACCCCCAGAAAAACGGTACCTGTACAGCTTGTACTTGAGACAAAACCTGAGAGCATAGGTGCAATAAAAGCAAAGCTTGAGGAAAATGGGATAAGAGTTGTAAGGGTTGGAGAACATCGTTTCAGAGAAAGCATAAATGTGGTTCTTATAGGGCATGTGGTCCATACAGGGATCCAGGATACGATTGATGAGATTGACAAGACCGGGTTTGCAGAAGTTATGGATCTCTCGCTATCCATGCCGGGCATTAATTTGCTTTCTTCGGCCTTGATCAGGATCGACGCTGTAGGTAAAGAAGATTTGCAAAAGGCACTTGATATTTTGAAAAAAGTCTCGGCAAAGAAAGATTTGCTGATGGTGCTTCCAATAGACATCCAGGCCTGAAAAACAAGGAGATTTGAAAACATGAAAACAGTGCGCTGTTCTATTTTAGGATTTGGTGCAATCGGACAGGGTGTAGCTGAAGTACTCCTTATGAAAAAAGAGTATCTGGAAAGTATCGGGCTGGAAATCCTGGTGGTCGCTATTGTGGACTCCAGAGGTGCTACTGTCAATCCAGAAGGTGTGGATCTTGCCGACTGTCTTGCCCGCAAAAGAATGAAGGGTACGGTTGCAATAGAAAAATTTACAGGTGTCGAAGTTATAAAGTCAGTAGACCACGAACTTGTAATAGAAACCACTCCTACAAATATTGTTACCGGAGGAGCAGGACTTCAGAATATGCTTGCAGCCTTCGAGACAGGTAAAGATGTCATTACCTCCAATAAAGGCCCACTGACCCTTAAGTATAGAGAACTGATGGAAGCTGCAAAAGCTGCCGGATCGAGTTTCAGATTCGAAGCTACGGTAGGCGGCTCCATGCCCGTTATTAATCTGGCAAATGAAGTTCTTGCAGGAAACAGGCTTAAAAGCATCAAAGGAATTCTAAATGGGACATGTAACTATATTCTTACCAGGATGCTTGAAGAAAGGGCAAGTTATAAAGATATTCTCGCCGAATCCATGGAACTTGGAATCGCAGAAACCGATCCTACTTATGATGTGGACGGAATTGATACTGCCTGCAAGCTGGTAATTCTTGCCAATGCGATCTTCGGACTTGATGTTACATACAGGGATGTTGAAGTCACAGGAATTACGAAAATTACGCCTGAAGCCCTGGAAATGGCTTATGAAAGAGGGCATGTGATCAAGCTCATAGGAGAGGTCAGCAGGGAAAGGATCCATGTTGCACCAAGGCTTGTGCCTATCAATCATCCCCTTGACGTAAGAGGCACTCTTAATGTGGCTTCTATAGATACCGAGCTTGCGGGAGAAATTACAGTCACGGGAAAGGGTGCAGGCCCGATAGAAACAGCAAGTGCAATTCTCAGCGACCTGATTGCAGTTTACGGAAGTCAGTAACTGCTGGAAACATTGGATTGCTGGAAATATTGGCCTTAACTAATCCAAATAAGAAAAACAAAAATAAAAAAGGCTGTGTGGACCATGACAAGTTTCAGGGAATTTGCGGAAACATGCCAGGCAATTGAAAAAACATCGAGCACTATAGAAACCACAAATAAGGTTGCTGACCTTCTCAAAAAGGTTGACGTTGAAGAGCTGCCTCTTGCCACTCATTTTATTATGAGTGAGGTTTTTCCTGCCTGGAGTGGACAGCAACTTGGGATTGGCACAAGCCTGCTTTATGTTTCTCTTTCAAAAGCTTCAGGCATGTCTATACATAGTATAGAGTCCCTCATTCGAACCACCGGAGACATCGGGGATACGGCGCTCCTTATTCTGAAAGAGAAAAGGAAGAATCAGGTGACATTTTCTTCTTTTCTTGAGGAACAGTCCGAGCTCTCAATAACAGAGGTTTACAGGCGTTTCAAGACAGCATCCGAGGCTTCGGGAAAAGGTTCGCAGGATGTCAAGGTCAAAAACCTCCAGTTTCTGTTTACTTCATCAACCCCGAGGGAAGCCAAATATATTTCCAGGCTTGCACTCGAAGAACTCCGAATTGGTGTAGGGGAAGGAGTTGTCAGGGACGCTATTGCAAAGGCCTTTTTAGTCCCTGCAGAGATTGTGGAACATTCCTTCATGGTTACAAATGATCTTGGGATAGTAGCTGCGGCTGCTAAAAAAGGCGGGATAGAAGCTCTCGAGAGTCTCGGAATCGAAATTAACCGCCCGATCAAGATGATGCTTTCGCAGATCAGCCCTGATATAGATGCTGATATCAGGGACATGAAGGAGGCTGCAATTGAGTGGAAATTCGATGGGGCAAGAGTCCAGATCCACAAGAACGGAGATTCGGTTTCTCTTTTTTCACGAAAGCTCGAAAACGTTACTAATTCCCTTCCTGACATCGTTGAAATAGTCCGTAAGCATATAAAGGCTGAATCTGCAATTCTTGATGGAGAAGCTGTGGCTGTAGACGAAGATGGAAAGCCGAGGGCATTTCAGGAAATTCTTAAGCGTTTCAGGCGCAAGTACGATGTCAAGGAAAAAGTACTCGGAATTCCCATCCAGCTCAACCTTTTTGACATAATGTATCTCAACGGTAAAACACTGATAGATCTCCCCCTTCTTGAACGAAGAAAGGCACTTGAGTCGTGTGTGGAGAGCTCTGTTGAGGATTCAAAGTCAATTTGCGTGGATAAGCAGGTGATAACCGGAGATCTTGAGCTTGTGGAAAAGATCTACAGGGAAGCATTAAAGGCAGGACACGAAGGAGTTATGGTCAAAAACCCGACTTCCGTTTATTCTCCTGGCAAGCGAGGCAAAAATTGGCTCAAGAAAAAACCCCTTATGGATACCCTTGACCTTGTAATTGTAGGGGCCGAATGGGGATTCGGGCGCAGGGCAAACCTTATAGGTTCTTATACTGTTGCCTGCTATGACCCTGAGACTTCTCGCTTCCTGCAGGTAGGTAAGGTCGGCACAGGGCTTACTGATGAACAGCTTAAGGAACTTACAGAAATACTCTCAGGGTTAATGGAAGGCGGAGAAGCCGGAGGAGTATTTGCCATAAGGCCAAAAGTTGTTCTTGAAATCGCTTTTGAAGAAATCCAGAAAAGTCCCAACTACGACTCGGGTTTTTCCCTGCGTTTTCCCCGTTTCATCCGCATCCGGGATGATAAAGATCCCGAAGAAGCAGACACGATACAGAGGATTGGGCGCGTATACAGTCAGCAGCTGAAAAGGCTGTAAATCAGATACTTTCTGGTTCTACATGTTTTTTGAAAAGAATTGAACTATAAATAAAAAATTGCCTATTTATTGCCTGTTTAAGATAAGTCCGGGATAGAAATCAAATATACTTGAACAGGTCGTCCCTTTTCATTTCATGCAACCTGTCCCGGAGAAGTCCCTTTAAAGATTTAAGATCTCCTTTCTTGGCGCTAATAGGAGCGATCAGGTGTTTCCAGTTCTGCCAGGGAGGCTCAAGTCCCAGGCGGGCAGAAACTTCATCAAGGAGAGGATCAGACTCGTTTTCTTTGATCCTGTCCATCTTGTTTGCAGCAACAATTGTATCGATACCGATTTCTCTCAGGAAATCAAACATCTCAACGTCGATAGGAATCTGATCCCTTGAGTCCCATCTGTCAACTATTTCTGGAAAGGCTGGTCCGTCTATTACAAGGACACCTATTTTTATCCTCTCTGCATTGTCTTCGATATAGTGTACGGTTTTATCTTTTACGATATCCTGCTTCCTGTCCTTCACCCCGCTCATGAAACCGAATCCGGGCATGTCGGTGATGAGCAGATCCGAGACCTGTGCATGCGTAGGGCGCAGTGTGACTCCTGGACGTTTTCCAATCCTTACCTTTGCCCCGAAAAGCTCTTTCAGGAGGGAAGACTTGCCCACATTCGAACGTCCTACAAAGATAATCTCGAGATTTATACCACTTTCAGCTGCAGTTTTGCTGGTTTTCATTTTGTTTTACCTCGTTTGCTTCCCCGAGCTTTTTATCAAAAGCTCGGAGAAAAACCTCCAGTGATTCTTCGGGAATGCGCGCTCCTGCTGCAAGAAGATGCCCGCCTCCGCTTCCTCCAAACTTGGGAGCAACCGAGCGAAGGATGCGATTTATATCTATTTTTCCTCGGGAACGTATGCTGAGATCGTACACTCCTTTTCTCTCCCGGTATTCGGCTGCAATTCCGACTTCCTTCTGGCCATAGGAGGCTGCATAGATTGCTGCTTTCGAAATTGAATTATTCGTATTCACAATATACGCGCTGTTTTTAAGGACTTTAACGTGTTCTTTTACATAAAGCCGGATTTTCTCTTCGTTGATTGCAGCTTCTCTG